>DJYW01000166.1 GCA_002450255.1 Gammaproteobacteria bacterium UBA6968
CATGGCCGGAGGAGCGTCAGAGTCGCTCTTTTCATCGCTGGCGCCTCTGTGCTTCTCAAACCAGGTCAGTAGAGCAGCTGCTCGAGAGCGACTTATCAGACCCCGATTTACCAAGGCTAGGATGCCTTTGAGCAGCCAGGAATCGATATCACCACCGTGAGCGAGATTGATGGACTCGCGCAATTGCGGATAGTTGTGAGGGAACGTTACGGCTTCAGGATGACCAAAAATATAACCTTGAAACGGCGTTAACCCTGGAAAGCGAACCGGCACTGGTGCCATAGGCTTCGTCAGCTCAAAAGCACCGTTTCGGAAGATCCTCACCTTGCCGGTCATCTGCTCGATCCCGTGGAGCATTGCCGCGTTAACACCCGCTTGAGAAGACTCTCCCTCTGGCGTAGCGCCACCAAGGTCCCAGCCGGTATACAAAGTAGCGACGGAATCGAGTTCTTGCATCGCCATTAACGCCAGCATATTCGAAATGCCAGGACTGGCGCCCAATCCCACGATAGCGCATACATCGGCGTCTTTGGCTTGTTGATCCAGCTTCAGCATCTCTACTGTGGGCTCCCAATCGTCACAGATATCCACGTAATGGCACCCTGTATCAATTGCGGCTTGTAAGACCGGCACACCATAACGATAGAAAGGCCCGCAGGTGTTTATCACCAAATCCGTATTCGCCATGGCCTTTCGCAATGCCACATCGTCACTGACATCCAAACCCATTGAACTGACTTTATTATTAAGTTGAGCAGCAAAGTCTTGCGCGCTGGATTCATTCAGGTCGGCGACTACGATTCGCTCCACGCTATCAAAGTGCTGAGCAGCATCCACAGCAAACCGACCCATGCCACCGCTGCCGCCAATTGCGAGAATTTTCATAGGTCCTCTTTTATAACCAAAAATAGTAGGGATTGATTTTAACGCTAACCACGAGAACTGTAGGCGCTGACGAAAGGACCGCAGCGATGGACTTTTGTAAGGTTTAACCCGCACTGCAGACTGACTGAAAAAGTGTTACCCGGGCCTAAAATTCTTTGCTGTCTGGATTCATCAAGCGCTACCAGAGAGGGCCATGCAGGACGCTTGGGCTGATGCAGTTAATGGTCATCTGAAACCAAGAGCTAAAGTTGATGCCGCTATTTGATTAGTTCCAGCACGAGCTGTGGCCTTGCATTTGCCTGAGCCAGCATAGCCGCACCTGTCTGCTGAAGCACTTGTGTCTTTGCCAGAACTGCGCTTTCAGCTGCAAAGTCTGCATCCTCAATACGAGATCTAGCTGCCGTGGTTTGTTCGGCAACACCCATAAGATTGGCGATTGTGTGGTTTAGCCTATTCTGCATAGCGCCGACTTCGACGCTCGCCGATGCCAAAGTTTCCAGAGCTGAGTCTATGCCCTGAAGTGCGCCCCCAGCATCGCTAGATAGGTCGATGCTATATAAGCTGCCTCGTCCTCCCAGCGTAAACTGTTCATTTACTGCTGTAGTTGGGTCATCCGTAATCGAAAAGTCGATTGTGCCAATCGACGACACTATTTCGTTTCCGGCAGTAATGGACTGAACCAGACCGGAACTAAGTGCAATAGTTTGGGTAAAGGTGCCGTCATCATGCATTTGGGCGGTCGATACGCCCTGCACAAAGTAAGTATCTGGGTTGTACAGACCAGCCATTACAACATCGCCAAACGCGAAGGGGCCAGAAGTGGACAAGCCTTTGATCTCGAGATTTGTAGATCCAGCGGCATAGTCCTGAGTCGCACTCCCGTACGTTGTGCCAGAATGCCCACTTAAAGTGGTTATGTGTGTAGTAATGCTCTGGCCAGTGTCTGAGCCAAGCTGAAGGTTTTTCCAACCTCCAATACTTTCGCCATTGAACATTGTTTGGCTGGCGATCCTATCCACTTCCGCGACGAGAGCGGTAACCTCAGACTGTAGGTAATCACGGTCTTTTGCAGAGGTAGTATCGTTTGCGGCCTGCACAGCAAGTTCACGTATTCTTTGCGTAATGTCAGTTTGATCTACGTACATCGTTTCAGCGACCGACAGCATAGACAACGCATCTTCAGCGTTTTTCACAGCCATGTTCAAACCACGCACCTGAGATGTCATACGGTCAGCAATAGCTGAGCCAGCAACGTCATCTTGCGCTTTATTGATTTTAGACCCTGTCGCCAAACGCTCCATGGCAGTCGACGCTGCCTTAGTGTTATCAAACAGCATCCTTTGCGCATTTAGAGCCGACAGGTTTGTGTTAACAATCACGGGCGATCCCCAACTACGACACAAACCGGCAAACTTTTGCCGCTAGAGAGGTAATCGGTTGCCGGCTTGAAAACTTTAGTGATGCTGGCTTTGACGAACCTTCAAAAACAGACTGAGCTCATCACAGCCTCAAGCAAGGGCTCTGAGTCCTAGAATTCTTAACGTATAGCCGTTTTCTGTCGTATACCCTTTGGAGCGCCTGCACGGGACTCTTAGCTCGCCTGAGAGAGTGTTCGGGCCCCGGCCCTTTACAGATAGCCGCACCTGCATGTTTACAATAACGGCTTGTCGTTGTGGCTAATTTTGCCTACGACGAAAGAACGCCCAGCCTATTACAGCAGGCGCTTGGGGTATAAATGGCGGAGCGGACGGGACCAAGAAAAATCGATAACTTACTGATTTAGCTAACTTATTTATTCCAAACTCGGTTCTGTTCCCCCAAAAGTGCCCCCAAAAAGTCTCGATGAAAAACGACTATACGGAGTTCGCTGCGGAACG
>DJYW01000121.1:0-10659 GCA_002450255.1 Gammaproteobacteria bacterium UBA6968
GTGCTGATGGACCGCTCGACGGATCGCGACCCTTTGCTATCTGTCAAGCTGCGGTCGCTAAGCCAGTGAGGGAACGAGTAGGTGACTATGATTCAGGCGGGAAAGATTGTGGCAGCGCGATGGGAGCCAAGCCCTCATTTCGATGCACGCCCCTATCCTGGTCAAATCGATCTGATCGTTATTCATTGCATCTCTCTGCCGGAAGGCCAGTATCACACAGGCGCTCCGCTGCGCTTATTCGGCGGGACTTTAGACACGGATGAGCATCCCAGTTTTGCCGATCTGCAGGGCGTGCATGTCTCGCCGCACCTTTTTATTGCCCGCGATGGCGAAACTACGCAGTGTGTCGAACTGCATAACCGCGCCTGGCATGCCGGCAAGTCCAGTTATCAGGCTCGCGATAATTGTAATCACTTCTCGGTTGGCATCGAGCTCGAGGGTTGTGTAACGGAAGCGTTCGAGGAGCGACAATATAAGGCGTTGGAGCTAATGCTCGCGTTGCTCTTGCAGCATTACCCGGCAATTGGGCCGCAGCAGGTCGTTGGTCACATGGAGGTAGCACCGGAGCGTAAGAATGACCCTGGGCCAAAGTTTGATTGGCCTCGGATAACGCGTTTTCTGCATCAGGTACCCTTGAGTACAGCCTGATGAGGGTGGAAGCTATGCAGACAGATTTTCGGCTTTAAATGAGGCAGGGCGCTTTAAACTTGGAAATATCGTTAGAATGGAAGTTCTACACGAAAATGAGTTTGACCATTAAGAGGATAGCGATATAACCGATCCTAATAAGCAACAAACGCTTAGCTCGCAGACGCAAGCATCGGCTGAAAGCGAAGCTGAACGCCAGGAAACCTTGGAGTGGCTCGAAGCTTTAGAGGATGTTCTTGATCAGCAGGGTGTAGCTCGCGCTCTTGAAATTATGCGGGTTTTATCCGGGCGTTTGGCAGAAACCGGTGCGGCACTGCCGTATACCCTTACGACGCCATATCGCAATACCATTCCCGTTACTGCCGAAGTCCCCATGCCCGGCGATTTGTTTATAGAACGTCGCGTCCGCAGCTTTATTCGTTGGAACGCGCTGGCTATGGTGGTCCGTGCAAATCAAAAGCCCGGTGATTTGGGTGGTCATATTTCGAGCTTTGCCTCATCGGCAACGCTTTATGACGTGGGCTTTAACTACTTCTTTCGGGGGCCGGAACAAACCGACGATGCTGCTGGTGATTCGCACAACTCAGCATCCCGCAGTCGTGGCCAGCGCTCAGTCGCCCCTGGCGACTTAGTGTATTTTCAAGGGCACGCGGCGCCAGGCATCTATGCTCGCTCCTTTCTGGAGGGGCGTATCAGCGCTGACCAGTTGGATGGTTTTCGTACCGAAGTCGATGGCGGCGGATTGTCCTCTTATCCGCATCCCTGGCTGATGCCTGATTATTGGCAGTTCCCAACAGTTTCTATGGGTCTAGGCCCCTTGCAGGCGATTTATCAGGCCCATGTCATGAAGTATTTGCAGAACCGCGGCCTGGTTGATTCTGGCAATCGTAAGGTCTGGGCATTTCTAGGTGACGGCGAGTGCGACGAGCCAGAAGCGTTAGGTGCTTTGTCGCTGGCTGGTCGAGAGAAGCTCGATAACTTGATTTTTGTTGTGAACTGTAATTTGCAGCGTCTCGATGGCCCGGTCCGTGGCAACGGCAAAATCATTCAGGAGTTAGAAGGTTACTTTCGTGGTGCCGGATGGAATGTGATCAAAGTGGTCTGGGGGCGTCGCTGGGATCCACTGTTTGCCAAAGATAAAAGCGGTCTTTTGCAAAAAGTACTGGATACAGTCGTAGATGGTGAGTACCAGAATTATAAAGCGAAGGGCGGCCATTACGTTCGCGAACATCTGTTTGGAAAAGATCCAGCGCTTGCCGCGTTGGTGGCAGATATGACCGACGACGACATTAATCGTCTTAATCGCGGTGGCCATGACCCTTATAAAATCTATGCGGCTTACCATGCGGCGGTACGTCATAAAGGTCAGCCTACGGTGGTGCTTGCGAAAACCATTAAAGGCTATGGAATGGGTGATGCGGGTGAGTCCGAAAACACCACCCACCAGGTCAAAAAGCTGAACTTGGAGGAGCTAAAACAGTTCCGGGATCGCTTCAACATTCCGCTGAGTAATGCTGAGCTGCGGGACATTCCCTATTACCGTCCACCGGAAGACAGTCCGGAAATGGTGCATATGCGCGAGCGTCGCAAAGCATTGGGTGGACCTATGCCTCAGCGATTGCAGACCTCGGAAACACTTGTGATGCCGTCGCTCAGCGTTTTCAAAAGCCAACTAGAGGGCAGCGGGGCGCGCGCAATCAGTACCACCATGGCTTTTGTGCGTATCCTCGCAACGCTGCTTCGAGACAAGGAGATTAAGTCGCGTATTGTTCCTATTGTGCCCGATGAGGCGCGGACGTTTGGGATGGAGGGCATGTTCCGTCAGCTGGGGATATATTCATCGGTTGGGCAGCTGTATCGCCCGGAGGATGCGGATGCGCTCAACGCATATCATGAATCGCGGGACGGCCAAGTAATGGAAGAGGGCATAAACGAAGCGGGTGCCTTTTCTGCATGGATTGCTGCGGCGACTGCGCAAAGCTCGCATCAGTATACCTTGATCCCTTTTTATATTTTTTACTCGATGTTTGGTTTTCAGCGTATTGGTGATTTGGCCTGGGCGGCTGGAGATATTCAGGCCAGAGGGTTTTTGTTGGGCGGCACATCCGGGCGGACCACTTTGAACGGCGAGGGTTTGCAGCATCAGGATGGTCACAGCCATGTGCTTGCGGCGACTGTACCAAACTGCGTTGCCTATGACCCCGCGTATGCTTATGAACTTGCGGTCATCGTGCATCGCGGGTTGCAGCATATGTATGTCGAGAATGCGGCAGTGTACTACTACATCACGCTGATGAATGAAGCCTATGAGCAGCCGGCAATGCCTGGCGGTGCGGCGGAAGAGGTGTCCGCCGAACTAATAGAAGGGATCATTCGCGGTATGTATAGGCGACGTCCAGGGCGATCCTCTGAGCAACCGCGGGTGCGACTGTTGGCTAGTGGAGCGCTCTTGCCCGAAGCGGAAGCGGCCGCCTCCCTGCTAGAAGAGATGTTTTCTGTTAGCGCTGAGGTATGGAGTGTGACCAGTTTCAGTGAATTGGCTCGAGACATTCAGGATACCAATCGCGCTAATCTCTTGGCGCGAGATAAGCCGCCCAGACAAAGTTTTGTCGCCCAACAACTGAGTGAACAGACGGAGTGGAAAGGTGCTCCCGTCATCGCAGTTTCTGATTATATAAAAAGCCTGCCGGAGCAGTTGCGCAGCGCCATCGATGGACCATACTTTGTGCTGGGGACTGACGGTTTTGGGCGCAGCGATACGCGTCAGAATTTGCGCAAGTTTTTTGAGGTGGATCGCGAGTTTATAGCGCTAGCGGCGCTTTATCAGCTTGCGCTGACGGGTACCATAGATATGGCGGTTGTCGATCAGGCGCAAAGCGCATTCGCGATCGATACGGAAAAACCAAATCCTAGAGAACAGTAGCATGCGGCCGATAGCAAGCCCCAAGCTGAGGCGTAAGCCCGGCAATAGGCATGGACATGGACTTAGATAAGGAGTCTGCGTGGACATCTTGATTCCCAATTTGGGAGACATCGATGAGGTTGAGGTCACCGAGGTTTGTGTTGCTGCAGGGGAAGCGGTTGCAGCGGATACGCCGCTAATCGTAATTGAGTCTGACAAGGCCTCGATGGAAGTGCCAGCTGGCGTTTCCGGTACGGTAAACGAGATTTTGTTGTCGGTCGGTGATCAAGTCGGCGAAGGCACGCTGATCGCGCGCATAAGCGCAGCTGAAGCGGAGCATAAAAGGATCGGCGAATTCGCATCGTCGTCCGCAGGTATACCTCCGGCTACAGATGCCGGTGCAAAGACTAGCCCTGAGCAGTCCATCGAAGTGCCGGTTGCCCCGAAACCACCCTCGACCCCGGCGGCATCCTCTGCCGCTGGTTCCACGAGCATCGAACTCTTGGTACCGGACTTGGGTGACATCGAGTCCGTTGAAGTTATTGAGATCACCGTAGTCGAAGGTCAGGAGGTCGCTGAAGGTGACCCCTTGGCGGTAATCGAATCTGATAAGGCTTCTATGGATGTACCGGCTGAACGTGCGGGTACAATCGAAAAACTGCTTGTCAGTGTCGGCGACACAGTGGTCTCGGGTCAGCCTTTGGTAAGCTTGCTTTTGTTGTCAGTCGTTGAAGCTCAGTCCGACTCGGGACTAAACGTTGCGCAACCCGCTGGTGGAACCGGTGCTTTGCCTAGCGCTACTGATAGCGCAGCGCCTGCGCAGGACAGTGCGGACCTCGGCGTCGTCACGACGCCTGTTAAGACTGTTGCCCTAGGTGGTGAATCGTCATCGAGTCCAGCAGCAGAAAAGTCGCCTGATAACATTAAGCGAGTTTACGCCGGGCCAGCAGTGCGCCGGTTGGCTAGAGAAATGGGCGTGTCGCTGGGTGAAGTCACAGGGTCTGGGAATCGTGGCCGGATTACCAAAGAAGATGTGAAGCAGTACGTTAAGCAATCGTTAGCCGGTCGTGAACAAGGCGTTTCGGGTGGCGGTATTCCTAAGGTTCCGCAGATTGACTTCAGCCGTTATGGCGAAGTTACAGACATCGCATTTTCGCGAATTCAAAAACAAGTTGCTGAAAACATGCATCGGAGCTGGCTGAACGTGCCGCATGTTACCCAGCATGGTGCCGCTGACGTTACAGATCTCGAGCTGTTCCGCCGCGAGCTTAAGGCCGAGTCGCAGCAAAGCGGGAAGCCGCCGCTAACGCCGCTCGCCTTTATTGTGGCTGCCTGTTGTCATGCACTGACGCAGTTTCCCAAATTCAACAGCTCCCTAAATGCGTCCGCTGATGGCTATATCCATAAGCGTTACATTAATGTTGGCATAGCCGTTGATACGCCTGACGGTTTGGTTGTTCCGGTAATTCGAAATGCCGATCAAAAGTCTCTTTGGGATTTGGCCGCAGACATACAGTCACTATCCAATAAAGCACGAGAGAAGAAGCTGGCCTTAGATGATTTAAGCGGCGGCACCTTTACTATTTCCAGCTTGGGTGCGCTGGGCGGCACCGGCTTTACGCCCATAGTGAATACACCAGAGGTCGCGATTCTCGGGGTGGGGCGCCTTGCAACGCAGCCGGTATGGAAAGACGATACAGTGCAGCCCCGGCGGATGCTGCCATTGGCGTTATCTTATGACCATCGCGTTATCAACGGTGTCGACGGGGGCCAGTTTATGGTCCACCTTGAATCATTGTTGGGCGATATTCGTCGTGTTCTCCTGTAAAAGGTTCGCTATCCTTTGCGCCATTCAAGATAAGGCTGAGAAAAATTTAGGAGAGGCACGTTATGCCATCGTTCGACATAGTATCCGAGGTAGACCTTCAAGAAGTGCGTAATGCCGTTGACCAAGCGACTCGAGAGATTCGCAGTCGCTTCGACTTCCGTAATGTTGATGCTTCGGTCGAATTAGAAGATGAAACAGTGCTACTCATCGCGCCCGAAGAATTTCAAGTGAAACAGTTGCGCGATATTTTGCGTGACAAACTTACTTCGCGAGGCGTGGATAGCCGCTCGCTACAGGCTTCTGATATTGAAGGAGTAGGTAAGGTGAAGCGACAGCGCTTAACGCTTGCCCAAGGCATTGATAAAGATCACGCGCGGCAGTTGACCAAAGTCATAAAGGATTCGAAGCTCAAGGTGCAGAGCCAGGTAAATGGCGACAAAGTGCGGGTAACCGGCAAAAAGCGCGATGATTTGCAGGCGGCTATGGCGGCGATCAAAGAAGCATCCCCGGATTTGCCGTTGCAGTATGACAACTTTCGTGATTAATGCGTCCCGAAGGGCAGGCGCTGAAATAGAAGAACCGTTAGGTTCGATGCGAGTTGAGCAGGGTAGGAGAAGCTTCGTCCACCCCACTGTACCCGCGGCCGCCGGTGGCAGCACGATTAAGTAATGTTCTCCTTTGATTTTCCTTACCGCGATATATTCACGCGCCGTATGCTCATCTGTATGGGCACCGGCTTCGCGTCGGGCCTGCCGCTCTATTTGTTGATTCAGTTGGTTCCGGCGTGGCTGCGTTTGGAGGGAGTCAGTCTCGCTACCATTGGTTTTATTGGCCTCGTGCTCTACCCTTATTCTATCAATTTCGTCTGGTCACCGTTACTTGAACGCTACGCTCTGCCTATGCTCGGGCATCGGCGCGGCTGGATGTTGGTCATTCAAATCGGCTTGGTGTTAAGTATTGCGAGCCTGGGGTTGTTTGATCCCTCTGAGCAGTTGGCCATGATCGTAGCTGTTGCGATTTGCATCGCTTTTTTCAGTGCGTCCCAAGACATTGTTTTAGATGCGTTTCGTCACGAAATTTTGGAATCCGAAGGTGATCTCGCTCTCGGCAATACCATTCACGTGCAGGCATATAAGATCTCGGGTCTTATCCCTGGTTCTTTGGGCATGAGTCTGATCGGTGTAGTGAGTTGGCAAATCAACTGCTTGATCATGGCTGCGGCGATGAGCATAAGTATTTTGATCACGTTAATGCTGCGCGAACCCGTGCCTGAATCCGTTCGACCTACCCGTCTGTATGACGCTATAACCCGACCGTTTGTTGAGTTTTTTCAGCGCCGACAAAGCGTCTATCAATCGATAGCCGTGATCGCATTTATGGTCACCTACAAGCTGGGCGACAACATGGCGACCGCATTGGCGACACCGTTTTACATCGATTTAGGCTTTAGTACACAGCAGATCGGATTCATTGCCAAAAATGCGGCCCTATGGCCTTCGATCTTTGGCGGCGTGGTTGGCGCCTTAATTGTGCTCAAGAGTGGCATCAACAAGGCGCTGTGGTGGTTTGGCGGTGTCCAGCTGATCAGCATTTTCGGCTACGTTTGGCTTTCTCAAGCCGGAGCGGATCCTTGGGTGCTGGCTTTGGTGATTACCGGTGAATACTTGGGTGTTGGTCTAGGTACCACTGCTTATGTCGCCTTTATTTTCCGCGAAACCTCTCGCTTGGCTGTGGCGACTCAATTGGCAATGTTTACTGCGCTGGCTACTTTGCCGCGGACCGTGGCGACAAGTTTTAGCGGTGTCATTGTCGAAGCGATCGGCTGGACAGATTTCTTTTATCTAAGCGCGCTGCTGGCGCTGCCGGGTATGGTGCTTTTAACGTGGGTGGCGCCATATCGCCAGAGTCCGGATCAAGCTGGGCGCTTAGCCAAATAGGGCCGTTTGCGGGTTAATTTTGATGTCTGTCGTTAAACCTCCCAAACGTGTTGCGAGAGTACGCGCTCGCCGTTGAATCGGACGCCTTCCGCTGCTAAGAGCTCGCGCTGTCGCTGCATTTGGCTCGGGGCGCGGGATGCAATGCGCCGTGATGCCTGAATGACCCGGTGCCAGGGCAGGGAAGTCTTCGCGGGAAGGTGTTTCAAAGCATACCCCACGTATCGGGCTCTACCGGGCAGGCCGGCTGCTGCGGCGACTTGAGCGTAGCTCGCGACCTTGCCCGCAGGAATCATTGCGATAACGTTCCATATTCGTTCACTTCTAAGCGGCGTGTCATCACTCGGAATAGGGTCTGTCATTTATTACGCTCTTGCTTGTCTCTATGATGCATTGCCCAGATGCGATGATCTGATGAAAGTGTCGAAGGAAGCGTTGGGGTACGGGCCTTAGTGCTGATCAGGAGAATAGTGTGCCTTGGATATTAATTTTTTTCCTCACTCCTATCGCTGAGATGTATCTCTTGATTGAGGTTGCCGGCTATATCGAAGTGTGGCCGACTATCTTTTTGGTCATGCTTACGGCGGTAGTTGGCGTCGCCATTTTGCGGCAGCAGGGAATCGCAACGCTCGCGCGGGGTATCGCCAAAATGCGCTCGGGGCAGCTGCCTGCGCAGGAGATGGTTGAGGGGTTGTGTCTAGCTGTCGCTGGGGCTTTGCTCATCACCCCCGGCTTTGCCACGGACGCGATTGGCTTTTTTTTGCTTACGCCTGTTTCACGACAGTGGTTTGCAAAAGCTTTATTAGCGCGGGTGCAGATCCGTACACCTGATGATCTATTTCGCGCATCCGGTGGGCAGTCACCGGGATACTCTGCGGATGTAGAGCCGGATGCTCGTGGGTCACGGCCTGGCGCCACGCTGGAAGGAGAGTTTAGGGATCGCGAAGCTCATAATAACGAGTTGCGGGACAACAACGACTCGGTAGACCACGATACTCGCAGCCCAGACCGCTGAGGTCCCGAGCGCCGATGTCGTACCGGCTGGAAATATGTTTGGTCTTGCCCTCTTTATTCTGGATATTTTTTGTCCTTACCCTTGAAATGCGAATTTGTGAACCTATCATACCGCCAGTCGATTTAGCACTCCTTCAACTTGAGTGCTAATTCGCGTTCGGTAATTAGACATCTTTATATCTGGCGCAGATACCCAGAGCGATGTCGAAATCGCTCCGCTAAGGAGCTACATATTGGATCAAATGGGAGACCCTAGGTAATGAATATTCGCCCCCTACACGATCGTGTTGTCGTGCGTCGTTTAGAAGAAGAGACGACTAGCGCAGGCGGCATTGTCCTGCCCGATTCGGCGACCGAAAAGCCATCACAAGGTGAAATATTGGCGATCGGTCCGGGAAAAATGACAGATGCTGGAGATGTTCGTCCGCTGGACGTCAAAGCTGGTGACAAAATCATTTTTGGCCAGTACGCGGGCAGCACGGTGAAGATAGACGGAGAAGAGCTCCTTATTCTCAGCGAAAGCGAAATATTTGGCGTGCTGGAAGGGTAAAGCCTACTCCGCACGACGGGAACTCAAGACAGAATTAAGAGGAAAATTGGAATGGCCGCTAAAGACGTAAAATTTGGTGATGACGCGCGGATCCTAATGTTGGAAGGCGTAAACACGCTTGCAAACGCCGTTAAAGTCACACTCGGTCCAAAAGGACGAAACGTGGTTTTAGACAAGTCGTTTGGCTCACCTACGGTGACCAAAGACGGTGTATCCGTAGCGAAAGAAGTCGAACTCAAAGACAAGTTCGAAAACATGGGCGCACAAATGGTAAAGGAAGTCGCTAGTCAAACTTCAGATGAAGCAGGCGACGGCACCACGACAGCAACCGTTTTGGCTCAAGCTGTACTGCAGGAAGGATTGAAGTCCGTTGCTGCAGGCATGAACCCAATGGATTTGAAGCGCGGTATCGACAAAGCAGTTACCGCAGCGGTTGAGCACATTAAAGGCATGGCTACGCCGTGCGAAGACTCCAAGGCCATCGCTCAGGTCGGCACCATTTCGGCTAACAGCGACACTGCAGTTGGTAACATCATCGCAGAAGCGATGGAGAAGGTGGGTAAAGAGGGCGTAATTACAGTTGAAGAAGGCTCTGGCCTCGAAAATGAGCTCGATGTTGTTGAAGGTATGCAATTTGATCGTGGTTATTTATCGCCTTATTTCATGAACAATCAGGATTCAATGGCGGCCGAGCACGAAAATCCTTTCATCCTGCTGTGTGACAAAAAGATCTCTAACATTCGTGATCTTCTCCCGGTTCTTGAGAACGTAGCGAAAGCCGGCAAGCCGCTGGTTGTGATCGCAGAAGACATTGAAGGCGAAGCTCTAGCTACCTTGGTAGTGAACAACATGCGCGGCATCGTGAAGGTAGCCGCAGCGAAGGCGCCAGGCTTTGGTGACCGTCGTAAAGCCATGTTGCAGGATATCGCCATTCTGACTGGCGCGACCGTGATCTCAGAAGAAGTCGGTCTCACACTTGAGGGTGCTACGCTGGAAGATCTAGGCACCGCCAAGCGCGTTACCTCCAGCAAAGAAAACACGGTTATCGTTGACGGCGCTGGTGAGAAGAGCGACATCGAAGGACGTATCAAGCAAATACGCCAGGAAATCGAAGATACGTCTTCAGACTACGACCGTGAAAAACTGCAAGAAAGACTTGCGAAGCTGGCAGGTGGTGTTGCGGTCATTAAGGTAGGCGCTCCGACCGAAGTCGAAATGAAAGAGAAGAAAGCACGCGTAGAAGACGCTCTGCACTCAACTCGTGCGGCTGTCGAAGAAGGCGTTGTACCTGGTGGAGGCGTCACGCTTGTTCGCGCGATTGCAGCCGCTGAAGGGGTGTCTGGTGAGAATGAAGACCAAAACGTGGGTGTCGCACTCGCCGTTCGTGCAATGAGCGCACCGCTACGACAGATCGCCGTGAACGCAGGTGTTGAAGGCGCTGTTGTCTTGGACAAGGTAATGGCCTTGAGCGGCAATGAAGGATACAACGCAGCGACTGGCGAGTATGGCGATATGTTGGCGATGGGTATTCTAGACCCAGCGAAGGTAACGCGTACTGCACTACAGGCGGCGGCTTCTGTTGCCGGCTTAATGATCACCACAGAAGCAATGGTCAGTGAGCTGCCAGACGATTCTGCTGGCGGTATGCCTCCGGGTGGCGGCATGCCTGACATGGGCGGCATGATGTAGACGATTGCACTAGCGATTCGTTGAATAAAAAAACCCGGTCTTACCGGGTTTTTTTTAGCCTGTTTTGTAGAGTGTTCAGGTTCTAGGAGCTACT
>DJYW01000121.1:11017-13496 GCA_002450255.1 Gammaproteobacteria bacterium UBA6968
TTGCTTTTGGAACCTTTTTGTAAAGCCCGCGTTGTCGATAAAAACGCTCTCATTAGAAAGATCTAACTGTAATTTACTCTGTTGGCGAATAGATTTTTTGTTTAGCAAATCACTTATTCAGCAGCTTCATTGGCTGGTCTTGCGGCTGTAACGTCTTTGCTCTTAGCCGTTTCTTAAGATAATTCGCGAGCTCTTTTACGTCGCACGTCTTTCGATTTACTTCTGCGCGGTATGTTTGTTGTGTCCGTCCGCAGTGTTACCGGCTATCCCACATGCATGGGCGCACTGGCTTGACCATCGACTACGCCGGTTTCCAAAAATCCAGCTTGTACATAGCTCTTTAGGGCGAGTTTGAGTTTGACCAACTCAGCCAGATTCTTACACTCTGTCTTAAGCATGACTTGTGAACGATGGATCTCGACGGTTCGTTCACTAATACCTAACTCAATCGCGATTACTTTATTGGCATCACCCTCAGCTACTCTGTGAAAAACCTGAGTTTCTCGTGGCGTCAGCTTGCCAATTTTGTTTTGAATCTCATCGATATGGCTGCGTTGCGAACTTTCCGCTGCATCTTTCAGCATCGCTTCGTTAACTCGATCTAAAAGATCTTGATCGCGGAAAGGTTTCCTTATGAAATCTAGTGCGCCTCTTCGCATTGCCGCGACTGCCATCGGGATGTCCCCGTGGCCTGTGATAAATATCACTGGCAAGGTAATGCCTCGATCAATCAACTCGTCAAATAACTCCAGGCCGCTCATACCAGGCATACGAATGTCGACCACCAGGCAGCCGCGACTCTTCTTGCTTGCCGAATTTAGAAAAGCTGCTGCTGAATTGAATGTTCGGCAGGCGATGCTGACGCTTTCTAACAGCATTCCTATGGCATCACAGATGCCGGAGTCGTCGTCTACTATGTGCGCGGTAGGCTTGGTCATGTGTTTAACCCTAAGTTTATAAGAGTGTTAGTCAGGCTTTCCTGTTGGTTTCCGGTCGCTCGTGGGAATTCTGGCGACCTGCGTAGTTAAAAGTTTTTGCTGACAATCGGTGGCTTGATTGATGCAGATATAGAAACGGATATAGATGCAGATACAAATACGGATGCAGTCCTATTAGTATCCAAGAGGGAGTATCTGGGTCGCGCCTCGTGAAAATAGGCAGTGATAGCTCATATTTAGCCTGCACTGATGTGGTGTTCATTGCGTTTCCCGGCGCTTTGCTCTTGAGTTGGCAAAGCGGTCGAATTGCCATTTGGTCTAAAGTTCGACTTGGTTTCGGTTATCGGTAGGGCAAATGTGAAGGTAGCGCCATATCCTTGCGCGTTATTGCTGTAATTTAGTTTGCCGTGGTGCGCATCGATAATCGTTTTGCAAATGGCCAGACCGATTCCCATGCCGCTTTCTTTGGTGCTGTGAAACGCTTCGGTTAATAGATCGGAGGCGCTGCAATCTATGCCTGCCCCGTGATCAATCACGGCGACTTCGATATAGCCGCTTTGTCTGCTTGTGCTGATCTGCAATCGGTGTCCATGCGCAAAGCCAATTTCGCGCATCGAATCAATACCGTTATGCAGTAGGTTAAGTAAAACCTGCTGTATCTGGATAGAGTCGCATAAAATCCTTGGTAGATTGGGCGTGAGGTCGTAGTCGATTTGAATGCTGCTGTTGCGCTCGTCGCCCTGGGTTAAATTTTCAAGTTCTTTGATGAGGTGATTCACGTCAAACAGACTGCGCTGGCCTTCTTTATGATTCATGAAACGCTGTACCCGTTCAATCACGGCACCCGCGCGCAACGCCTGGCTCTGAATTTTTTCCAGCGCATCTTTGATGCGGTTCAGGTCTGTCTCGTCTCTGTTGAACAGCTGTAGGCCTGCCTGAGCGTACGTTGCGATCGCGGTTAGCGGCTGGTTGACCTCGTGGGCAATGCTAGCGCTCATGGTGCCCATAGCGTTTAACTTGCCTATTTTTCCGAGTTGATGAACCCGCTCTAAGATATTTGCTTGCTCTTGACGCCGTTGGCTGATGTTGCGCACAACAGTAATCAAACACTGTTTCGACTCTAGTGATAAAGCGGTTGAACTAACCGCCGCAGGAAAGCGCATGCCGTTCTTGTGAATGCCGCAGAATTCGCGCTCTAACAGCGGATCTGAGGCGGAGCGCGAGTCGATGTCTGGGTAGTGGTAGCCTTCCGGCGGAAGCGGCTTTTCATCTCCAAACTCTTCGCAAAAAAGAGAGGCTACTGATTTGCCGAAAAGTTCTTGATCAGAATAGCCAAACAATCTTAATGACGCAGCGTTGGCCGAAAAGATAGTGCCGTCAGGATTTGAGCAGATAATGGCATCACCAACTGAATCCAGGATATCCAGGGCGCTATTTTTTAGCCATCTGCGTGCTGCGTTCATGATGTTATAACCGCTTGGTTTGCGTAATCCCTTCGATTGTTCTGCGACCTTCTTTTTAGCGCTTCGCAATGTTTAGCG
>DJYW01000121.1:13851-27334 GCA_002450255.1 Gammaproteobacteria bacterium UBA6968
TTTAGCGCTTCGCAATCGTTTAGTGCGACGCAGTTGTTTTGCAATTTCGCTGCTATGCTTTATAACGATTTCGCGCTGCTTGTCTGAGCAGTTTAAAGCGTCGAAGAGATCGCTAATTATTGGTTGCTACTTTCATTTTTATTGGCGGTTTGTGGCCTCTTAAATGACGCCTTCTGCGCATTACGCTCGACCTCGGCCGCATAAATTGGCTTCCAGAGCGTGATGGCAATCGGCAACAGAATATTCAAAAGGAACGAGGTAAAAACTAAAGTGAAGAAGGGGCCAGCGGTAAGAATTTTCAGCTGAACGTAGCAGATATCCATCACAACAAACGCTAATTCTGCTCTGCCAATCATCCCTATGCCGATCATTACGCTAGCGGCCTTTTGCATGCCACCGGTATATCTTGCGGCTAATGCAGCTGAGGATATTTGGGCGAAGAAAATGGCTGCGGTAAGCACTACAGCATGAGGCAGGACGTCTTGCACCAGTTGCCAACTGAGTTGCATGCGCGTGCCCAGGACGACAAAAAAAATCGGTCCGATCCAGCTGAATGACAGGCTATGTAACGCGTTTCCGATGGTACGAAGATTGTTGTCCACTTTGCGTTCTGACGAGAAGTATTCATCCCGTAAAATGAGGCCGGCGAGATAGGCACCTACGGCCGGGTGGAACCCGAATTCATGTGCAAGGATGCCGAGCACTAAACCGAATAGCATAAGCGCTAGAACGGTAAGTTGCGTTGGCTCCGTGCCGCTGAGATCGGCAAAGCCGAGACGCGCCCAAAAACGAGCGTTTGTGAATATGTTGGCATTTACCCAACTCAACAGGCGACTCATGGCCGCAACGACGACGAAAAAGAGCGTTGCCAAGCCAAGGACGCGAAGAATTTCGAATAAGTTGGGAGCGGTATCACCCGCCGCAATCGGAATAACAATTGCTACTAGCGCCAGCGATGCGATGTCGTCGAGCACTGCTGAAGTCATAATTCGAGTCGCCACTTTGCTGCGCCCTAACCCATTGCCCTGCAAAATGGTCATCGTCAGAGAAACTGCGGTTGCCGTCATGGCCAGTCCGCAGACCAACGAAGTCACGAAGTCCTGCCACAAATACCAAGTGATAGCGTAAGTTGCGCCGAATGGCGCTAATGCGCCAAATAAAGCGATGCCCCAGCTCCGCTTTACGCTGGCCATGAAATGGCTAGCTTGTTCTTCAAACCCAATAGTGAACATTATCAGGACGATGCCGAGATCAGCTAAGCCACTGACCAGTTGATGGGGTTGCTCAGGCAGCCATCCGATATTCACCAACAAGCAGCCAGCGCCGAGATAGTACAAAACCGGAGTTAGACCAATGATTCGTGCGAGAAAGGTGGCGACGATCACGGCACTCCAGGCGATAGCTAGCTGAGGTAAGGCTTCCATAGATTTGTCCTAGCTTAAACGTTCAATGCTCACGGCCTTCGTCTGGGTACGCTTTAAGGGTTTGCCGAAAAATACGAATATAATTTTAGGTAGTTATCGAAGCTTAGGCGTGGTTTTTATCCATAGTTGCCTGGAAAGACTCTCGGCTAGTGTTCAACCCTTAACGGCAGAACTGAGAGTTAGCACTATGGGTTATCAAAATATTTTAATTGCTATTGATTTGACGGAAGAGTCGGATGAGGTGATGAAAGTGGGTAAAGCCCTCGCTACGGCGTTTTCATCCTCTGCAACAGTGGTATCCGTCGTGCAGCCACTCTCGGGTGCGTACGGCGGTCTAGACATGGCCAATATGGCGGCTGTGGCATCTTTTGAGCAGGATGCTGTTGGCCAAGCGAGGAAACAGTTGAAAGCGCTCGCGCAAGAGTTTGAGATTGATCCTGATCAAACCCTGGTACTTGTAGGGTCTCCAGCAGCCGAGATCCGGCGTAAGGCCCAGCAGGAGGGTCACGATCTGATTGTGATTGGCACGCATGGCCGACATGGTTTGGGCTTGCTCTTAGGCTCTACTGCCAATGCGGTATTGCATGGCGTGACCTGTGACGTAATGGCGGTCAAGATCAAACCGGACTCTTAACCGGCTAACTCCCGCGTTAGTGGAGGTACAGGGCGCGGAGGTTTAGCTTTTGGCCCTTGGGCTAGTGGTCTGAATGGCCGCCGCCGTTCTTAGTGCTAGCGGACTCCGCGTAATCAGATTTCGCAACAATTTTCTGGGAATCTCTTACTGATTGTGTCTGGTTTAGTTTCTTTTCTTTTAGTCTGCGCAAATGTTGACCGCGGGCTAGAAATTCATTGCCGAATTCTTGGCTTACTCTTCTGGCGGCAGCCTCTTGCTTTAGCTATGCTTGCGGCCTCGCAAATAGAACTAAACCTTGGGGGCTTGCATGGAGTTGATGATCGACTATCTGGCGCGGTTCGGACACGTTTTGTTTGGCATAGTCTGGATCGGCCTACTTTATTATTTTAATTTTGTTCAGACTGAGTATTTCAAAATCGCGGATGCGGATGCTCGCGTCGATGCATTCTCGAAACTGGTACCTAATGCGCTTTGGTGGTTCCGCTACGGCGCCTTGCTGACGTTCCTTACCGGTTTGGTTTTGTTGTATAACCGTCATTCCGGCCTAACGACTGATATCGTTATCGGTGCAACGCTAGGCACGCTGATGTTCCTCAATGTTTGGGGCATCATTTGGCGCAACCAGAAGGTGGTTATTGCTTCTAACCAGTCCGTTGCTGCGGGTGGCGAGCCGGACCCGGCTGCAGCAGCTGCAGCGCCTAAGGCAGCACTTGCCTCACGCACGAATACGTTATTCTCTATCCCAATGTTGTACTTTATGGGCTCTAGTGCGCACTACAACAGTGGCAGCATGTCTTCAAATGCGACTGCTATTTGGGTTTGCCTGGCGATCATAGCCGCTCTCGAGATTAACGCCATCATGGGTAAGCAAGGACCGATGACTACGGTACGTGGGGTTATCATCTGCGGTTTTGCGTTAAACCTGATCTTGGTCGGAATCGTTCAAATTCTATAAAACGCAATCCAGCGTACAGTCGGTCATTCCGGGCGATCACCACAACCCCGGCTGTTTATCGCAGCTGGGGTTCAACTAACCTGGCAAATTGAAGAGGAGCCTAGAGCAGAACTGCCTGCACCGGGTCCGATAGCGAGCTGATCAAACACTGACCATCGGGCGCAGAGCGTCGCTGAATTGCGAAGCGGCCGACAATTCCGATACACATGCTTCGAAACTTCTGTGCTGCCCTACCTTTCTCGTTAACAGCTCTGATTTTCATACTTCTCGGGCTATCAGGTAAACGTTTTCCCTCGCGAGCAAACTGCCAAGCGCAACGGTACCGCTCTGAATACTTCCGAACTTAGGCAGAACAGGCATAGCTAGCAACGAACAAGCCTTTTCCTTTAGCCACCCGAATTCTTATACTGCGACGCGACTCGCGAAAACATCGCGTCGGTCGGTATCGTTTCAGTTTGAGGCTAACGCATCATGAGTGAACAGACAGAACCGTCACTTTCCACTGACCCAGGGGGACGCTATGGGCAGCGGCGGGGCGGTCCACCCAAAAAAGAGTCCGGCGGATCTGGCGCTGGAAATTCGATCGGCATAAACATCATCATTATCATTTTGATCGCTGGGCTTGTCGCCGCAGGCTGGTTTATAGCGAACCAGCAGCAGCTGTTGGCCATTGAATCGGCGCGACTCAGTGAAGCGAATGGACGATTAGCGGTGTTAGAGGAACGCCTGGTCGCCACGGATGATGCGATGGTGGAGGACGGAAAATATACTAAGCAGCAGATCGAATTCTGGGAGTCGGAAATTCGTAAGCTCTGGGCCGTCTCCAATGAGCGCAATCGCAATTGGATTACTGATAATCAAAAAGCGATAAAATCTATAAACGACGCTGTCGCTATCTTGAATACCTCTAATCGCGACCTACAGGCCGCTACGAGTCGACATGAAGCCGCTTTTGACCAGCAACAAACCATGATTGATCAGCTTACGGCTCTGGAGATACAGTCGCAGCAAATGGTGCGCAGCCAAAGAGACTTGGTGGACAAGGTCAATACGGCCGGGCAAGCGATCGCAAAATTGAAAACGGACTTGCAAGGTCCGGTGCGCGACAACAGCGAGGCAATCCAGTCTATGGACGCCTATCGCGTCGCCCTGAATTCGCGTATAGCCGCCATTGAACGGCGCTTGGAGGGTTTGCAGGCCACGCTAGCAGTGCCCGGCGCAGATTAACTAAGCTTAAATCGAACCCCTGTTGGAGCGCATGGAGGGAGTCTCGTCTGTTGAGCTCCCCAGGGTCTCTTTAAGCTCGGTAAGGCGCGCATCCTTTGCTTGCCAGATCGATTTGATCCATTGCGCGACTGCCGTTTTTTGCATGGTGCTGTCTGACGCAAAATGGTCTGCAGGAATCGGATGCTGGCGAACTTCCAAAGTGACTCGGCGACACTTCCCTTGTAAGAATTCCCAGAAAGTTGGTATCGCGTCGGGGTACACAATTGTAACGTCAATTAGGCTGTCGAGGGCCGGTCCCATACCTTGTATAACATAGCCTATGCCGCCGGTTTTGGGTCGCAACAAATGTTTGTATTCGCTACCCTGACGCTGTCTTTTCGCCTCAGTATTGCGCGTACCCTCAACAAAATTCAGGATACTAGTAGGGTGGTTCTTAAAGCCCTCGCACGCTTTCAAAACATAATCTCGATCCGCATGACGCAGTTCCGGCTTAGCCTTAATTTGGTCTCGAGTGACCCGCTTAACATATGGAAAACCCAGCAGATACATTGCAATACCGATGAAGGGGATCCAGATGAGCTGTGCCTTCGTGAAAAACTTCAATGGCGGTATGTGTCCCCATAGTAAGGTTTGCAGCAATAAAATATCGGTCCAGGATTGGTGGTTACAAACGACCAAATACCATTTTTGTGCGGATAGCGGTTCGTCGACATGCCAGACGATGTCCGCATCAATCAAACGCAGGGTCTTGATCATGCGTCGGTTGGCGCGTGTCCACCAAATAATGATCTTGTCCATGCGGGCAATCAGTCGTGACCGAGCCTCACCGCGCGCCCATAAAAGTTGTACGATCCAAAAAGGAAAGACCAGCCAGACACCGATGGTGGCCAAAGCAATAGCGGTTATGGCGAGAACGCCTCGGAACACAAACATAGACAAATAATCTACATGCACATATTCAGCAATGGTGGCATCAAGGACAGATTACGGCAATATCCGAACCGCTTAACGGCATTTTTCTGTGCTGTTCTGGCATTAGCGTTGACCGGATGTGAGCAACTTCAGTATTACCACCAAGCGGCGACCGGGCAGTGGCAGCTAATGGGGTCGCGTACGCCGGTAGCAAGACTGCTCGCGGATTCCGAAACCGATCCAGCGCTGCGTCGGCAACTTGAGTTGGCCCAGGACATTTTAGGCTTTGCGCAACAGAAAATGGGCATGCCGCATCGTGGTAAATACCAGTCATACGTAGCGTTGGCCGATCGCTATGTGGTCTGGAATGTCTTCGCGTCCCCAGCACTGGCCTTCGCCTCGCCTCGATGGTGTTATCCAATTGTCGGTTGTACCCCGTATCGCGGTTTCTTCGATAAAGAGGATGCTGAGCAATTTGCCGGTGATTTAGGTGATACTGGCTATGAAACTTACATCGGCGGCGTCTCCGCCTACTCGACTCTCGGTTGGTTTAAAGATCCGCTGTTGAGTTCTTTCCTGAGCTATCATCCGGCTGATCTCGCTGAACTACTCTTCCACGAACTGGCACATGCGCAGATTTGGGCTCCTGGCGATGCGGTGTTTAATGAAAGTCTGGCTGACTTTGTTGGTACCGAAGGTGCGCGGCAATGGTTGCTAACAGACGGGACGGATGGCTACAGAAAGCTCGCCGTTTGGCTTAAGCGGCAGCAACAATGGGAGCAAATGAAACAGCGTTTGTTAGAGCTAAAGGATCGCCTGAGTGAAGTGTATGGCGACGTATCGCTAAGCGACGATGAGAAACTGCTTCGCAAACGAGATCGTTACGCGGAGTTCCGTCAGTGCTACAACGAAAACCGGGCTGACCTTGGTGGCGGTCGTTTCGATCGATTGGTCTCCGAGGGCGTCAATAACGCATTTTTAGTTTCTTTGGCGACCTATACCAATTGGCGCGAGGCGCTGCAGATTCCGTGGCGCGATGCCCAACAAGACTGGACGAGTTTCTTTGCATCGATGCAACTGCTGGAGCAATTGCCACATGAAAAGAGACAGCAACAATTAGAGCGTTGGCAGGAGGAAGCTCGGCGCGGCGTGCCGCTAGCGCGCGATGATCAGCACACTGACTACGCTGATGATCCCGACGCCAAAGAGGTTCAGTGCTAAGCCTTCCCGCACCATGGTCTGAATGGGCAGTCTTCCAGTCGCAAAAGTAACGACGTTAGGCGGCGTCGCCACCGGCAGCATAAAGGCACAGGAGGCACTGAGGGCGGCTGGGAACATAAACAGGACGGGATCAATCGACGCGCCAACAGCGGCGGCACCTAAAATTGGCATGAGCAGCGTGGTGGTCGCCGTATTGCTGGTGATCTCAGTCAAAAAAGTCACCACGGCGCACAAGATGATGATCATAAACAGCACGGGTAGCTGCGCTAAAGACTGCAAGCTTTGGGCAATCATTTCGCTGAGTCCCGAGTTAATGAAGCCGGTGGCTATGGTGATGCCTGCACCGAACAAAAGCAGCATACCCCAGGGGATTTTTTCTGCGGTTTCCCAATCTAAGAGGCGCTCCGAGCGGCCTGCAGCGGTGGTTTGTCCAGACGGGATGACGAATAGTACGACGACGGCGAGGAACGCGACGATGGCGTCATTGGTATATGGGAAGCCGAGCCAGCCACTCCAGCCTCCGAATGGTCCTGTGCGAGTAACCCATAACGAAGCCGTTATCAAGAAAACGATAAACACGCGTTTTTCAGCAAGGCGCCAAGGTCCGACCTCTGGCAGGTCGATTTCACCTTGGTGATCGAGGCGTCTCGTAATCCACAAAGCCGCTATCGGCAGCATTAGCACAATGACGGGCAGCGCCCACAGCATCCATTGTCCGAAAGAAACCTGAGTGCCCGTTAGTTCTGTATAAACCCCCATAAAAATGAGATTCGGCGGCGTGCCAATTGGTGTGCCCATACCCCCAATACTTGCTGCATAGGCGATTCCCAGGAGCAGCGGTATCGCCAGGCTTTCGTCCTTAGACTTTTCCAGCACCGCTAAGGCAACTGGTAACAACATTAGCGTTGCCGACGTATTCGAAATCCACATGCTTAGAAAAGCGCTGGCAAGCATAAACCCGTAAACCAGGCGCGATGAATTGGAGCCACCAAACAGTCGGATCATGAACAAAGCCAAGCGTCGATGTGCGCCGCTGCGCTCGAGCGCGGTCGCTAACAGGAAGCCGCCCATCATCAACAGGACCAGAGGATTGCCATAGGCCGCGCCTACTTCTTTCGCCGTGACGATGCCGAACAAGGGTAATAGCGCTAAAGGCAGCAACGATGTTGCCGGTATTGGAATAGCTTCTGTAATCCACCAAGTCACCACCCAAAGGGTGATGCCCAGAGTAATTGCTGCGGGTAAGTTATGAAGCAATGCATGCAAAGCAGCGCCGGCTAAAATGCCAAACAGAGGCCCAAGTGGCAGGGCCAATGCCTTGAGATTGAGGTATGGTGGCGTCATTGAGTTGCGAGATTAACCGACATGGCAAATTCTTTCTATTGGTACGATTTGGAAACCACCGGGACAAACCCAAAGTGGGATCGCATCGTGCAATTTGCTGGCTATCGGACTGACCCCGAGTTAAACCCGATCGGTGAGGCAGATTGCTTTTATGTGCGCCTGGCAGACGACACGTTACCGAATCCTGACGCGACTCTGGTGACCAGTATTACGCCGCAACTGCTGGCTGCTGAAGGTCTTTCAGAGTGGGCAGCAGTTGCGAAAATACATGCTTTGTTGGCCACGCCGGGTACGTGCTCTGTGGGTTACAACAGCTTCCGTTTTGATGACGAGTTTACGCGCTACAGTTTGTACCGAAATCTTTTCGATCCATACACACGAGAATGGCAAAACGGCAACTCCCGCTGGGACTTATTGGATCTGGTGCGAGCGACAGGTGCATTGCGCCGCGAAGGTATCGAATGGCCTCAAGATGCCGATGGTCTGCCGGTCTATCGATTGGAAGAACTTTCCAAAGCGAATGGCATTGCCCACGAATCCGCTCACGATGCGTTGTCGGACGTGCACGCAACCGTAGCAATGGCCAGGCTAATTCGAGAGAAGCAGCCTATGCTGTTCGAATACTATTTGACGCTGCGTAGTAAGCGGGCGGTGCGCGATTTACTAGAACCCTTCGGCGCGCGGCTGTGTGTTCACGTTAGCGGGCTTTATCCACGCACCCGTTTTGGCGTTGCGCCGATTATTTCGATCGGCCGACATCCAAATAACAATAACTCGCTGATCGTTGTTGATGTGGCAGAGGATATTGATGTCCTTCTCGATGAACGCGAAGAAGTTTTGATTCAGCGCATGAGCTCAAAAGACCCGCACGAGCGGCCGCCGGTAAAAGAGGTTCGTATTAACCGCTGTCCTTTCGTCGCGCCCATCGAGGTACTGAATGAGGCTAATCGTGAGCATCTTGGAATTTCCTTTAAGCAAGTGAAGGAGCGGGTACGAAAGCTCCGCCAGCCCGCCGTTCTGCAAAAGCTGAAGCGCATCATCACACCGATGCAGCATGCGAAAAACGTCGATCCTGAGGCCGCTTTGTACGACCAATTTTTGCAAGACGAAGATCGTTCTCGGTGTCGGTCCCTATGTAGCCAGTTGGCGACGACTGATGCGGCGCTTGCTACTGCCCCAGAATCCGCAGTTTGGGCACAAATGGACTTTCATGACAAACGTTTGCCGGTACTGGCAGCGCGCCTAAAGGCGCGCTCCTTTGTTGAGCATCTGAGTCCGACAGAGGAAGCAGATTGGCGTCAATTCGTTGCGGAAAAACTTTCCGGGAGCGGTGATTGGCTAACGCTTTCAAGCTATTTTGAAAGGATCGCTGAACTACGCGAAGCCCATACCGATGCGCGCACTCAAGCGTTGTTAGACTCGCTGGAAAAGCACGGCAACGACTTGATGCAGCGCTACGCGATTGCACCGCTTACCTAGTCCAACTGAACAGACGAAAACGATCTATCTATGCCAGCAGAGCAAGCCGAGTATTGTGTTGAGTTCAAAGACGTCGCCAAGTCGTTTGGCGCCAAGCAGGTGTTTCGCGAACTCAGCTTTTCGGCCCCTCTTCATGTCACTACGGCAATTGTCGGCACCAGCGGCAGTGGGAAAACGACACTGTTGCAAATGGTCAACGCTTTAGAAACGCCGGATCACGGATCAATACGAGTTTTAGGCGCGTCTTTACCTCACTCCAACCTTGAACAATTTCGCCGGTCTATTGGGTATGCGGTGCAGGGCGCAGGCCTGTTCCCGCATCTAACTGCGCGAGAAAATGTCACCCTGGTTGCCAAGCTGAGCGGTTGGCAGGAAGCGGAAATCGAGGCTCGTTATCAGGCGTTGTTAGCGGAAGCGGAGCTGGATAACGAGATTTCGAGCCGATTGCCGAGACAGCTTTCCGGCGGCCAACAACAGCGTCTAGGTCTTTGCAGGGCGCTGATGCTGCGTCCGCATATGCTGTTGCTTGATGAGCCGTTCTCCGCAGTTGATCCGGTAACCCGGCTTGGTCTCTATGAGAGTTTTGAGCGTCTGCGTGAGAGTCAGCAGGTGAGCACGCTACTGGTCACTCATGATCTGCGCGAAGCGCGGCGTTTGGCTGGTTACTTATGCATCATGGATGAAGGCGGTGTGGTGCAATTCGGACGGCCTGACGAGGTCCTCGCTAATCCTGCGAACGCTTATGTACAACGTCTGATTGAGAGTCAGCTATGACGGGTTCAAAGCTCATCGGCGTACTGCACAAAGCGTTATCCGCATTGGCCGCAGTCAGTTTATTGCTCGCGGCGGCGCTCGTTGGGTCTCCATTAGCTTGGGGAGAGGCGTCTACTGCCTCGCAAAAGTCGCCAATAACCATCGGCAGCAAGAATTTTGGCGAAAATTATTTGTTGGCTGAGATTGCTGCACAGTTGCTGGAGCGGCGCGGCTTTACAGTTGATCGGCGCTTCGGATTGGGCGGTACGATGATTTGTTACGAAGCCCTTAAGAATGGAGAAATTGATTTTTATATTGAATATACGGGCACGCTGACTCAGGCGATCTTAGCCATGTCAGGTCGGCCTGGTCAGGCGGAAATAAACTCTCGTCTCGCTGAAGACGGAATAAAAATGTTAGGCGAGATTGGGTTCAATAACACGTATGCAATTGCGGTGCGCGCGGCGCAAGCACGTGCGCTAGGGCTGGCGCGGATAAGCGATTTGCAGGCATATCCAGAATTGCGCGCTGTTTTCAGTCATGAATTTCTGGAGCGTGATGACGGTTGGCCCGGTCTAGCAAAGCGCTACGACCTGCCGCAAACCGTAGTTGGGATTGAGCATGCGTTGGCTTACGCGGCGTTGGCCCGAGATCGGATCGATATGACCGACGCCTACAGCACTGACGGCGAATTAGCGCGCTATGACCTGGCGGTGCTAGAAGACGACAAAGGATTTTTTCCGCCCTACAAAGCGGTTCCGATTGCGGTCCAAGCGCTACCCTCGGCAGTCGAACAAGTGATCTTGGCGTTGCAAGGACGTATCGACGATGTCGCCATGCAGGGCCTGAATGCGCGGGTAGCCGTTGATGGATTGAGTTATCAAACGGTTGCTAGTGAATATCTGAATACGAACGCACAAGCGTTCGAGATTATGTCGGTTAGTCAAACCGATGACTCGTTGTTTGCGGAAATCGGCGGACACTTGTTGCGCCACATACAGTTAACAGTCATAGCCGTGCTTGCTTCGATTATCGTTGGCCTCGGCGTCAGTTTGGCCGTTTATTCGCGTCCTCGCACTGCTGACGCGTTTCTCTATATTTGCGGCCTGCTTCAAACAGTGCCCTCTTTGGCTCTGTTGGCGTTGATGATTCCGGTTTTCGGTATCGGGGTTGTGCCCGCCATAATTGCGCTATTTCTTTATTCGCTGCTACCCATTGTGCGCAATGCCATTACCGCGCTGCGCTCAGTTGATCCAACCCTTGTCCGGGTCGGGCGAGCCATCGGTTTAAGTCCTCGTGAACAGCTACGCTTATTGCGCTTACCGTTATCGATGCCGGCCATTCTTGCTGGGATTAGGACCGCCGCCGTGATCAGCATTGGCACAGCGACACTGGCTGCATTCATTGGTGCCGGCGGGTTGGGCGAAATGATTGTGGTCGGCCTCTCGTTAAACGACGTCGATATGATTTTGAAAGGTGCTATTCCTGCGGCACTATTGGCGATTGCGGTTGAGTTGGGGTTTGAGGCGCTAGAACGCGGCTTACTTAAGAACCGTTTTTAGATCAGATGACTGGAGCCCATATGCAGCCCTTACAAACCGATAATATTCGTCTAGCAGCTACTGTTATGTTGGTCCAAGATGGTACCGCAGGCCCAGAAGTCTATATGGTCAAAAGACCAGGACACGGCGATTTTCCTGATCTGCATGTTTTCCCTGGCGGCAAGGTCGATGCCGGCGATTGGCTGCCGAATAGTTGTCCTGAGCTTACCGATGAGCGAGCCAGCGGCTTGCTTAATGTGACCGGGGGCGGGTTGCGCTATTGGGTGGCGGTTGCACGCGAGTGTTTTGAAGAGTGTGGCGTTCTATTGGCCAACAATCGGGGTCAGTGGATAGACTTGAGCCTGCCAGATAACCGTGCAGAGTGGGCTGCTTCGCGGGGACGTTTGCTCGCTGGCGAGCAATCCTGGGAGAGCCTGCTTAACAATGCCAAGTTAACTATCGCAACCGATCATCTCTTATATTTTAGTCATTGGATTACGCCACCTTCTGTGCCACGCCGATTCGATACGCGTTTTTTTGTAGCTGCTATGCCGCATGGTCAGGTCGCGCTGGCTGACACCGACGAGACGCAAGGAGGTACCTGGGTGGCGCCGTCACAAGCGTTAGCATTGCATCGCGCCGGAGAATGGCAAATGATTGACCCCACGCTATTGTCGCTGCAAGCACTTGCCCGCTTCGATTGCGTAAATGAACTGTTAGTTGGTATTCGCGAGGGCGCGCATGCGATAACCTGGACCGAGTCTCTCGGCCGACAGGGAATGCAACAAGACTAGATCAACTGCGGTGATGGATCCGCTCTTGCCGGGTTTGTTCGCTTCTTTACGAAAAGCTATCTTTTAGCCGGTTAGCAGAAGTCCGTCGATACAATCTCTAATAAACATGCGCTTGGACGGACACTCTGAGCGTCTCTAAAAAATGGAAAAGTCAGTGACCGAACCAACGGACCACAGAAAGATAGCAGCTTCCAGTGATTTGGATTGGGAGCACCTTGGGTCGCGCTACGAAGAAGCAAATCTGATGCTCTTTGAAAAACGCGTGGATCGTCTGCGTAATCCTCGCAATGACAAGATTTTTGAAAGACTGGTGTTAGAGTCCGTCGACTGGGTGAATGTGGTTGCCCTGGATGAGCAAGGGCGCTCGCTGATGATTCGTCAATATCGCTTTGGCGTTGGCTATACGACGTTAGAAACACCGGGCGGTATGGTGGATCCAGGGGAGGACTCACGCACTGCCGCTG
Source organism: Gammaproteobacteria bacterium UBA6968 (assembly GCA_002450255.1). Classification (GTDB taxonomy): domain Bacteria; phylum Pseudomonadota; class Gammaproteobacteria; order Pseudomonadales; family Azotimanducaceae; genus UBA4421. The sequence continues at coordinate 26,600 of DJYW01000121.1, forward strand.
CTCGCGAGTTATTAGAAGAAACGGGTTATGTTAGCGATCAATGGATATACCTGGGTGCGGTTGAGCCTAATCCGGCATTCCACAATCATTTATGCCACCACTGGCTTGCCCAGGATGTGCGTCAGGCGCAGGCACAGGATTTAGGCGAAGGCGAATTGATTCGCTTGGAGTTCATGACGCCTAGCGCGGTTCGCGACAGTGTGCAGCGGGGGGAGCTTAAACATGCTTTGGCTCTTTCCGCGTTAGCCAGAGTTATGCCGTTGTGGCCGTTGCCTTTTTCGCAGCCGGATTCGCTATCGAGATAATCGTGTTTCTTCGTCTAAGCGATACCGCGTCGGTGACGATAAATTCTAACCCCGGGCAATGGCGTCACGGATAATAATACCCAAATCATCACAAGATCTTACGCCGCTGAGATACCCCAGCAGCCAGGGTGAGAGAGGTATTTTTGATTGGTTCCGAAAATACGGATGTTGTATCTGGCGTCGAGCGTCGCATGCGTATAGGCCCGCGAGCCGGGCAACGACTGCATGATCTGTTGAACGAAGCGGCGACAGCGGCGACGCTGCCGCCTAGCTTAAGTCTGATTCGCGGCCTTTTCGATATGGTCTCTGCCGATCTTTGCATCCTCGATGATGCGGGCCACTGGCTCGTTGCGCATCAATCGGTCTGTGATTTGCTCGAAGGCGTGCCAGAGGCCGCCGCCGATATTCTGACTAATAGCCCAGCAGATAG
>DJYW01000121.1:27668-34047 GCA_002450255.1 Gammaproteobacteria bacterium UBA6968
CCAGCAGATAGCCCGCATGAAATAGCGCTTGATGGTCGCTTTAGTGACTACTTGGTGCCTGCGGACCGAGAGCGTTTTCAGCGTGCGCTGTGCGAGGCGGACGGTATAAAGCAAAGTATCGAGGTGGCTCGACTGGCTCGATCAGCTGCAGAAACCGACCTACCGTTGGCTTTAGAGATTGTTTCGATCCGCTTGCATCCGAATTCCGACAACCCGTCGCGAGTATCTATTGTTAGCATTGTTGGCGCGTCAGCCCCACTCCCAACTGTGTCAGTAAACAACAGCCAGGGATTCGATGCGCTGACCCTGCTTCCGGATCGCTCTGCCTTTGAGGCTCGGCTGCAGACGCTTCTGCAATCGCGGCCTGGCACGCAGAGCTTTGCGCTACTGTTCGTAGACTTAGATCGATTCAAACTCGTGAACGATGCATTGGGTCACTACATTGGCGATCGCCTGCTGCACGGAGCCGCGGAACGCATGCGCGCGGTCTTGCAAGAGGCCGACACGTTGGCACGTTTTGGCGGCGACGAGTTCACTATTTTGCTGCCAGACGCCGGATCCAGACAGGCGGCTGAAGCAATGGCTCGCGCGTTGCTGACGCAGTTGAATCAGCCTTTGGAAATAGACGGACATGAGTTATTTGTTGGGGCCAGCATAGGCATAGCACTGTTTCCTGAGCATGGCAGGACTGTCGCAAAACTGATTAAAAACGCTGACGGGGCAATGTATCACGTTAAGCGAAACGGTAAGAATGGCTACGCTTTTTACGAAGACGATTTGCAGTCTGGATTATTAGATCGGGTGAATCTAGAACAAGATTTGCGAAGTGCCCTACACAGAAAAATTTTCCGCGTTTTTTATCAGCCGATTGTTTGTTTGCGCACCGGTAAAGTGCTTGCCGTTGAGGCATTAGCCCGTTGGCCCCACGAAGTTCTGGGATTGCTGTTGCCGGAAGATTTTATGAGTGTTGCCGAGGAGACCAATTTGGTCGCAACCATAGATGCCTTTGTTGCTGCGACAGCAATGCGCCAGTTACGGCAATGGCGACAGCAGTTTCCAGATTTGATACTCGCTCTGAATGTCTCGTCAAATCGGCTGGAAAGCAGTAGTTTTGCAGCTCAAGTGATGACCGCCCTAAAAGCCCATGCGCTGCCTCCGGAGAGTTTGAAGTTGGAGTTGAGTGAGCGCGACGTGATTCCTGAAGTGAGTCAGATTGAAACCAAATTACGGTCCCTGCGCAATCACGGAGTCCGCATCGCCGTTGATGACTTTGGCACCGGCTATTCCTCCCTCGCGGTACTGCGGTCGTTGCCGGTAGACTCTTTAAAAATCGACCGGTCTTTTGTTCGCGATATTGGTGGCGACGGCCAACCTGCAACTTTCGTCGACGCAATCATCGCTATGGGAACGGGATTGCAATTGGAGATTATCGCTGAAGGCGTAGAAACCGCTACGCAAATCCGATATTTGCGGGAGAGTGGATGTGAGCAGGGTCAGGGCTATCTGTTTTCGGAACCTTTGCCGGCGGATCCAATGCGTGCCCTGTTGGAGAACGGCTTCGCGCATAAAGTACGCTAGTACGCCTTACTCTGGCTGGGACGCGCGCGAAAAACGGTTTTCGTTAAGAACAGTTCAGACATCCTGCGATTGAAGCGGGTAGTTTCTTACTAGTCTCATAGTTGGTGCGAGCCACCAGTTGCATAGTTGAAATTCTGCAACGCGTGGCCGCATGCGCTACAAACGTATCGTTTGCCAGTGCCCTCGCGTATAGTTTTGGCTTTATATGCGGAATCCTTCAGTGACTGGCTTTACTACTAAAATTGTTCATCAAGATCGTCAAAAAACCATAGAACACGGTTCGCTACTAAAGCCTGTGCATGCCACCGTAGCTTATGGTTATGAGGATGCCAAAGAGCTGGCTGCTGTTTTTCAGGGTAAGCAGTCGGGTTATACCTATGGGCGTCAAATCAATCCAACGGTTGGCGCGTTAGAAGAAAAGATTTCTGTTATGGAGCAGGGGTTAAGTACCGTCGCCTTCGCGACCGGTATGGCGGCTATCGGCACCACGCTGTTTGCTTTGCTTCGCGAGGGAGACCATATGGTATCCAGCAGTTTTCTGTTCGGTAATACAAACAGTTTATTCAACAGCTTTTCCACGCACGGTATCTCTGTCAGTTTTGTAGATGCGACTGATGCCAAAGCGGTCGCCGCTGAAGTACGCGATAACACTCGTCTGGTTTTTGTTGAAACAATTGCGAATCCGCGCACGCAAATCGCCGACCTGGCGGCTATAGGTCAGTTATGTCAGGAGCGAGGATTAGTCTACGTGGTCGATAATACGATGACGTCGCCTTATTTGTTTTGTCCAAAAGCGGTGCAGGCCAGCGTGGCCTTGAATAGCCTAACTAAATATATATGTGGTCACGGCAATGCGCTGGGCGGCGCGGTTACCGAGTTAGGTTCGTTTGATTGGGGTGCTTTTGTGAACATCGATCCGCTCTACCGTAAAGGTGATCCGCAGCTATGGGGCATTACGCAAATTCGCAAGAAAGGGTTGCGTGACTTTGGTGCGGCAATCGGTCCAGAAGCAGCTAATCGAATTGCGACCGGCGCGGAGACCCTTGCACTTCGGATGACGCGGCAATGCGCAAATGCCATGGCGGTTGCGCAAATGTTGCAGGCACATCCCAAAGTGCGCACTGTCTACTATCCAGGTCTGGAACAGCACCCACAACATGAGCGCGCGCGCGAGCACTTTCGTTTATTCGGCGGACTATTGAGTTTTGAGCTGACCGCAGAAGTGGATATCTGGACATTTCTCAATCGCCTGGAAATCATCGTAAAGTCGAGCAATTTAGGCGACAACCGAACTTTGGCTATTCCTGTGGCACATACGATTTATCATGAGATGGGTGCTGAGCGGCGCGCAAGCATGGGTATCGCAGACAATTTGGTTAGATTCTCAGTCGGCATAGAGGAGCAAGAAGATTTGTTGGCAGACATTCAACAAGCCTTATCCTCGGCATAGGCCTGTGCGCGAGCAGAGCTTTGAAAATAATGCCGTTCAGATTAAAAGAAAGTGAAGAAACGGATCCAGCTAAACGACACTTAAGCGAGCTAGATTAAGGGGGATGGGGATTATGGGAACTCGTTTACAGGATAAGGTCGCCGTCATTACAGGCGGTAGCGGTGGTATCGGTCGAGCTTGCGGCGCACGCTTTACTGCGGAAGGCGCCGCAGTCGTGTTGGTTGATTTGGATGAGCAGGCACTACAGGAGGCTTGCCATGCCATCGGCGGTAATCGAATCAGCTATGTGGTCGGCGATGTGACCGATGCGGCGGCGAATCAGGCGGTTATTGAAGCAGCCGAGCAGCGCTATGGGGGTGTTGATATATTTCTGGCAAACGCGGGGATAGAAGGTCAAATCGCGTCATTGCTAGCGTATGACGAAGCCATGTTCGATCGACTAATGGCAATCAATGTCAAAGGCCCCTTCCTCGGACTTCGCGCTGCGGTACCGGCCATGCAGCGTCGTGGCGGCGGCAGTTTCATCATCACTTCCAGTATCGCCGGCGTCAAAGGTGCCGCGGGTTTGGCGCCATATGTAACCAGCAAACATGCAGTGATAGGTTTAATGAAGTCGGCTGCGAAAGAATTCGCGGGCGACGGCATACGCGTTAACACGGTCAATCCATCTCCTGTACAGACTAGAATGATGCGATCAATCGAGACCGGACTAAGACCCAATGATCCTGCGGAAGCAGAAGCAGCCATGCGTGCCACCATCCCGGTTGGCCGCTACGCTGAGCCGGAGGACATCGCGAACGTTATGTTGTTTCTGGCGAGCGATGAGAGTGCCTTTGTTACGGGTTCGGTATACCTTGCCGACGGCGGCTCCACAGCCTAATCTTCGCAGCTTGTTTTACGCAGGCCGTCTGGATACGGCTTGTTAAGCCAACACTGGATTAGGAGCTAAATCATGACCGCAGCGGTGTTATCAACGGATCTGCCACTCCCGAATAAACGTTCCGGGAAGGTTCGGGATTTGTATGACGTGAATCTGCCGAATGGTGACGCCGCATTGCTTATCATCGCAACCGATCGGATCAGTGCATTCGACGTGGTTTTAGCTAATGGTCTGCCTGGCAAAGGCGTCGTACTCACTCAGATTTCCAAGTTTTGGTTCGATCATTTTGCGGGCACGGTAGACCATCACTTGTTGAGTACGGATGTAGCCGATGTGCCCGGTTTGGATGACGCGCAACGCGAAGCTTTGCGAGGTCGGATCATGTTGTGTCGCAAGACAAATGTGGTACCGATTGAGTGTATTGCTCGCGGTTACATAACGGGCAGCGGTTGGAAGGATTATCAGCGTAGCGGTGCGGTCTGCGGCATCGAGTTGCCGGCAGGCCTGCAAAATAGCGACCGCCTCGCCGAACCCTTGTTTACTCCGTCGACCAAGGCGGACGATGGCCATGACGAAAATATCAGTTTTGCCGAAGGTGTGGAGGTTGTCGGAGCAGAGCTGATGACTTGGCTACAGGAAAAAACCCTCAATTTATATACGCACGCTCGCGATTACGCCGGCGAGCGCGGCATCATTCTCGCTGATACCAAATTCGAATTTGGATTGCTGCCGGGAACGCAAACGCCGATTCTTATCGACGAGATATTTACCCCGGACAGTTCGCGGTTTTGGCCCGCAGACGATTGGGAGCCAGGTCGCGAGCAAAACAGCTTTGACAAACAAGTGGTGCGTAATTACCTGGAAACAGTGGTTGCCTCGGGTGCTTGGGATAAGACGTCTCCTGGTCCAGAGCTGCCGGCAGAAGTGGTCGAGCAATCTATGGAACGGTATCTTTTGGCCTACGAGTACTTAACGGGTAGCCGTCTGACGCTTTGAGTGACATAGCGTTCACGTAAGGCAAGCCGAAAAGCGCGACGCGATTGCAGTAATGGGGACACATGCATAAGGTTTTGATTGCGAATCGGGGCGCTATCGCTCGCCGCATCGTGCGAGCTTGCGCCGCACTAAAAATTTCGAGCGTTGTCGTTTTCGCACCGGCAGATGCGGAAGCACCTTACCTTTCTGAGGCGACTGAAGCCTACCCATTGATCGGCAATACTGCTCTGGAAACTTATTTGGATCAGGCGCAGCTGCTTGCTATCGCAAAGCGCTGCGGTGCTGATGCAGTGCATCCGGGCTACGGGTTTCTCTCCGAAAATCCGACCTTCGCCAGCAAAGTCTGCGAGTCGGGATTGATCTTCATCGGGCCGAGTCCGACCTGGCTTGAGCAGATGGGTGACAAGGTTGCTGCCCGTACTTTGCTGGCGCAAGCCGGTTTTTCTGTGTTCGCTGGTAGTGGCTTAGTTCAAAGCGCAGACGAGGCTGCCCGAGCTTTGGCTAAGATTGGCCTGCCGCTGGTGGTTAAGCCCTCTGGCGGCGGCGGCGGTATGGGCATGTCCGTGGTGCGAACGGAGTCTGAATTGAACGCGGCCATAGAACGTTCTCGGCATATTGCGACGCAAGCCTTCTCTGCAGATGGCGTATTTTTGGAGCGCTGGATAGAGCGACCGCGACACATCGAATTTCAAATTTTAGCGGATGGCGCGGGTGGCGCAATGCATCTTTATGAGCGCGAATGCTCGGTGCAGCGCCGGCATCAAAAACTCATTGAGGAAGCGCCAGCACCGGGTCTCTCGCGCGCGCTATTGAATCAGCAAGCGGATTTGGCGGAGCGCATTTGTGGCGAATTGGGTTATGACAACGTCGGCACGCTGGAAACCTTATACGAAGACTCGGGCCAGTTCGGTTTTTTGGAAATGAATACCCGTATCCAGGTTGAACACGGCGTTACCGAAGCGGTGACCGGTCTGGATTTGGTCGCCACTCAAATCCGGTTGGCTGCAGGGGACCCTTTGCCTGCAGATCGTCCACCCTTGCAGGGGTTTGCGGTAGAGGCGCGCTTGTATGCTGAAGATACGCAGACGGGGTTCCCCTCCACTGGACGCCTCACTGTTTTTCGGCCGCCAGAGTTGTATGCTGTGCGTATCGAGACTGGCTTTCAGGAAGGCCAGTGGGTAACGCCTTATTTTGATCCACTATTGGCAAAAATCATCGCTCACGGCGACACGCGAGAGCAGGCGATCGGCCGGGTCCTAGTGGCTTTACGGGCGTTCTCGGTAGAAGGGGTAACGACTAATCGCGACTTGTTGAGTCGCGTTTTGCAGGACCAAGCGTTTTTACGCGGCGAGCTAGATACAGGCATAGTTAGTCGGCTACAACGCGGCTAGCGATTGACGGCGGATGCACGAGCATTTCCAACCACGCTGCCATGCGGAAAACGCAAAACACAAAACATTAGAACCGCAGATAGA
>DJYW01000121.1:34409-35652 GCA_002450255.1 Gammaproteobacteria bacterium UBA6968
ACAAATAGACAAATAGACAGATAGGGATACAGTGGACAGCCCCGCTAAACAGCCTGACTTCTCCGAGTATAGAAGGTCTGGAGCTGAGCGGTGATAGAGCAGCGAGCTGTAGTCGTTTAATGATTTAGAGCGTGGCTAAGCAAGGGGAGCGTTATGGCACGATTGACGGTAGAAAGCGAGGTGACAGGCAACGTCTGGAAGGTCATGGTTGCTGAAGATACCCAGGTGAGTTCCGGTGAAGTGCTCATGATTCTTGAGTCGATGAAAATGGAAATTCCTGTAGAAGCACCTACTGACGGAACGGTTGTCGAGATATTGGTGGCGGAAGAGGAACAAGTGGAAGAAGACCAGGCGCTTGTCATCATGGAAGGCAAGTAGGTCGAAGCGCTGCGTTCGGTGGGTGAAGTGAGCAGCAAGAGATATACAGTTTTTTGAAGGGGGAACGATGGAAAAGTCATTGGTAAGTATTACGATTGAAGACGGTGTCGCAGATGTTCGTTTGAATCGCGAGGAAAAATACAACGCGCTGAGTCCCGAAATGTTTCAGGCGATTATTTCTGCTGGCGAAGACTTAGCCGATAACAAAGACGTTAGAGCGGTTGTGCTGTCAGGCAATGGCCGCGGGTTTTGCGCCGGATTAGACATGGCGAGCTTTTCCAAAATGGGCGATAAGCCGAAGAGTGATGACGCCAAGTCGGGTGATACTGCGACGCTGTTAAAAAAAGACAACCGGCCAGAAAATTTCGCTCAGCGGCCGGCGCTGGTTTGGAAGCATTTGCCCGTTCCAGTGATTGCCGCATTGCATGGTGTGGTCTTTGGCGGCGGCGCGCAAATCGCGCTGGGTGCAGACATCAGGGTTGCAGCTCCGGATACTAAGATGTCAGTCATGGAGATTAAGTGGGGCCTCATTCCGGATATGAGCATTACCCAAACGCTGCGCGACTTGGTGCCTATGGATGTCGCTAAAGATCTGACTTTTACGGGTCGCGTCGTGACGGGCATAGAAGCTAAGGAACTTGGTCTGGTGACACACGTCAGCGATGATCCGTATACCAGAGCGATGGATTTAGCCAAAGAAATCGCCTCCAAATCACCTGACGCTGTGCGCGCTGGAAAACATTTGTTTGAATCTGCCTGGCACGCGGACGAACGCACCGGGCTGGAGTTAGAAGCCGCGCTGCAGACTGATTTGATTGGCTCTTCTAATCAGGTAGAAGCTGTGAAAGCGAACTTCGACCAACGT
>DJYW01000109.1:0-484 GCA_002450255.1 Gammaproteobacteria bacterium UBA6968
TTTCGCATCTGAATTCCGGGCTCAAAGGAGGCCTTATTAAGGCGTTAATTTAGACCCCTAAATAATCGCTAACCTACTGTTTTAGTTAATTATTCCAAGAACGAAAAAAAAGATTGACTCACCTCAAAAAAGGCGGATTATGCCGCCACTTTTCGCGTCGCTATTGCAAACGGATGCCTAAAGTCTGACCCGTAAAACCGCGCTTTGACCGAGAAACGATTATGAGCCCACGAGAACCGGAACTGCCTTCAGCCGTCTCTTATATGCCAGATCAATATGCTGCTCCATCCGGCAGAACCAGCCGCGCGAGCCAGCTGGCGGTTGAGCTTGCCACGGAAAAGAAGCGGCTGATCGATGAGCTACGTGAGCTACAGGCAGAGAACGATGACCTCAAGTCAACGACACCCGTCGGCACGATCGATTGGTACGTCAAATGGGTCGCCACTTTTCTCTCAGTCAGCGGCATCTTCCTCATGTCCGCTGG
>DJYW01000109.1:890-3017 GCA_002450255.1 Gammaproteobacteria bacterium UBA6968
ATCATGATTGGTAGCTCAATAAGTGCCACTGCTGTCGCCATGGATCTTGTGAGAGCGTTAACAAGCTAAAAGTAATAGACGCGCGGCTCAACCGCCGCGCCATGAAGTCCTACTCGACAAGCGATGCCTCTGTCACCTCACCGAAGGTGACGTATAGCTTCAGGGCCGTGTTCAGCGACATCCGCGACCAGTAGTAGTCAACCAAATCGAGTTGCGAGACGGATTGTCGCGGCACCCGGGTGCCACTCTCAGCATCAGCCTCCCGACGGACTCGGTTTTCATCTATGTTGAATAGCGCTTCGCCTTCATGCCAACACTCATCACAGACAGGATCATGGAACTGTTGCGCTTGCTCTGGATCGTCGGCTTTCAACAGGAAGGCATTGGTTCTGCGGGAGTAACCTGCAATCTTATTTTGGCGCATCCAAAGATCGTAGTTCCTTTCTACTAAGGCAACGACTTTGCCCGTTGCTCTAGGTCTAAGGGTAGGTGCGAGTGCAGCAATCGAACCAATCGCCAATATGCCTGCCAGGCTTTGATCCGACCCCACCGAAAGCAGCGCAGCAATGAGGAGCAAGCCGGATCCCAAATAGAACCCGAGCGCGAGCTGCATCTTACGTTCATAGTCTGGCTTACTTTCTTTGAAGCGTTTGATTTTGATCAAATCACTACGACTTAAACTCGCCATACCTTCCGCTCCTTTGTGGTGCGTTGTTATTCTTACTTCTCACAAAAGCTTCCAACCGCGCGACAGCGCGATAGAGTCACTTCGGTGAATAATCCGGCGGCTCTACTGATTAAATCAGAATTCTGTCCGGATACCAGACGTTCCCATATTGAACTCTGTCTTATTGCAGGGCCCTAACGTCCCTCTTATATGGGTCTTATGCGTGCCAAGGTCGGCGACATGGGTTGATGGGCGCCGGATAGGGGGCAAGCAAAGGTTCCGTATCTTGCGTGGTCTGCGACGGGTGCTGGGGTAGAACTCGCTGAGGGGACTACCCTGATTGGGAATCAGGCTGCGCCTCGACGGTTCGAAACGCGACGGGCTGCTTCGAGCCAGCTTAGCGCCGTGCCTAAAAAACCCAAGAACAATGCCAGCACGAGTCGCGGGTCACCTAATTGGAACCAAGGGTCCAAGGGAAATGCCACGGTTTTTCGCAGCGCTGCGATCTTAAAATCGTGAGAACCAGAAAATGCCGGATTAGTCGTGATTTCGAAAAAGTCACGACGACTGCGATAGCGCATCAAGGCACCCTGAGACCAGACGTCCATTCCAGGCGTATTCAAAAGTTCCATCGCGATACTGGCAACATCGCCGAAAAACACCGGGTGACTAGCTCGAGCGAACAATGCGGGGTACATGTATTCCATGTATTTATCCAGCACCTCTTCGCTGCTGTCATCGGGTTCGACACCCTCAACCTGAAGAGGCTTCTCGTACATATCAATATTGTTGAGCATGACGAAATCATCACCAGTGTCTGAACGCATGAACTGTTCGAGCATCGCAGCTTGTTCTTCAGCAACGCCTCGCTGTTCAAAGAGTTTCAAATAGTGATCGATCTCTTTCTCGGTCAGCGGTCCGCCAAAAGACGTGTACCAACCAAAAAACGCTACATAGACCAACCCTATGCTCAGCCAAATCCAACGTAAGCTCGTCATACTTCCTCCGTGCCAAACAATCTAATGGGTAACATTAGGTACGGCAACACTTTCTCTTCAGAGGGCATCGAAACGACGATAATGTGGTAGGAAGGCAGCGTGGTCGCCCACGCAAGGACAGACTGTGGTCAAGCCAGCAAATTCCGTGTTGCGGGTGACTACTTCAGCAGTATCGTTTCATCACAAACCTATCTGCCACTTTGCTAACACAGACGTTCGCCCGATAGGATGCATGCAGAAACAAAGCACTTCTTTATTCAAATTGCTCAAGGTCAATCCGATGAAACTAAAATCTCTGTGGTTCATTCCTTCATTGCTTATCGGTGCTTTTGCTTTTTCTGACAACCATGGGAACCTGGGTAGTGGTGTTCTAAAACAGACTGCGGCAGGCAGTTTTTATAGCTCTCAAGAAACAATGGATCAGGGTTTTCCGTTCTCTGATGTTGTAGTTGTCAGTGGCGA
>DJYW01000109.1:3416-3553 GCA_002450255.1 Gammaproteobacteria bacterium UBA6968
TTAGTCCCCGAATCACACGCAATTTTCAGGCAGATGCAGAATCACCTAGACCAGATGGGCCTTGATTTGGATGACGTTGTTAAGTGTTTGGTCATGATCGACAACATCGATGAGTGGGCTGATTTCAATAAAATCTA
>DJYW01000183.1 GCA_002450255.1 Gammaproteobacteria bacterium UBA6968
GTTTAAGGTCACTTATAAGAGCGCTTATGGAAAGCGCGTGCAAAAAGTGCCTATAAAACTCGCAAAAGAAGTGGGTTCGATAGAACGCTTTATCGAACCCCTTTTTGGCGTGACCTGCTTAACAAAGCCTTTTCTGCACGTCTGCTTTATTGAAACTGATCGGTAAGACCGGGCTAGCCGGACCGAGCCTTATCGATCCTCACTTTATTGCTCAGCGGCAGCCGCACCCAGACGTTCACGCACAATGCGACGTAGCAACTTACCCGTCTCGTTGTAGGGCAACTCGGGCCAAACTTCCCAAAACTGCGGTACCCGAGAACTACGCATTGTTTCTTTAACGTAATCCTGCAACGCCGAAATTTCGGCTTGCTGTCCGACCTTAAAGACAACGGCTGCAGCCACCCCTTCCCCCCACTGCTCATCAGGCACGCCGACGACGGCAACATCGGCTACTGCTGCGTGGGTCAGCAATACATCTTCAATTTCGCCCGGTGACAGATTCTCGCCACCGCGCACAATGATGTCGTCAGCGCGACCAAGTAAAAACAGATAACCCTGCGAATCTATACTGCCCGCATCGCGAGTGGGGAACCATCCTTCGCTATCCGTGACCGGACCGCGCCCCTCGTATTCGCCAGAGACCTGTTCGCCGCGCACATAGATCTCGCCGCGCTCATCCGCGCCGACCAAATTGCCGTCCTCGTCGCGTATTTCAATCTCTACACCGGGCAATGCCTGCCCCACGGAAACAAGTCTGCGCTGCACGTCAGGGTCCTGGCTGGCCGCCGCCGCGCGATGCGCGTCCGGACCTAAAACCGCGACGGTAGAGCTGGTTTCCGTCAGACCATAGGCGTTTGAGAAATCGGTATCAGGGAACAGTCGCATGGCTTTTTGGATAACTGCAAGCGGCATCTTGCCGCCACCATAAGCCAAACTTGACAAACAACTTAAATCTGCGAGAGAGCGACCACTTGCTGCAACGTGCTCAACAATACGCGCCAACATGGTGGGCACAACAAATGCGGTGCTGACCTTGTGTTGCACCACCAGATCAACCCAGGTTTCGGCGTCGAAATTAGGCAATTGTACAACGTGACGGCCGGCGTAAACCGAGCTCATAATCGCGGCTATACCCGCAATGTGATAAGGCGGCACACAGACAAGTGCGGCGTCTCCTTCCGGTGCACCGGCAAACTCTACGGAGCTGAGAATATAGGAAACCAGATGTTTATGGCGCAGCATGGCGGCTTTCGGTTCGCCGGTGGTGCCACTGGTAAATAGCAGTACCGCGATTTCTTCAGGATCCATCGGCCACTCGGTTAGCAGATCACCGCCACTTTGCGACTGTGCCACAAATTCCGGCGAACTCTGGCTAGTAACCTCTGCGTGTTCGCTGAAGCCATTCACACGTGCCGCGTCAGTTACGAGATAAGCTGGCGTCACCCGTTCTAACAGCTTGCCAATTTCTGCGTCGGTAAGACGATAATTGAGCGGCACATAGGGAATACCCGCACACGCGCTGGCGAATAAACACAGCGGTGTACCAAGATTACTTACGTCCAGTTTAACCGCACGCGAAGCCTGACTGGCCAGCAGCTGCCGGCCCTGCAGACGGGCACCGTCAAAAAGCTGCTGATAAGTTAATGACTGGCCGCTGCTGCCATCCGTAAACGCTGGGCGATCGGGGAAAGCTGAAGCCGCCATCTCCAGTAGCATCATCACATTCATGGTGTACGCCTAGTCGGTCTTGGGCAGTTGTTTGGTATCTTTTTGTAAGAGCAGGTGTCCGCCAATGGCCAGGCCGCCCGCGCCCGCTTTGACGCAGAGCACTTCCAGGGTTTCGTCTGCGTCGATGTAGCGTTTGCCCATTACGATGCCAACCGCGTGGCCTGGATCAACGTCGCCGGTTTTGGCTGCGTCCGCAGCACTCGCCATAGGTGCGCCGCCACAAGTAATTTCAATGTCGCCGCTTGGTGCGGAAACCACCATGACTTCGCCATCACAGACTGTACTTTTTAGTCGGTCACCGGTTTTAAGCTCTGGCATCAATACTCCCCTCATACCGTTTGTAGATTTCCCGAACGCTCTGATTCTAGGCGAGCCTTGCGCAGATGACAAAATATCCTCTTCCACCATTGCCCCATGGCGGGTTTAATGGGCGCGGGAAAATTTGTTCAATCTGAGACAGCAAAACCGCTGGTCACGATTTTGGCTTAGCTCAATGACGCTAGACCATGTGCCATCCGAGCTGCAATTCGGCACGTCTCCTGTGCAGATTAATCCGCGTAACAACTAACGCTTGAGGGGAGTGACAATGCGTATCTCAATTTCAATTGGTTCCGCCTATTACAACGGCGATGAATGGCAATCGCTGGTGGACTACACCATGGAAGCAGACCGGCTCGGAGTCGATGAGGCTTGGTCTGCAGAAGCGTGGGGTATGGACGCCATAGTGCCGCTCGCCTATTTAGCAGCTAAAACCGAACGCATTCGTTTGGGTACGGGAATTTTGCAAATCAGTTCGCGCGTACCGTCGATGATTGCGATGACCTCACAAAGCCTGGACACAGTCAGCCAAGGCCGTTTTAACCTTGGTCTGGGCGTCAGCGGTCCGCAGGTCGTCGAGGGCTTACATGGCGCTTCTTTCGCGAAACCACTCAGTCGCCTGCGCGAGTGCGTGGAGATTCTACGCATTGCTCTAGCTGGCGAGAAACTACAGTACGAAGGTGAACACTATCTCCTGCCAAGGCCTGGTGGCGAAGGCAAAGCGCTGCGCCTATCACAGCCGCCACGCCCGGATTTACCGATTTATCTGGCTACTTTGGGGCCCAAGTCGCTGCAGATGACGGGTGAGCTAGCAGACGGTTGGTTGGGCACCTGCTTTATGCCGGAACAGGCACAGGTTTTTCTCGACGATATTAAAATGGGCTTGAATCAGGCCGGGCGCAGCATGGCTGACCTGGATATTCAAACTGGCGGTTACTTCGAGATGAGTGACGACGTTGAGCGACTGATTGCAGACCGCAAACCCGCGATGGCCTTTACGTTGGGCGGCATGGGTTCTGCCAAAACCAATTTCTACAACGATGCCTATTGTCGCGCGGGTTACACCGACGACGCTAAAGCAGTGCAACAACTGTGGATTGACGGTAAGCGCGAGAAGGCTGTAGCGCGGGTGCCGGACGAAATGGTGCTGCTGACCAACTTGATTGGCACCGAAGACATGATCCGCGAACGCTTACGAGCCTTCCGCGATGCCGGTGTGAATACGTTTCGGTTAGGTACTGGCGGACAGACCTGGCACGAGCGCACAGACGCGCTGGCTGAGGCTGCAGACTTGATTCAGTCTGAGAGCAAAACCTGGGCAGCTTAATCGCTGTAATTTTGGCTTAAATAGTGTGTGACCTGCGGCGGCAAGGACACAGCCTTGCCTCTACCTGTTTGCGCCGTCCAAATCTTCCAGCTCTGTCTATCTACGCAGGTGTATGGCCCTCGATCCAACTTCTATCAGTTGACCTCTAGCGGTTGACGTCTTGCTGCCGACCGCTTCTTGCTGACCTTTATTTATTTGGTCTATATAGGCAATCTTCGGACTGCAGCCCCCGCCACGCACCAGCAGAAACATCCCAACCATATTGATCTGCTATTAAAGTTAAAGCTCAGCAGCCGGAATTGGGTGCGCAATAATATGTCCCACGATATCCGCTGCCAATACCGGCACTATTTCTTTTGGCAGATTGTGGCCCATGCCCGCATAACTTAGGAATTGAGCGTCGGGGATTGTCGCCGCAGTATGCTCGCCATGTGCCAACGGCAGCAGCGTGTCTTCCATACCATGCTGAACCAGTGTCGGTGCGTAGATCTGAGCGACCTGGTCGGTGCGATCACCCGCGCCCAGTATCGCCATCAGCTGCCTTCGCATGGCGCTGGGATACAAACCGATTTCTTCCAATCGCTGCGCCCGATCACCACTGCTCTCTTCTACGCCACGCAAGCCGGCCTCAGCCTCGCCGGATGGCGGTGGCAAATGCGGCGCATTCGTGGTCGACATGATGGAAATTAAGCTGGCGGTGCGTTCGGGATAAGTGACGGCAAAGGTTTGCGCGATCATACCACCCATGGATGCTCCCATGACGTGGGCACGCTTTACCCCTTGGGCATCCAGCACGGCAGCAGCATCAGTCGCCATGTCCGTTAAGGTATAAACCTTGGTCACCGGTAAACCGATGCGCCACTTCAGCAAGTTCCACCACAACAACGGCTGGCCCATGTCATCCAGACGCTGGGAGGCACCGGTATCCCGGTTATCAAATAAAATGACCCGCAAACCCGCAGCCACCAATCGGCCGACTAAATCTTCGCCCCACATGCGATGCGACGCCGTGAGACCCATAATCATTAAGACCGGAGGACCATTTGGCGGGCCGATACTGGTGTGCGCAATCTGCACTGGACCACTGCTGGTTATCTGCAGCGGTCCGCCCAGTAAGCCCTTAGCAGTGTCCTCTGCCCAGGCGCGCGACGCACTTGTACCCGCCACCGAGACAACAATTAACAGCATTGCAGCTGCCAACTGAAGCCACACACCTCGACGCAGGTAACTTATGTGACCAATCACAAATTGATCCTTTAGGTAGGTGGGTTTTAATTGGGTGCGTTTTGACATTGCAGTGCCCTTTTATTTTTAGCCAGCCACGTATCATGCGACGCTGCCGACCTACTCGGCAATGGGCTTACTACAATTCATACAAATTCCGCTTGTGGCCAAGTATTGACGAAAACGACGTTGCTATGCCCGCATCGGGTTTTTACACTCGGTATCCGCCCAACTGGAGAAGCTCATGCGACTCGGTGCATTGTTCTATTCGGACTTCGAATTATTGGACGCCTACGGCCCGCTGGAAATGTTCGGCTGCCTCGGCGAGGACCTGGAAATCGTCAGCATTGCCGAACAAGCGGGGCCGGTCCGGTCCACGCCCGGCGTCGCGGCCTATGCGGATTTCAGCTTCGCGGATGCGCCCGAACTTGATCTGATTCTGGTGCCTGGCGGCGTCGGCACGCTGGCGGAACTGGAGAACACCGCGTTGTTGGATTTTCTCAAGGACCGCTGCCCTAAGAGCCAAATCACCATGAGCGTCTGCACCGGCTCGGCGCTGCTCGCACAGGCGGATTTGCTTAATGGCCGAAAAGCCACCACCAATAAAATGTATTTCGAAATGGCACGCGGCGTTGGCGCAGCGGTGGATTGGCAGGAGGCCGCCCGTTGGGTCGACGCTGGCCAATACGTCACCTCCTCCGGTGTCTCCGCTGGCACAGATATGGCGCTGGCCATAATCGCGCGACTCTTTGGCAAGGCGCGCGCTGAAAAGATCACCCGCTTCACCGAGTATCAATGGCATCAGGACGCAGACAACGATCCATTTTTGGCGTACCTAAATAAGCCCGAGGCATTGTAGCGCCAGCGGGTTTGCAGACAGGTTTTAAAGCCGCTTTTTAAAATCCGCTTTGGGCGGATCAATTTATGAAAAGCGCTGGCCCACTGCGCTGCTGTGGGCCGGGACCCTGGATAGTTCATGCACGAGCCGACTACTGACCGCCTGCTGCCTGCTCCTCGCCTGTGGTCGGCAGCACCCGGTAAGTAATGGCACCAAACAGCATTTCGTCCCAGGACTGCTGACCCCATGGCACCTCGCGATTCGGATCCGGATTAGCCGGATTACGCGCTGAGTTATCCCACCAAGTACGATGCACAATACGTGTCCCCGCGGGTAGGAACTTCGGCTCAGTCAGCTCATAGGTGGTCTGCCAGTTAAAGTCATAACGCGGCACCGAGAGTAATTTTTCAGAGCTGCCATCGGGATATTCGGCGACAAATTCGGAAGCCTTGCCGCGATAGTGTGCGTGAGGTAGCAGGGTGTAAACCAAAATATCGTCCTGCACCATACGCGCCACGCTCTCTTCGTGATTTGCGGCGCCGGCAGGAATACGAATACGCGGATTCAGTAATGTCATGGATTGCAGTTCGTGTTGCGGCGCTACGTCATACAGATATATGCCTAGATGCGATACATCAGTAGTGGCCCGGCCCGCCGTGGTGTAATGCATTTGGAATTCAATGGTTGAACCCGCGGGCAACAACACCCCGGTATTATCCGGGTAGGGCCGCCCGTTGCCGCCGGGCACGTAGCCACCCAAACTGCCGCCGCTACCACGCTTCAATCGTCCTGTTCGCCGGCCGCTGGTTTCTAATTCGCCAAACGTAGTAATGACATGGTGCAGCACGGTGCGATCGCCAGGAATGATTTCTGTTGCGCGAACCCATACGTCTTCCTGCAGCGGGTTGTTGACCATCTTGTATTTATAGTCAACCACGCCGCTGGCGGGCACATCCTCAGCAGGAATCTCAATGATTACGTCCGGCTCACCTAACGACCACTGAGGCCAGTTGGTTTGTTGCATGGCAAGCGCATCGGCACCCTCGCCGCGAGGTGCGCCGGCTTCGATCCAGTGTACCAGCGTGCGGGTTTGTGCATCGCTTAAGCCACGGTTGTTGCTGAACTCGCCATAATGCGGATCGGCATGCCAAGGCGGCATGCGCTGGGTACGCACCACCTCACGGATCATCGGCGCGAAACCCCGTACCATGTTGTAATTGCTCATCGCCCAAGGGCCGATCCCGCCGGGTCGGTGACAGCTGACACACTTCTCCATGAGAATCGGTGCAATGTCGTCGCTGTAAGAAATCCGCGCGTGCTGCTCGCGGCGCGCCAGCTCTGGAAAAGCCAACGCGCAATCTGTAGACGCCGCTAGTTCGGCTGCCACTGGGCCCAAACCCTGTGCACTCAACTCACCACTTAGGCTATTTTGACCGCCAACAAGTTTACGCAGAATGACATCCGCGCCCGCAGCATCGCCACGGTAGACGTAATGCCAAGTCGCGGGATCGATAATCAGGGTTTCGCCCGCTTGCCGAAGCCGTAACGACTCACCGATAAGCTGAGTACGATCTAGCAAAATCGGCACTTGGCTGGCGTTGTCGCTAAGCTGCGCGGGTGCGTCACCAAGGTCAGAGTTAATAAGCAGAAACTCGACTCCTTGTTCACGATAGGTCGCTTGTAGCGCATTCAGCTGCGCAACGTTGTCCTCTGTTGCCTCGCATTGCGCGCTATGCGCCATGAGTACGATGGCCGGTGCATCGGCAAAATAGTGTAATTCGTGAGATCCGCCGCTTTGATCCATCAACCGAAAATTTTCAACTCGCTCCGACCCCGACGTAGCCACCACATTGGCGCTGGCTAACAGCATCGGCACCGCAACCCAGGCATATAACTTCGTAACAAGCCCGGACTTGTTAGCGCTCCCGTTCGTTTTAGTCATTGGTATTCCTCTCCTCTGTCGCACTTCTAATCTTCTTGTTGTGTAATTCTTACGGTGCCTGCATGGGGCATAGATGGTGCCTGCCTTGCTCGGTCTTACCGTTTGTTTTCTCTTTGCCGGGCTGTCTTTTGTAAGGCTGGGATGTCCCGCCAGCCGCATGCCGTTGGCAAATCTAACGCTGCGCTTAAGCTCCTATATCCCTAAGTCCTGCAGGTTATAGTCACGGATCGCTTGTCTGGCCTCGGCATTCCATTCGTAGCCGACATCGTGCAGCGGCTCGTAACGATACGGCACCTCATTCGGATAACGTTGTTGGCGCGCTGCAATGCCGTAACTGATCACACGCGAACGTTCTGCAATGCGCTCAGCGGTATAGATCTCCACATCATTGTGAATACCGCCACCTTCTACACCCAAAACCGAACTGCGGCGGTGGAATCCCATGTTGACCGTAGTACGCATTTTGTCGCTTGTGTTAGCAAACGAGCCATGGACGGCCTGCCGACTCACGATGGCGACATCGCCAGGATCGCAAATTAACGGCACTGCCTCCGGCAATCGATCCGATCCAACCGCTTCAACTCGCGCTTTAATGTCCATTCTGCCTTTTTGGTGTGACCCAGGGACCACCCATAAACCATTGGCTGCATCGCAACCGAAGATTTGCGCCATCATGTTGAAGCCGTGCGTATGAGCATCTAGATCCGGGCTATCCCAGTGCGTAAACGCATCCTGATGCCATGCCACCGAGCCACCTAGGCGCGGATGCTTGACCCACATGGATTCGTTAAAGGGGACAAAATCATCGCCGTTGATCGCTGCGGCCAGGCGCAACAAGTCCGGATGTCCGTACAGGCGTAGGCAGGCATCTGAAAACTGTAGCGAGCCCAACACCACTTGCAGCACATACTCCGGCGCATCATCGGGCAAATCGGGTTCTATCATTTTGGCGGGATGGCGGCCATGCGCGTGATCAGTGCCACCCAATGGATCGCTGAGTGGGCGCACCCACGAAAAACTGCGTGCTCGACAGTCCAGACCCAGCGGCGGCCGGCCCTGAGAGTCTACTTTGGCCCCTGGCCCAGCCGGGGCGCGTTCCCAGACTGTCTGAACATCGCGAGCCAGATCATCTAGTTCGTCCTGTCGCAACAGACCGGTCAACACGTAAAAGCCATACGCATCGTATGCCGCAAGGATGTCCGGGTGAATATTGCCGGCGGAGTCGTAACGCAGTGGGCCGCGATTACGTAGCGTTAACGCTCGTGCAGTGCCGTCGGCCTGATAGGCTGCCATAGCCTCCGAGTGATCGCCGTAGTCGGTTGCCGCCACGGAATACATTGAAAATGCCATTATCTCCTCCTCTAATCAGTCCGGACCTGCCAAGGACCGCTTGTATCAATCAGACAGAAGGGTCGAGCGGTCTCGTCTTTGGGCTTCACGCATACACTGCTGCGGGCCTTTTTCGCAACTAATGCGACTAACGCAGCTTTGGCTCAGGGCACAGACTTGTTTCGTTATCGATTCCCCTGAATCGAACCTCTCGCCTCGGATCCCGTGCAGGCCCTAAGCTTGTTCGTGGGACGCTGCTGACGTAGCCTCCGCCGTTTCCACAAAGAGGTCAAGCTTGATAGTCGGCGCGCCCTCGCGCC
>DJYW01000170.1 GCA_002450255.1 Gammaproteobacteria bacterium UBA6968
TCGCAACACAAACTCGCAACACAAGGCGTAGCGTGTGGTTGGCGCCACCTAGACAGGGCCCTTAGTTAGCCAGCCAACAATGCCCCTTGCATAGGCCGAGATGAGAATAAGCCTAAAGTTCGTTTCCGCCGATTCCTGAATGCAAAAGTAGCTTTCAAAAGCATGTGCTTTGCATGAACTAACGATAGCAGCAAGCGGCCCCCGGAAACGGCTCAGTGACTGCAACAACCCACCCTTTCTAACGTTGATTTTATCTCGCAAAACCGAGTAAGGCCTGGTTTGTAGCTTACCAAACTCAAGCGAGTTAATAGGTCGGTTTCCATCGCTTAAGCCTCTGATCATGCGACAAATTCCGTTCATCGGGTAAGGTTGTTACAAAACCCCAGGATAGCGCCATCCTCGAGTGCTTTTCGTTTAAGGGAAAAATCAATGCGATTAACCTCAGCTGTCTTCACTTACATCATTTTTCTAAGCGGTTGCGCCTCAATCACCCGGGGTACGAACGAGGCGTTTGTCATTGAGACCAAACCAAGCGGTGCCAGCGTTTCATTGTCCAACGGGCTATCTTGCGTTTCACCCTGTAGTTTGCGGGTTAAACGTCGCAGTGATTTCGTGGTTACCATCAAAATGGATGGTTATGAAACCGTCAACAGTAATGTGACCTCATCAGTTGATGGCGGAGGTAGCGCCGCTATGGCCGGGAACCTCTTTGTAGGCGGCATTATAGGCGCCGGAATTGATGCTGGAACCGGTGCGATGCATAGCCACAGACCCAATCCTTTGGTGGTTGAACTAAAACTTCTAGACGACCAGATCTAAATTGCACCCAAAGTACGGTCTGCAAGCATAGATATCGTGGGTAATCGCTGGATGTGATCTTCCATAACTATTTGATCTTGCTGTTACCCGATGGCTTTGTAGGTTAATTGCGCCATAAGCCGTTCGTTATCAAGCACTGCTGCTCGTAGTATTTAGCGCCACACAAAAAGACACGCGCTGTTAAAAGCGTTCACATGAGGATAGTTGATCGTTTCACTCAACAACTTGAGTAGACACCGGCCGCACCACGCTCTAGACGACCTATTGGACTGGCCTTCACGCATATAACTGACTCAATATATCCGTGAGATTACGCACCGTGCTGCTTGCCGGATAAACTTTTTCCCGGTCATCAATGCGAGACCCACAATGATCGAGCGAAATTAGTGAAAAGACGCCATGCCTTATCGCAAGTTATGACTTTGATAAGATGGCACGCCCGACAGGAATCGAACCTGTAACCCTCGGCTTAGAAGGCCGATGCTCTATCCAGTTGAGCTACGGGCGCATGTGTTTGGGACGACGCCAATGATACATGCCTGACCTTCTATTTGTAGTGCCGCTCGCTCTCGAAACTTGTTTAACACCCGGTGCACACGGCAACCCGCAAACGATTTGCGAACAGCTCCGCTTTACCCGGTGCCACACGCAATGCCTATATCGACGTGATTACACCTGAGCCATGCGCCCATTATTGAGTGTCGCTGGGGCCGCATTTTGAGCGTTACTCGACCAAAACCGCAGGCGCGACGCAGAGCGAAAAGGTGTAACGGAAAACAGCATAGAAAGTCGGACGAGCAATTTTGCAAAAGCGCATCCCGCTGGAGTACTCTGCGAGACATCATCAAGCGGAGGGGAATGATGCTGGATACCATTATTAAGGACGGCGAGGTCTACGACGGTAGCGGCGCAGCCAGTCGACGTTGCGACGTTGGCATAAAGAATGATCGCATTGTCGCCGTAGGCGACATCACAGAATCCGCTAACCAAGTAATCGATGCCGAAGGCGCAATCGTTACACCCGCGTGGGTTGATATCCATACGCACTATGATGGTCAGGTGACTTGGGATAGTGCCATGGACCCCTCTGCCAGCCACGGCGTCGGCACCGTTGTGATGGGCAATTGCGGCGTTGGTTTCGCGCCTGTGGCACCGAACGGCGAGCAAGATCTCATCGACTTGATGGAGGGTGTCGAAGACATCCCCGGTACCGCTTTGCATGAGGGCATGCCCTGGGGTGCTTGGGAGTCTTACCCCGAATACCTAAACTTTTTGGCGGAACGAAATTACGCGCTGAACATCAGTTCACTGTGTCCACATGGCGCGGTTCGCAACTATGTCATGGGCGAGCGCGGTCGCGCTAATGAAGCCGCGACCGAGGACGACTTGGCTGCCATGTCCCATTTAGTCGAAGAAGCACTCAACGCCGGTGCGGTGGGCTTTTCGACTTCGCGTATTCTTGGTCATCGCTCTATACACGGCGAACCGGTGCCGGGCACATTTGCCAACGATGCCGAGGTCATGAGTATTGCGCACGCAATGCGTCGCGCAGATCGCGGCGTGTTTCAAATCATTCCGTCCAGCACCCTCGGTCCAGGTCGACCCGGTATGAATGAGCACGCTTCCCTTGCCGACGAAATCAAATTAATCGCGAACGTTAGTCGTACAAGCGGTCGACCGGCAACCTTTACTCTGTTCCAAATTGACGACTGGGCGCATCATTGGCGAGAAGCCCTCGACCAAGTAAAAGCAGCAAACGTCGACGGAGCTCAAATCTACCCGCAGGTTGGTAGTCGACCCACCGGCTTGGTATTTTGTATTGATACCTATCACCCCTGGATGCTGAAACCAACGTTTAAGCGCCTCAAGAACCTCAGCCCAACTGAACGACGCCGACGGCTGCAAGAACCAGCAATTAAAGCCGCTCTACTCAACGAAACATCCGACTTGAACAATGTGCAACTGGGATCTATGGCGTTTGCTCTGTCACAAGTCGAACTCAACTTCGCTAACATTTTCGCGCTGCATGGGCGTAGCAGCTACGAACCTACTCGCGATGAGAGCTTTGCTGCAATGGCCGCTCGCAGGAATGTAACGCCCGCGGAGCTGCTCTATGATCACCTGACGGCAACGCCCGCAAATATGAGCATTACGTTTTTCACGAATTATTCGGAATATCACTTAGATGCTGTGCATGAGATGCAACTCGATCCCTGCACCGTAACCGGATTGTCCGATGCCGGCGCTCATGTTTCGTTGATCTTCGATGCGGTAAACCCCACCTACCAGCTCACATACTGGAGCCGCGACAGACTCCGCGGCGACCGTTTACCGTTAAGCCACGTTATTCACCGCGCAACACAGCGGAATGCTCGCTTGTTCGGGTTCGCCGACCGCGGTCTATTAGCCCCCGGGATGAAGGCCGACATTAATCTGATTGACTACGATCGCCTGAGTTTAGGCGAGCTCAACCTATGCCGCGATTTACCTGCCGGCGGGACGCGCCTTTTGCAGAACGCCATCGGCTACGTCGGTACGTGGATTGATGGGGTTAGAACCCGTCGTGATGATGCGGATACAGGAGCGAGACCCGGACGCCTGCTGCGATCTTAGAACCGCTGCAATGTGCTAGAGGCATCCGGATGCCACGCATTACGAGTGGGGACTGCTCAACTGCGAAGAAATCCAAACAGACGCTAGAGCGCACCAAGTATGAAACAGACTAGCAAGATGCCCAGCGCCATCACCAGCAATGCCCCAGTGAAGCCGCGAGTGGTGCTATCTGTGGGCGCATCAACCTCCCAGCCGCGGGCCATGACGTGAGTAGCTGGGCCAATTCCTGACGCGGCTAATGAAGTGCCGGCTTGATCGTCTGACTCTAGCGAAGATGGTCCCGCAGCGTCTATGTCGCGTGGGTAGAACGGTGCGCCGAGCAGCGCGGCGGCAACCGTGATGACAAACCCAATCACATTCCACCACAGCCAGGATACATCCGGTAAACCAATGGCGACGGCGAAGTTGGCAGCCAACCCCAATCCGAAAGCGACTAAAGGTAATTGCGCCGGCAGACCCTTGGTCAAAATGGCGAGTCCGACCAAAGCGAGCAGCGGCCCGTTCACCATAGACCCAATTTTGTTGACAGCCTCCAGCACAGTAGGCGCGATAGACTCCACCTGAAAGGAAAAAGCGATGGTCAAAACCGCCCAAAACAGAGTACACAAGCGGCCGTAATTGAGCAGCCGCTGCG
The DNA here is from genome assembly GCA_002450255.1 of Gammaproteobacteria bacterium UBA6968. Classification (GTDB taxonomy): domain Bacteria; phylum Pseudomonadota; class Gammaproteobacteria; order Pseudomonadales; family Azotimanducaceae; genus UBA4421. The sequence continues at coordinate 4,067 of DJYW01000170.1, forward strand.
GCGAAGCCTGCTCTTGCAAATGCGGTTTCACAAAGTCCTCTAGCGTGACTGCGGCAAGGCTATTCAAAGCTGAATCTATCGAAGACATGGCAGCGGCAATCAGCCCGACCATGATTAACCCGACAAAACCCGGTGCGTAATACTCGAGCACGAAAACCGGGAAAACCAAATTGAGATTGGCATTGCCATCTGCGGTCTCAGGCAACTGCTGCAACCATCCGCCATCAAGGCTAGCCAGAGTCGCTAATCCCAGACCCAGCAGGCAGTAACACAGAACCAAAGGGAACCGCAGCAGACCGTTTAAGAGCAGTACCTTGCGAGTTTCCGCTTCCGAACTCGCAGCGAGAATGCGCTGTGCCTGACTTTGGTCGCAGCCGTAGTAAGCCGCATACAGAAACAAACCACCGATCAACATCGGCCAAAAACCATAATCCTGACCGTGCAAACCCCAGTCGTTCACTAGCGTTTGATTGCGCCCGCTCGCGAAAAACTCCCAGCTGATTAAATCACCAATAAAAAACAGCGAAAATACAACTGCACCAACTAATAAAATCAGTTGGATTACATCGCTATAAACCACCGCGGCTAATCCGCCGAGCAAATCATAAACCAGGGTTACACCCATAAGCAGACAAACCGCAGGCAAAAAGCCGATATTTAGAATCACCGAGACCACCAACGCGCTGCCGTAAATGGTAACCGCTGTGGCTATGGCGCGGAAAAACATAAAGCATGCGGCAGCTGTTAAGCGACTGCTTCGCCCCAACCGGAGCTCTAAGATCGCATAGATTGAGGTAACGCCCAGGCGTCGCGCCGGCACTAAAATCCAGGCCAAAACCAGCATGGCTAATGGCACTGCCAATTCATATTGCAGCCAAATCAAGCCGCCGCCTAGACTGAAGCCAACAAAGGCTGGCGCACCGAGCAAACTATTGGTGGAGCATTGTGTCGCCAGTGTCGATGTTGCGAGCGCCTTGGCCGAAAGCCTGCGACCGCCAAGAAAGTAGTCATTCGAATTACTCTGGCGCCGCCCAACAAACCCGGCCAAAACCAGCATAGCCAGCAAATAGCCACCCAAAACCAGCCAATCTAACCCCTGCAAAACGGTAACCCCCTAAATTGGTAACTTGCCGAAGAGCCAACAAACATTGGACAATAGCCAACTTGATTAATGCGATTTAAACCAAACACGACCGCGCATCGTCCCTAGATCGAAAGGATCTGTTATTGGAGTTATCTCTTTGCCGATGAAGCCAGAAACATCTGCTCGCCACCCTATGCGCGCTCAATGGGAGTATGAGCTGTTCCAATATCTGGTGCAGCTTTACGGCGAAGGCCAAGCGAACCATTTGCAAGACAGATTGCTCGGTATTGTCGAAAACGCACTGCTGCACTCGTCCGCCACCGCACCGCAACATCAGAACCAAACTGAGACCATGCTCATTTGCTATGGCGACACCTTGATCGACGACGCGGCAGCGCCGTTGCATGTATTGGCAGAATTTGCCGAATCGCAGTTGGACGATTTGTTCAGTTGCATCCATATCCTGCCGTTCTTCCCGTATTCCTCGGATGACGGCTTTGCAATTATTGACTACCAAACCGTTCGCAAAGATCTCGGCGACTGGCGCAACGTTACGCGCCTTGGTGAAAAATTTGATCTGATGTTCGATCTCGTGATCAATCATTGCTCGCGAGAAAACGCCTGGTTTACCGACTTTCTTGCTGATCAAGGGCCTGGCAATCGTTTTTTCCACGAGATTTTGGGACATCCTGATCTTGATGCTGTGGTGCGGCCCAGAAATACGCCGTTGTTGACCTCGGTCAATACAACCTCTGGTCCAAAGCAAGTGTGGACAACTTTCAGCGATGACCAGGTCGATTTGAATTTCGCCAACCCGGAAGTGCTGATCTGCTTCACCGAGATTTTGTGCAACTATTTTATGCGTGGCGCGCGCTATATCCGGCTGGATGCAATCGCCTTCTTGTGGAAACGCATTGGCAGCAATTGCATGAGCCTGCCTGAAACGCACGCCCTGGTTCGCATCCTTAGAAGACTGATTGATATTGTTGGTTTGCCGTTGACCCTGCTGACTGAAACCAACGTGCCTCACGATGAGAACGTGAGCTATTTTGGGGACGGTGATGAAGCTCATATGGTGTATCAATTCAGCCTCGCGCCGCTGCTGCTGTACGCCTACTTGTTTAACGATGGCAAAGCGCTGAGCGAATGGGCCAAAGATCTGCAACCCGCGCCAGACGGCTGCAGCTACCTTAACTTTATCGCTACGCACGATGGTATCGGCCTGCGCCCACTCGAAGGACTGATGCCCGAGAGCGAGATCCGTGCACTCACCGAAGTGATTCACCAACGCGGTGGTTTCTCGTCTATGCGCACGGACGCCAACGGCAACGAAAAACCCTATGAATTGAATGTAGCTTTGTTTTCCGCCTTTGGCGGCACGAGCGAGAACATCGATGCCTACGTTGCAGCCCATCAGTTGCTGCTGGCCTTTCAGGGTGTCCCAGGCATCTATCTCAATGCCTTGGTGGCGTCCAGCAACGATTTGCGCAAGGTGGAAAGCACTGGGCGGCTGCGATCGATCAACCGCGGTCAGTGGGCTTTTCCAGATCTTTGCAGCGAGTTGGCTAACCAAGACACCACCCATGCGAAGGTGTTTGCAAGGCTAACGAATAGCCTGCGGATACGAAACAAGCAGCCCGCTTTCGGTGCGGAGGCATCGCAGCGAGTAATCTGCGGCGATGCGCAGTGCTTGGTATTTCTCCGCGAACACGAAACCCAGAGCATATTGGTGATCGCTTCATTTCTTAACGACCACCATCACCTTCAGCTACCGCAAACTGCAGAACTGACTCGAGGCACGGCGAGGGATTTGCTAACCGATAGCATCGTGCAGCTAGACCATTCAATACCTTTGCTTCCCCATCAAGTGCTTTGGATCGAACTAAGCTGAGGTCACCGCCGCAGGCGTGAGACAAGGTGTCGAATACTGCGCGACATCTTCCGCAACATTCGCACTGAAGTCATCCAGCGCACCTGGATAGACGCTTAGCACGCGATTCCAGCTGGGCACGTAAGGCATTTCCTCGCCGCTATCGAGAAACGACCGCCCCGCTTTAAGTACATTGGTAGCAAACGTCTCAATAGCTCTTTCTTCGGCATCGCGATCAAAACGCAGGCCATTCATCGTCGCGTCATTGCTATAAGATTCGATTAAGTCGAGGGCAATACGCAAATAAGAGGCTTTGACGGTTCGAACAGTGCCTTGATCGAAAACCAGCCCAAAGGTCGCCATAATCCGAAAGAGCGAAGTCGAAATATCCGTACTCATACGCGACAAGCCACGACGGCTATCATCTGCCGAGAGTTCCTGATGCTTGTGATCATAGTTGTCAGCAACCTCAACCTGACAAACACGCTTAGTGGAGTGATTGCGATAGATCTCGGTGAGGATGCCGACCTCAAGCCCCCAGTCCGCCGGAATCCTCAGGCTTTTCACAACATCCACGCGCATAGCAAACTCCCCGGCCAAGGGATACCGAAAACTGTCGAGATAATCCAAAAACGGATGGCCGTCAAAAACCCGTTTCATAGCGCGGACAAGTGGCGAAACCAGTAATCTGCTGACGCGGCCATTGAGCTTGCCATCCGCAACACGCGCATAGAAACCTTTGCAAAACTGGTAGTTAAAGCGCGGGTTGGCGACAGGATAAAGTAGCCTGGACAGCAGACCGCGCTCATACGTGACAATATCGCAATCGTGCAATGCGACTGCGTCAATCTCGGTCATGCTTTGGATGTAGCCGAGGCAATACCAAACATTGCAGCCCTTACCGAGCTCACCCGGCGCAAGACCAAAGTTTTTAAGTTTCGCTTGTATAGCCTGCATGCGGGGGCCGTCGTTCCAAATGACCGTATGTGGAATCGCGAGTCGGGAGAAATACTTTAGGGCGTACCGATACTCTGACTCGGTAGCGCGATCCAAGCCAATCACCACATGCGATAGATAGGTCGCCCCGCTAAGCTCATCCAAGATGTGAGCTAATGCGGGCTGCTCGAGCTCCGAATATAAGCACGGTAAAACCAGGGCCATAGGCCTCTGTTTAGAAAACTCATGCAGCTCCGCCTCAAGTGCGTCAACCGGGCGAGTCGCCAAGTTATGCAAAGTTGTGATAATGCCGTTCTGAAAAAAATCACTCATGATTGTCTACCAAATTACTATAGCTAATTTATATCGTTATTTTGCTAAAACCGCCTGCTTCACCGAGCTTAACCAAGCTAGATGGCCTGGCGTGGAAACCCGATGAATTCTGGGTCCGGCAGGCACCTCCAGCCAGCCACCCTCGCGCTGCGGGAAAACCAGCGCTACATCGCCGCTAGCTAGCATATCTATATCGTTAGGTGCATCGCCGCACGCTAATACTTTTGGCCGATAACTGTCAGACGAGTATTTAGACACCAAATACTTACACGCTGTAGCCTTGTCACATTGCGCATCCATAACGCAGAAAAAACGACCACCCAAGACCACCTTCAGCCCGTCTTGATCCAATGCCTGAGTAAACCTCGTAAAAGCCGCTTCAGAATCTTGCCAAACCAACGGTTCACTGGCGCTACGCCTTAGCGCATCCGCAGCGGACTGTTTATCTAACCCAGTACGCCCCCGCAGCTCAGCTACCGTCATATCCGCGAAGCCGCGGAACTCAAACCCTTGCTGCGATCGCAACGCCTTTAACACTTCGCGAATAACAGCCGCGCTTTTGCCAAGTATCTCGGGTCCAGATTGATGCGGCCATGCGATCCCCGCACCGTTCTCAAAAATAATCGGCGCTGGTTGCGCGCGCAGCCGATTTATTGCGACAACTTCCAGGTAACTTTTGCTGGTGACGGGGATACAAACGTTGCCCCATCCGGTGACTTCATCGAGCGTTAGACAGGCGTTTTCAATATCGTAAGCATCGTCGAGTAAAGTGCCGTCCAAATCGGTGAAAATAATCCAGGTGGGGGGTGACTTTGCGTCGCTGCCATGCATAAACGTGCTCGAGGAGGGGTTAATCGGCGGAGTGATCGTCGCGGTCACGATACAGACCTCAACGCTCTGTTCGGTTGCCGACGGTTACGAGCGCCTCGCGTCGCCATGTGCTCGCCTGCCATCCGCAACTCTTGTTCAAGCTTTTTCATCCAATCTGGCCACCAATTCACTACGCCTTGCA
>DJYW01000012.1:0-8647 GCA_002450255.1 Gammaproteobacteria bacterium UBA6968
GCTTGAATAACAGCCCTGAGCAGGTCGGAAGGCGCTGCTGCAAACAACAAGCCGCGCGCTATCGACCCGCGCTTCGTGGCTGCTCTCAGCCGCCCAACAACCAGCCGCCGTCAACGTCGATGGTTGTACCCGTCACAAAGTCATTCTCGATCATAAACAAGATTCCGCGAGCCACCTCTGCTGGCGTGCCGGCCCGAGGAATCAAGTTATTCTTAGTCGCGCCACCTAACATTTTCGCACGAGCATCCGCGTCCGGGCCGAACATAGGCGTATCGATCACGCCAGGCGAGACAACGTTGATACGACGCGGCGCAAGCTCTGGTGCTACCGCGCGCACAAACTGTTCCACTGCACCACCCACCGACGCGAGCGCTGCTTGTCCCGGCTTAGCTTTGCGAGCCGGCGCACCGCTGACCAAAACAATGGCACCCTGTTCGCTCAAGTGCTCTGCGCCAAGGCGCACGACATTGGTATAGCCCCACAGCTTATCGAACGAACCTTGATAAGCAGCGAGGTCCATTTGTAGGAACGGCCCTGCTGCACGACTTCCACCGGTGGCGGCATTAATCAGAATATCGAAAGGGGCATGGGCCGCGAACAGTTCGCTCAATGCTGCCTGATCGCGCACGTCGCAGGCGACTAGAGAGACGCCTGAAATGTCGCCCGCCTTGGATGGATCACGGCTGACTGCAACCACTTCGGCGCCGCCATCCCGTAACATTTCAACAGCGGACAAACCAATACCCGAAGTGCCGCCAAACACCAGTGCTTTCTTTCCTGCTAAATCCATGTGCCCTCTCCAAGCGTCCAAAACCGTCATTTGAGCAAACCCCACCGTCACTGTCACGAGTCTTTTCAGGGAAGCATCAGCCGGTAACCAGACAAAGAGCGGCAGCAACGGCGGTGCGGCAAGCTTACGATGAAGGCACCGTGGGTGATCTTCGCGTACAGATTTGTCACTTATTTGCAGCGCAGTAGCCGGTTCTGTTTTGCATCCTCGTTGACTATTTTTAAACTAGCGCTATGTTAATTTACTGCGCAGAAAATTAGAGCCTGCTCTAGATAAAGGTGAGACTCGAACTCAACATCTAGACATTTACAACACAAATCAGAGGCAAATCCGTGTATCCAACCCATTCTCTGCCAGATGCTTTCACCCGACTCGCCACTCGACGCTCGGTTAAAGCGATGGACCTACAAGAGCCTGGGCCAGATCCAGACCAGCTGAAAGCGCTGCTGGCCGCGGCGATACGCGTACCCGATCATGGCAAGCTCGGCCCCTGGCGTTTGCTGACTTTCAGCGGCGCAGCACGGGGTCAATTCGGTCAGGCGTTAGCCGATCGTTTTAAGCAAGACAATCCAACCGCACCTGCTGCCTTGTTGGCCAAAGAAGCCGAACGTTTTAATCGGGCGCCACTGGTCATCGCCGTGATTAGTCGTATCACGACCCCGCATAAAATTCCCGAGTGGGAACAGATCTTGTCTGCTGGCGCGGTATGTCAGAACCTACTACTCGCCGCTAACTTGCAGGGATTCGCAGCGCAATGGCTAACCGAGTGGTACGCCTATGACGAAGGCATCAATCAGACCCTGGGATTAACCGAAGGCGAACGCGTGGCAGGCTATATCTATGTTGGCAGCAGCGCGGACAAGCCGGATGAGCGCGTCCGTCCGGAATTGGCTGCCGTTTGCAACGCGTGGTCGGCCTAGATCAGTAAAGACCGATTTAATAGGCTTTAACTGGCGTGTGCTGAACGCACGCCTAGCAGGCGCGGAGTCTAAGGTGCGGCTCAGTAACTGGAAACCTGGGATCGGTGGCCAGGTATAGGGATGTGCAGCGGCATCGCCATAAATAACCGCTGATAATCCTTACAACAGAAAAAAGAAAAGGTCGGAGGAAGCAACGAAAACCGGCAGAAGAGCGCGCCGGAGAAAACCACTAGCAAATTCGGATAAGGTGGCAGATCAGCCGAACTATTGGTTCCCAAAACTGAGATGAAGCTGGCACACTAGCGCTACTAACTCGGTTTGCCTAGCTGGGCTATAGCCTGCTGAACTGGCTTGAGCAGCTTACATCTAAGCCATCACAGCTTAGCGGCATATCCAAAAATCGTTGTTTGAAGGAGGAGAAAACAATGCGCAATGTAGTAATCGTAGATGCGGCACGGTCACCAGTAGGCCGTAAAAATGGCAGTCTAGGCGGCGCTCACCCTACCGATGTACTCGGTCAGGTCATGATGAAGATGCTTGCTCGAACCGGCGTTGATTCAGCAGCGGTAGAACAAGTGATCGGGGGTTGCATCAACAAACTTGCGGCCCAGGGCATGAATGTTACCCGCACAGCATGGCTAGCCCACGGCGGCGCGATTACCACACCGTGCATCACCATCGACTCGCAATGCGGCTCTTCCCAGCAATCCACCACGCTGGCGCACAGCATCATCGCTTCCGGCCAGGCTGATGTGGTGATGGCCTGCGGGGTCGAGAATATGACCCGCTTGTCGGTTGGTGCTGACGCGGTAGGCCGCGACAAGAAAATGGGCAAGCCTATTTCGCGCAGCTATTTCGAACAACACGAATTTACCAGCCAATTTGAAGGCGCTGAGCGCCTTGCTGAGAAGTACCAAGTCACTCGCGATGATACTGATGCCTTCGGTCTTGAATCACAGATTCGCGCAAAATCGGCTGTTGATGCGGGCTACTTCGACAGTCAGATCATTCCAATCGAAGCCCCGGTTATGGACGACAACTTTGAACGCACCGACGCCGTCATCACGATGACTCAGGACGAAGTCCCGCGCGACACCAGCCTCGATGCGCTGGCGAGCTTGAAGCCTGTCGCTCGCGAAGACGGGATTCACACCGCAGGCACTTCGTCGCAAATTGCCGACGGCGCTGCGGCTGTACTGTTAATGACGGAAGAGAAAGCGGCTGAACTGGGTCTGACTCCCATGGCCGTTGTGCGTGCTTCAGCGCTGGTAGGTTGCGACCCAGTGATTATGCTAGAAGGACCCATTCCGGCAACAGAGAAACTGTTAGCCGAGACACAGCTGAATATCGAAGACATTGACGTTTTTGAGGTTAACGAAGCTTTTGCATCGGTGGTTTTGTCCTGGGCCAAAACCGTTGGCGCAGACATGAAGAAGGTCAATCCAAATGGCGGCGCCATTGCACTTGGTCATCCACTGGGTGCGACCGGCTGTTTTCTAATCGCGAAAGCCGTGCATGAACTAGCACGCACGGAAGGCCGTTTCGGCCTGGTGTCTATGTGTTGTGGCGGCGGCCTCGGTACGGGCACTTTGATCGAACGAGTCGCTTAAGCGACGCATAGACGCGTCTAGCACGGGCTTTCGCAGCCTAGCTCGACGCTTGGAAAATCAAGTTAGACGGGGCAGCCTGGGGAGGCAGCATGAGCTTTATACTTGGCTTAACTCGCTTAGTGCTTATCAGTGTGGTGGCATTAGGGGCGACTCTAGGAGCGGCTTATTGGGCGATGGGTTTTGCAGACGGCCCGATGGGGATGGTTCGTGGCGGCGCTTTCGGGAGCGGCGAGATCATCAACGAAGACCCTGACTGGGCATTCATCAAGGACCGTGAAACCGTCGAGTTTCAGCTTCTAAATCCCGTCAGTTCACGGACATCCTGGGTTGCCGAGCATAACGGCAGAATTTTTATTCCGTCTGGTTATATGAACACTGATCTGGGGAAGGTCTGGAAGCACTGGCCTATGCACGCCGAAGCCGATGGGCGCGCCCTGCTCCGTATTGACGGCAAGATTTATCCAAGACAATTGGTGCGCGTTACCGAAGACCCGGACATGACAGCTGTATTGGCGGAACTGAGTCGCAAATACATTGGTCAACCCGTCCCTATGACTGAGGTCAGCAGCGGCAATTTATGGGTATTTGAATTGCTGCCGCGCTAGCCATGAGCGATTCGTCTCAGGCTTTCAGCGGCCTACGCATTATCGATTTTACCCAAGTGCTTGCCGGCCCCTTCGCCACTCAGCAGTTGGCCCAACTCGGCGCGGAAGTCATCAAAATTGAGCAGCCCGGCGAGGGCGATTTGTCCCGCGCACTACTCTCCACCCGAGAGAATGGCATGGCCCCGTCCTACTTGACCTGCAACATTGGCAAACGCGCGATCACTTTGGATTTAAAACATCCGCGTGCCAAAGAAATTGTCCACCGCCTGGTCGCAAGCGCCGACGCAGTGGTCGAAAACTTTCGTCCCGGCACCATGACCAAGCTGGGTTTTGACTACGCGACTTTGCAAACGATCAAACCTGATCTCGTTTACGCGTCGATTTCCGGCTACGGCCAAAGCGGACCTAAATCGCCACTCGCGGCGTTTGACGGCGCCATTCAGGCGGCTTCGGGCATGATGAGCATAAGCGGACATGAAGCCACGGGGCCGGTGCGCACCGGTTACTTCGCGGTGGATATGAGCACTGCTCTGAACGCCGCTTTTGCGATTAGCGCAGCGCTGTTGCGCCGAGAACGAACCGGCGCAGGCCAACGAGTTGATATTTCCATGCTGGATACCGCGTTGGTCTTGCAAGCGCCGCAACTCAGCACCTACCTCATTGAAGACGAGCAACCCGGCTTGCGGGGCAACGAGTCTCCTACCGGGCAGCCGACAGTCAACGTATTCGCCGCAGCAGACGGCTACGTGCAGATCGCCGCACTTGCGGAACATCAGGCTGAGGCTCTGCTAAATGCAGCGGGCTGCGGCGAACTTTATGGCCGCTTTCCGAGCGCAAATGAGCGTCTGGCTCACAAAGCGGAAATTGAAGCGATTTTACACCCCGCCATCGCTGCAAAACCCAAGGCTGACTGGCTAGCCCTAATGCAGGAGGCAGGCGTACCCTGCGGCGCGGTCAAAGATTTCCCGGAAGTGTTAGCAGACGAACAGCTTACCTACCGGGCCATTTTGCATGACACTGTCAATCCAGATAATGCCTCGGCTCCAGCCACAGTCATTGCGGCGGGACACATGAGCGAGCCGGCACCGCCAACGACGCAAGGTCCGGCGCCAACTTTAGGGCAGGACACCGATGCGGTATTGGGTGAGTTAGGTTACAGCCAGGCGCAATTGGACGAGCTACGCAATCAAGGTGTGATCTAGTGACTGTTTCGCGAATGCTCGCAAGTCCGACTGATTTACGTAAACTAGCTGCTTTCGTCATATAAAAAAAAGGTTTTCTGTTTGCTATGACCGACACGCAACATCATCGCTTGATCGTTTTAGGTTCCGGCCCGGCCGGGTACACCGCTGCACTTTACGCTGCCCGCGCCAATCTGAATCCCGTATTGATTACCGGCGTGGAAGTCGGCGGTCAGCTAACCACCACCACAGAAGTCGAAAACTGGCCCGGTGGTCATGCTGCCCTTCAAGGCCCCGAGCTGATGGTGCAAATGGCGGAGCACGTTGAACGCTTTGATGCCAGCATACGCAATGACCATATCCATACCACGTCGCTGTGTGCCGAGGGCGGCGTGCATACCTTGATCGGTGATCAAGGCACTTATACCTGCGACGCGCTAATTATTGCTACCGGCGCATCCGCGCGGTATCTGGGCTTAGAGAGCGAAGACCAATTCAAAGGCCGTGGCGTAAGCGCTTGTGCCACCTGCGACGGTTTCTTCTATCGTGGCAAAACCGTGGCCGTAATCGGTGGTGGTAATACCGCGGTGGAGGAAGCCCTATATCTCGCCAACTTGGCTAACAAAGTCTATCTGGTGCATCGCCGAGACACCTTACGCGCAGAAAAAATCCTGCAAGACCGCTTATTCGCTAAAGAAAACATTGAACCGCTTTGGAACCATCAGCTGAGTGAAGTGTTGGGCGATAACATGGGCGTGACGGGTATGCGCATCGCGAGCAATGCGGGTGCCAGCCGTGACATCGATTTAGAAGGCGTGTTTATTGCCATCGGCCATTCGCCCAATACGGATATATTTGCGGGCCAGCTGGAGATGAACGGCGGCTATATCAATATCCATAGTGGTACTGACGGTAATGCGACAGCAACCAGCGTGCCAGGAGTTTTTGCCTCCGGCGATGTTGCCGATCATATATATCGTCAGGCTATTACCAGCGCAGGGTTTGGCTGTATGGCAGCGCTGGACGCAGAAAAATATCTGGACAGTTGATCGGTGCGCGAACAGCTCGGCACACCCTCTCGACCTTTATTTCCGCTAAACCTATTTGTTGGAAAACAAGTCGCTCCAATTCTATGCGACTAAGGCCTGCTGGTTCGCGCCAGCTAGACCGCGGCGATCGCTATTTTGTCAGCAATTTTTTGCGACCAAATCTTCGGTCCTTCGATGTGCACCGATTCACCGGTTGAATCGACACCAACCGTTACTGGCATGTCTTTGACTTCAAACTCGTAAATCGCTTCCATCCCCAACTCGGGGAAAGCGAGTAGCGTCGACTTGGTAATCGCCTTGGCGACCAAGTAAGCCGCACCGCCAACAGCAATCATGGACACGGCCTTGGCATCCCGAATCGCATCGATGGCAACCTGACCTCGCTCAGCTTTGCCGATCATCCCTGCTAAACCGGTCTGCTCCAGCATCACACGGGTAAATTTATCCATGCGCGTCGCAGTAGTCGGACCAGCAGGGCCGACCACCTCATCTCGTACCGGATCCACCGGCCCCACGTAATAGATAATGCGATTGGTGAAATCAACTGGCAGCGGCTCGCCCTGCGCCAATAAATCGATAATTTTTTTGTGCGCGGCGTCACGGCCGGTTAGCATCTTGCCGCTTAATAGCAGTGTGTCGCCAGCCTTGAAGGTTTGAATTTCGGCGGCGGTCAGGGTATCCAAGTTAACCCGCTTAACCTCATCGCCCAGTTCAAACTCAATGTCCGGCCACTCGCTCAAATCTGGCGGCGTGAACACAGCCGGACCTGATCCATCCAAAGTAAAATGCACGTGCCGCGTCGCACTACAGTTAGGAATAATCGCAACCGGCTTGTTGGCGGCGTGAGTTGGGTAGTCCTTCACTTTGACATCGAGCACGGTGGTTAAACCTCCCAATCCTTGCGCTCCGATGCCTAGCGCGTTGACTCGCTCGAATAACTCAAGTCGCAATTCTTCTAAGTGATTGCTCGCGCCGGCAGCCTGCAACTCATGCATGTTAAGCGGTTCCATCAACGATTCTTTGGCTAGCAACATAGCTTTTTCTGGCGTGCCGCCAATACCCACGCCAAGAATACCGGGAGGGCACCAACCCGCCCCCATGCTGGGGATAACGCTTAAAATCCAATCCACCAACGAGTCGGATGGATTCAACATAGCGAACTTGGCCTTGGCTTCACTGCCGCCCCCTTTCGCCGCGACCTCTATCTCGACCTTGTCACCGGCAACAATCTTGGTGTGAATCACAGCCGGGGTATTGTCCTTAGTATTGCGGCGCTCGCCGTCTGGATCCACCAACACGGACCCGCGCAAAACGTTGTCCGGGTGGGTATAGCCGCGTCGTACGCCTTCGTTAATCATGTCATCAAACGACATGGTCGCGTCCCAGTTCACATCCATACCGACAGAGACCAGCACATTCACAATGCCGGTGTCCTGACAGATCGGGCGCTTACCGAGGGCACACATCTTAGAATTGACCAGCACCTGTGTCAGTGCCGCTTTAGCCGCAGGGGATTCTTCTTTTTCCCATGCCTCGCGCATAGCGCGGATAAAATCCGTCGGATGATAGTAAGAGATAAACTGCAAGGCATCGGCGATGCTTTGAATTAAATCCTCTTGCTTGATAACGGTCATGACGGCTCCTTATCCTAATCATTTAAAATCATACAATGTAAAACACAGGCGGACCGGCACGCTAATCGGCTGTATTTATTTTAGGGGTAAAACTCACTCTTCGGTGAGTAATGGGGCTGAGCCGGGAATCTCACAAAACGCGTCAACCTCTATTACCTCGCTCACATAGCGATTCTGATGCCTCCCCGCACACCAACTTGGCATCACCATTGAGTACAAACCACTGCCACCGGCCATCAACACCAGAATATCGTCTGGCTTCGTGAAACAACGATACTCATCGCTATTAATTCGAGCTGCAAACTTGGCAGCAAAGTGAACCAATTTCTCCTTCGGATAATGGGTCAGCTCCCACAGGCGCTGCTGTATATCAGCCCGCGTTAACTTCGCATCACCCAGAATCTGTGCGTGCTCGGGATTCAAAATCACTACTGCTGCACCACCAGTCAGAGTGGCGTTGTTGGTGGCCATATTGGCCACGCCAATGGCCAACACCTCAAGCAATCGCGCAGCGTTATCCGGATTATCCGCGTCGCCGCTAAACATAACCGAGTGCGGCGCTTCTGCCCCAATCACGGTCACCACACTGTCTTCAGGCTGATAACCCAGGTCTACATGCAGCGGTGGTAAGGGTGAATGCTCTTCATCCTCACCAAGGCAATAGGTGAATTTTCCCGGATGCCCAAGCAGAGCCATATCCGATTCGCCTGGTCGCGCGCCACCAATATTCAACATGCACAGCCGCAGCGCTCGGCCAATGCTAGCATTGGCCCGATGGCCGGGACCCAGCGCCCCAAAACCGCATGCAATGGGTCCGCAGGTTAATCGCGCTGGGCCGTTGACGATGATCAGCGGTGC
>DJYW01000012.1:8957-9218 GCA_002450255.1 Gammaproteobacteria bacterium UBA6968
GCCGTTGACGATGATCAGCGGTGCCGTGCAATGGGTAGTCGACTGCATCTCGGTCAGATCAAACTCAGGCTGCAACACCGCTTTGATCGCCGCCAGCAAAATCGGCATGTAGTCGGGTAAGCACCCCGCCATCACCGCCGCAACCGCGACCTTTTCGACACTGGCAAGACCATTCGCAGGTCCCATCTGGCCTAGAGCGAGGTCCGCGTCTAATCCACTCGCGAGCACCATACGAGCCACGCGTTCGGGTGTAGGAACAAT
>DJYW01000012.1:9544-9745 GCA_002450255.1 Gammaproteobacteria bacterium UBA6968
ACCGGCAGCCCGTCCGTGCACTGCTGTTGATGAAGATATTCAAGTGCCGCTGCTTCATCTGCGGCTTCTAACCAATCAGCCATCCCGCAAGCGCCGAATAATTTCCGGAACATATTCTGTCGCGACCGCTGCCAACCGCGCTTTACCAGTTCCTGCCAGCGGATGCGGCAATTTAACCCGCGGTACTTCGCGCATGCCCAA
>DJYW01000171.1 GCA_002450255.1 Gammaproteobacteria bacterium UBA6968
GCACTATCGGACGCCTCGCTCGTTCGCTGATTCATGGTCGTTCCAAGGCCCTGCCTGTGTTTGCTATGTGCAATTTTGTCAGTTTAACAGCCAAAAAAAAGCCGCGCAGATGCGCGGCTTTTTTATCGCTTACAAGAATGCCTATAACGCAGCCTTGAAGCCGATGTAGTAGTAGCGCCCGATCGTGTCGAACGTACGTACATCTGTGTTGTCGTTAAAGCCGTCAACCGAAAGAGGTGGCTCTTCGTCCAGCAGGTTATCGATACCTGCGTAAATAGAGATCTCTTCGCTGAAGTCATAGCTTCCAAACACGTCGATGTAGGAAGCACTGTCGACAGTGCGTACGAAGTCACCCAAATTCGTGCTGGCATATGAGCTGGAAGAGTTAACGCAGACGAGGCCAACGTTAACGCCTTCTTGCGATGTCGCGCCGTTAGCGTCAACACAGCTACCTACCAAGTCACTACCAAACTCCGTTACTTCATCGATGAATCGATAGTCAACCTGGGCACTCCAAGGTCCATAGGCATAGGTCGCTGATAGAATGTATCGCCATTCTGCAAAGTGCCCATCCTCGTCATCACGGAAGAAACCGTCATGCGGTACCACAGTGCCATTTGCTTGGGTCTTGTCGTATTCAAGCAACATGGTAGCTTCAAAACGCAGTCCAAACATACCAATGTCTGACTCGATACCCTGCCATTCGGCCAAGAAATCCAGTCCTGAAGTCTCCAGACCACCAGCGTTGGTGATTCGGTTGTTGATCAGCAATGGCGCACCTTGGTTTTGTCCTGGGCCAAATCGCTCGATCTTGTCGCAGAAGTCGCCGGTCGCAGCACACTGTCCCAAAATCACTGACGCACCCACTGTGGTAATCGGATCGGTTACCTCAATGTTGTAGTAATCGACTGACAACGCAACGCCGTCGAATGCTTCAGGCTGATAGACGAAACCGACAGTATAGGTATCTGCTTCTTCAGGCTGCACATCCACAGAACCACCCACTAGGGTTCGAACCTGCGTTGAGATTTGCGTGAAACCATCCGCTGGCACACCGTCAGCAACACAGTTCGCCGTTGGGTTGCTGGCACAAGGGTCCGTTACCGCTGGGAAGGAAATACCCGCTCCGCCATACAGTGCTCCAACGGTTGGCGCACGGAATGAGGTAGAGGCACTACCGCGAACTAAAAGTTCATCTGTGGGACGGTATTGAACACCTGCCTTCCAGTTTGAGGTGCTACCGAATGTGTCGTAATCCGAGTAGCGATACCCAAGATCTACTTCCAGTGACTCCAGTAAAGGAAGACGTGTTTCGAGATAAAACTCATCGACCTCATAACCACCATCGGTAACGTCTGACGGTGTACCCGTGACGGCTCCAGTTTCCGCTAACTCTGAGACCAGTGCGTCTGGCGTGTATACGCCGTTTTCTTCGCGATGCATATATCCACCGGAAACACCAACGTCTCCGCCAGGCAGCTCAAACACATCGGGCTTGGTCAGAGTGAGGGCGTACACCTTCTGGGTGTACTTATTCCCTTCGTTTTGACGGAAGGCTATGTAATCCACCATGTCTGAGGTGATCGAGTTCTGGCCAAAGGTGTTCAGAGGAACACAGGCCGAATCGTCAGCCGAGCTAAACGCGCCATCTGCGTTGGTATCACAACGCAGCACACCGTCATCGTCTGTGGCCGTTGGACCAACCGCATTTGCAACTTTTGCCAAGTTGAACAGAGGCCCATAGCTGTTCGAGTAATCGGACTCACCATAGTTGAAATAGGCTTCCCAGATGATGCCGTTTTGCAGTTCACCCTCGAGTCCGGCAACGGCTCGTACCGTTTGGATTTCGGTGAATCCGGTTCTGGGACCGTCCTCTACCAAACGACGACGCCAGTCTGAAATTTCAACACCCGTAATGTTGTAGGCATTGTCTGGCGAATACGGTGCGTCGTAGCCATAAAAAGCGAGCGGCGCCAAAGGCTGCTCTGCGAGAGCGTAAGAACTCTCACGATCTACGTATTGGATCTCACCGAAAGCACGCGTTTCGCCGAAGAACGCAATGTCTGAAAGACCATCCACAACGGTTTTGCCCGTTGCGTTCAAAATCCAGCGATCGTTTGGCTGACGTTGAAAATTAACTGGCGCATAGTTGTAAGCGTCCGTAGCGCTGCTGTAAGCACGCAGCCCCCCAGCACCATCGCCGTTATAGTCAGGCCCGAGCGTTTGTCCATCGTACCGGCCCCAGGGTGGCGCGGATGATCCGCCGTCTACCCACTCACCAAACAACATATACTTGGCTTGCTTCGCCCAATCGCGGTTGCCTGCGCGGGTCGCATCTTCTTCAACTCGGGTGACACTCATCATGTAGCTGCTGTCTTCGGTGTTGTCGCCCATGGTGAGAGACCACTCAGTCTTGTCACCATCCGACTCAGACGATTGGCCCTGCTGATAGGTGAACGCAACACCTTCAAAGTCTTCGCGCAAAATGATGTTTACAACTCCCGCGATCGCGTCAGAGCCGTAAATTGCGGATGCGCCATCTTTTAGCATCTCAATTCGCTCAACCATTGCCACCGGAATGGTGTTTAAGTCGATTACACCATCATTACCGCCTGATGATCCCGGGCCGCGACGGCCATTGATTAAGACCAAGGTGCGAGAAGATCCCAGACCGCGCAGCGATATGTTTTGTGATCCAGTTCCGCCATTGTTGATTGCGGTGGTTTGACCCGCACCGGCAATCGCTGGTGCTTCACGCAGAAACTGGCCAATAGACGTTGCACCGCTTCGGGCAATCGCTCCACTGTCATAAACGGACACTGGGCTAGGTCCGTTAAGGTCGTTTCGCGGAATCCTTGAACCGGTTACTACGACCTCTTCGATCGTATCCGCTTCCGCTGCGGCAAGTAGTGGCATGCCACCCATTACCGCCCCGGCGTTAACTGCTAGCGCGATTTTCACCGCAGCCGATAGATTAATTTTCCTGTAGGACATCTAATTCTTCCAAGATATTTAATGAACCCGCCATCAGGCGGAACCGCCGCGCATATTAATATGAACTTTTTGTTAACTTAAAGAGAAAAGTGAAAGAATATGAAATTATTTGTTACACTTTAATAATATATAAAACAACGAGTTACATGATTTTGTGAAAAAAAAGTAGCAGAAATTGTGAATTTTTCGTGAATTAATGGTGTGCTGTTTCGGCAACATGCTGCCGTATTTAGCTCTTTAGACCGACCAAAC
>DJYW01000017.1:0-2085 GCA_002450255.1 Gammaproteobacteria bacterium UBA6968
CGCAGCCCACTATCCGCCTGGTCCGAGCAAGAAATTGCTAAGTCATTGAACACACTGTAGATCGCACCCGCCTCGGCGGACACAAATCGCCCTTTTCGGGTATTGGTCAATTGTGATTATGGAGTTGGTAATGACGACACTTCGAGATGCTGCGCGTGCGTGGATAGCTGGCGTGGAGCACGGTTCTGGATCTCTGGGTCGTATAGCCTAGTACATTAAGTCACGTGGCGATAAGCCAGTAGCTGACGTCACCGAACAAGACGTTGATTTGGCGCTAGTAGCTTTCACCAAACGCGGCAAGTGAAAAGGCGGACCAGGGCCGCTTTACCCGCCTATCTCCACAGAGCAGTCCTTGGTGCCCTGAAGTAATAACAGATTCTTCTCAACGCTCGTTGGACAGGATGAAAACGCTAGACAGCTACCAGTTGGAGTAAACCTCCAGTTCGCTCTGATTGCCTGCATCCTCTCGGAAAGACGCGTTATGACAATGTCAGACATTGGCGGATAAGTTGTGCCAATCACGGTCATTTCGCCCATCGCTCAAGTACAACGTATTGATTCCGAGGTTAAAAAAAGTGGCCTATTAATTGCATTGTACTAGGACACACAACTCAGTCGACAAAACATAAAGGTGGCTATGGGCGCTCGAATCGCATTGGACTATATCTCTCACAGTTTCGACTCGACAAATGAGCCTACTCTTCTTGACATTGATTTAACGATAGAGCCCGGGGAAATCTGCACTCTGATCGGTCGTAGCGGCTGCGGCAAATCAACGCTCCTACATGTGATTGCGGGATTGCTCATTCCCTCTGAAGGTTGCGTGCGCATCGATGGTAAGCAAGTCCGTAGGCCGTGCGCCAAGTGGAACATGATGTTTCAAGCGGCATCGCTCTATCCTTGGATGACTGTCAAAGAAAATGCAGCACTCGGCTTGGCGTTCGCGGGTTCACCAAAAAAAGAGGCTGATGAAAAGGTGGCCAGCCTACTCGAAATGCTGGGACTTGCCGAGAAAGCTAACGAAAATGTTCAGAGGCTTTCTGGCGGTCAGCAACAACGAGTTGCGCTAGCACGATCTTTGGCCACCGAGCCGGATTTGCTACTGCTTGATGAACCCTTTTCCGCACTCGATGCTTTTACGCGAAGCAGCCTCCAAGAGGAGGTCCCAGAAATATGCAAGCAGCTAAATATCACCCTGGTCACGGTCACGCATGACATAGACGAGGCGGTCACCATGGCTGATCGCGTCATGATTATGGCGCGTAATCCGGGGCGCATCGTAAGCGAATTGAAAGTCGATCTGCCATGGCCGCGTCGACACATGGACCACCGATTTCAGCAGCTGCGTGCACAGCTTATGGAGATGTTCACCGATACGACGAAGACGGAAGACGAGATCGCGCAACCTCCCTCTAAGCGGATCGCAGCCGCTTAATTACATTCGATAAACTACTACCAACTAGAAAGGATGATGATGTGAAAAAGACTCCTACAGACAAAACAGGCGAACAAATCGAAGGCGACAGCAGCCTTGAGGAATACGAGTATCTACAAGAGCACGAAATGGGGCGGCGCGACTTCCTCATGGATACGCTAGCAATGGGCGGCCTCGCGGCAACGTTCGGATTGACTGCCAGTGCCTCTGCATGGGCAAATATTCAGCCGCCTGAGGACGAGGTGCTGCGAATTGGATACCTACCGATTACTGATGCAACAGTATTGCTGGTGGCTCATGCCAAGGGTTTTTTTGAGGAAGAAGGAATAAAAGCTGAAAGGCCGACGTTGATACGAGGTTGGTCGCCGCTAATCGAAGGTTTCGCGGCTGGCAAGTTCAACTTAGTGCATTTCCTGAAGCCTATCCCGATATGGATGCGGTACAACAATGGCTTCCCAGTAAAAATTATGTCGTGGGCGCACTTAAATGGCTCTGGACTTGTGGTTGGTAAACACACAGGCATTTCCAGTTTTGCCGAACTGGGGGGCAAGCAAGTAGCAGTGCCGTACTGGTATTCAATGCACAACATTGTATTGCAAATGGCGTTGCGAAACGTCGGACTTGAACCCGTAATTAAAGGCTACGGTGAA
>DJYW01000017.1:2473-2811 GCA_002450255.1 Gammaproteobacteria bacterium UBA6968
GCTTTAGCAGCGAAGAAATTGGACGCCTTTATCGTTGCGGAACCTTTTAACGCGGCCGGCGAGCTGCTGGCTGGAGGAAAAATGTTGCGGTTTACCGGGGATATCTGGCGCAATCATCCATGCTGCGTTGTTTGCATGAACGAGAACAAAGTAAAAGCAAACCCTGTTTGGACTCAGAAAGTCATGAATGCCATCGTAAAGGCTCAGGTATATTCACAGCAGAACAAGGCCGAAGTTGCGGCTCTGCTGTCGCGGGACGGTGAAGGCTACCTTCCAATGAAGGCAAATGTCGTCGAGCGTGCGATGACTCTTTACGATGAAACGAGTTATGCGGAACC
>DJYW01000054.1:0-570 GCA_002450255.1 Gammaproteobacteria bacterium UBA6968
TGCGGTTTCGCAGGTGCCCGTCATCGGCGTTAAAGAAGACGTCAAGCCACCCGCGCGACTGCAAATGTTTGCGGACCTCATGGTGAGGATCACCAACAATCGGGAACGAAAGGCCCCAAGCGGCTTCTGCTTCCTGTGCGAGGGAATGGGGCTCTGAGGTAATGCCATACACCTCGCCGCCCGACTCACGAATTTGTTCAACGACCCCTGAATTCTCGTAGCTTCGTAACTCGAAGCGACAGGGCGGTCACCACAGCCCGCGATAGAATAGGAATACAACGAACTCATGCTTCTCGAGCACTTGGTCCAGCCAGTTGGCACGAAGGCCGCTCGGCGGGTCAAGCAAAACGGGAATATCGCTCAATCGCCCCTCTACTAATGAAAACTTGAATCCATCACCATGTGGTACGCAGCGAATCTGAGCTTTGTCACAAATCTCGCCATCACAAAGCACCAAACCGAATTGAAAACTCTCCAACGAACTCGCCGACAGAGCATCTTCGAAGTCCACGATTCCGCTCACTTCGAAAACGCTATTTCTGCTTTGATTAAACCAAGTAAGTGCCGCTG
>DJYW01000054.1:896-5734 GCA_002450255.1 Gammaproteobacteria bacterium UBA6968
GACCGGCTCCTGCAACCGCTCTGGAATATCAACCACCATTGCTCACTCTCTCACCTATTTCATAACGCGCCACTCTATCTCCATGGGCTGATCCAAACCAAATACTGTCGCCCAGCGGTGTCGCTACGGTGCCAAAGCCAAATATTTCACTGTCATACCGCCAAACATTCGTCTCGCTTAGGTCACTTAAATCGAGTTCATAAACTGAAAAAGGCAGAAAGCAGTTGGCTGTCTCGGCTGGACAATCCTCTAGGTACTCCATAACGGTCATATCGTGTTTTGCGGCCCAGACTGAACCCCACGCCATGGTCAGATTATCTGCTCGCCCACCGTCATGTGTCGCAAGGACTTTCCCCAATGCGATATCAAGTTTGTGCGTTTTGCCAGAGAACCAGTAATTTACATACAATACGTCTTCCGCCTTATTGATAACGATGCCATTGGGGAAACTCCCCTGTGATCCATCGACTCTTTGAAAACTTTCCCCAGCGGACCAATACCACACGCTGCCAGTGTCCTCTCCAGCGATGCCTGCCTCGATCAATTCGTCAAAAGACCTATTGATGTCATACATCTCTGTGACGTAAAAACCACCGCCATCCGTTAACGCTACATCGTTGAACATAGGCTGGCGCGATCCAGATTCGGTAACGGGCGATTCAACGCAACCGCGCCACACGAGCCGCCAACTCGATTCGCTTGCCGCGAGCTCAAACAACTCCACCGTCTCACTGGGCAAGTGATTGGTAACAGCGACCATGTATGTTCCGTCATTGCGCCGATTGATATCTAATCCATGGGTGGAGAAATCTAGCGAGCCACGCTCGCAGTTTGGGTCGCCCCATGTGTTTTGCGACAGTTCGATCTCGACCGAACTTCGGTTCATCGTCGCCAAATGAATAAGCGACATTTCATTTAGAGTCGGTTCAGGGATTCCACCAAAGCCTGTGGCGAGCAAATATTTCCTGTCGGGCGTTGCCGCCAAGTCCTCTGGGTTTTTGTAACCGCACCAGACCGTGAACGTATCATCTGCGGCACATGGTTGAGTAATCGTCGGTTTAGATGTTTGCAGATCCGTATTTTTGTCCGCCTCATCTGAGCCAGCGCCGCACCCAACGCCAAAAGCGGATATCGCTAATACCTTCAAAAACGCTTTACGCATTACCCCTCCTTTTGCGGACCGACGTAAAAGACTCTCCTAAATGCTAACCGGCATCGTTTGCTAAACAAACTGATTTAAACCTGAGTTTTGTGGGCGATTGACTAACGAACTACAAAACTGATCTAAGCGGCGCAAATGAGAAATTTTTCTCGCCCACCTTGAGCATTAAAACAGCGAAGCGTGTTGTCCCCCGTCAATCACGATATTTTGGCCGACGATAAATCGCGCCAGTGGACTGCACAGAAATGCTGCCATCGGCGCTAAGTCGTCCGCATTACCAACAAACCCCGCGGGAATAGGATTATTGGCTCGAAAATGAGCGCCAACCGCCTCTGCATTATGCTCAAGGCCAAAAGCGTCCGCATAATCCGCCATAATTTCGTTGGCTCCTTCGGTCGCAAACATGCCGGGTAAAAGGTTGTTGATATTGACGCCATACTTAGCAATTTCTCGAGAAACGCTGGCTGTGTAATTGATTAGCGCCGATCGAGCGGGGCCTGACATCAATCGCCAGATCATCGGATTTTTTGCAGAGAATGTGGCTATGTTAACGATACGTCCCCAACCACTTTCCTTCATATGCGGAATGTACTGGCGCATCAACTCGATTGGGCCAATCAAAGCCGAATCGATCGATTCACGCCACATCTCCGGTGTTACGTTAAGAAAGTCACCATTAGGCGCAGGCGGCTTAATCGTAATCGCTAAAATATCCGGATCTGGACAAGACTCCAGCAGCTTCGCGCGATCTTCAACCTTTGACGAGTCAGCAACGATTGGCGTGACGTTTACCTTGTATTTAGCCGAAATTTCTCCCGCTGCTTTTTCTAGCCGCTCTCTGCGCCTGGCAGTGATTACCAGATCAACCCCCGCTTCTGCCAATCTCTCTGCGGTCGCTCGGCCCATACCAGCACTGCCACCTGCCATGATGGCTTTCTTACCTTTTATCTGAAGGTCCATTCGTTTACCCCTTTAGCTTTCAATTTTTTGGCTCAATCTGACCCTGTCGCGAGTGTCCTTCGATATCCGAACTGCGGCCAAACCGGCAGCCGCTCCTTGACCGCAAATCAGCCTTCACGGAATTCCAGGATCGCTTCGATCTAATCCACGAACGCGGCCCTCGCCTCATAAGACAGTGTTTAACTGGAACGAATGGATCATCACTCAGCGAGCGCGATGTGTGGTGACCACCGAAGACAATGCAGGTCGCAGGCCAACCTAAGTAGAAAAGTGGTCGGGACGGCAGAATTTTAATCACCTTCCAAAAAAACCACACCGCGGGTTATTGACGCCGTTCGAACTTATCGATGCCCTCAGATATACCTCCAAACATCACCGGACGATCATTCCCGCGCGCTCGCGCTCGTGTCCCGCCGATATGCGCCGTCCGGTACAGGCACTTACTCATCGCTAAGCTTGTACCGTAGCTGCTGGAGTGTGTGCTTCCCCGACCTTAGTTTCTGCTATACCCGCTGATGGTCGACCTGAATTCTAAGGGCAATCCGACAGCTTCAAGACTTTCGACCAGCTTGGTAGATGGCGTGCCATGGATAATTAGCTTTTCGATGACAAAGTGATCGCTGAAATCTCCGAACTCTTTCTCTTGGATGCCCCCTGGGGAGATGTTGGTTACGTGCTGCAACGCAGCATCGGAATCAGCGTATCTTTCGATCAGGTAGATTTTTTCGTCAGCACCACGGTAAAACTGCCACGCTAACGTGCCGGGCTCGTTTCCTTCGACCAACGCGTGATAAAACGCGGAAAAATCATCTACCTGCGCAGCCGTTTTCTCGTTGACGCTCATTGAGACAACGTACGTTAGTTCGTTGGGATTGAAGCCATCACTCGAAGCAAAAGTTGAAGCGTTCAGAGCGAAAAATACGATTGATGCGACAATAAATTTCATTGGTATGATCCTTTGTTCTCCCCTACCAAATGGTAACTAGATACAACGAGTTTGTCGTTTTACTTCTTTTTGCGCTTCCACGTACCCCCATAGATGTATGAATCGACAAAGGAGCTTTTTACTTTTTCAAGGCATATGTCGCAGAGGAATTGCCAGTCCTCTACCCCGTACCGGCATCGAAATAAAACGTTGGGGGATGCGCTGCAAATCGCGCAATCTTTTTGTCGCCCACTCATCAATGAGCCTGAAGTCTTAACGCAGGAGTGTTGTTTTCCACCTTAACCAAGGTCATCGCTTTGTCCTCGAGCCCGGGAGTTATCCAGATAAAGCCCGATCGGATCGCACCGCGTTGGTTGCAATGCGATCCACGAGTAGCGTCAGAGCTACTCCATCGTTTCAGTGATGCTCTCGTATCCAGAAGTTAGAATTGCAGTGCGCTTAATTTCACGAATGCCTGCAAACGTCTCTCTTGCTGCCGCTGCCTCTTCTGAGGCGTACATTTGATCCATGCCTTTTGCTAAATCAGCCATGGATTCGAAACCAATCCAAAGGTAATGGGTTACTCCTTCCGTATCACCTGCAACAACCTCACGTATGCCATATGCATCCGATGCGCCAATATCTTCCATCAACTTTAGCCAAGTCGAGGCATAGGTAGCTGGGTCACTAACTGACAAAAACATGTTCAAGAAAACCTTATATTTCCCACCTGCATCCGCAGGCACGTATTCCTTTACTGACTTGTACAGTGTGCTGTGCACCGTTTTGTTTCCCGCGCCTTGCATTGCGGCTTGGTAAGCAATGTGCGCGTCGGAAGCCTGAAAAATCTCAGCGCCGGGCAAAGAATCTGCGCTTGGATAAGCGAACATAGTCATATGAGAGGCTCCCAGTGCTCCAACGGCGTTGTATGCGTAAACGCCGACAGCAACACCACGATCCTTAAAGACACCGGATTCCACGAAAGCACGCGTACCAGCGAGCGTTGCTTGGGCGTCATCGGTTGTGATGTCGTTATGCAGAAAATATTTAAACGGGAACTCGTTACCGTGCCCATGGCCATCTGCGAAAGCAAAGTTGCTGAGCACGAGTGAGAGCAAGATTAATGCTATTTTTTTCATTGTTTTTCCTAATTATTTTCCTCTTCCCCAAGCAAGGACATTGAGGCAATCAGGTCGGCATTGGTAGGGATTTTTCCTTTGACCGGACTAAAACGAAGAAAGAAGAACAAGTATGGTTTTTAGGGTCTGGCAAAGAGACGACGAAATATTGAGCAGCAAGGCGCTTGAACTATCAACTAAGCACCGATGACCGTCGGGTAGTGGGCTTCGCTGAATTTGGAGACCCGCTTAGCACACCTGTAATCATTTATCACGGAGGACCGGGCTCCAGGCTATCGCCGAAACGCCATGCTAAAAGGGCAGCCACTGCCGGTTTTAGGCTAATCGGTATTGATCGACCGGCTGATGGAGAGTCGTCGGCCTTAACTGGTAGAAACATCGCAGATTGGACCAAGGATGCGCTGGGAAATTTCCGGACGGGGAAGTGGTAGCTACGGGTGGACTTGAACCACCGACCCCAGCATTATGAATGCTGTGCTCTAACCAGCTGAGCTACGTAGCCACGAGTTGAAAGTCTTCGACAACTTTCGAAGGACGCGAATTGTCCTTACCACCCTGTAGCTTGTCAATCCGCTATGCCGTTTTGGCACCCAGCAACTGGGCCTCGCGCCACCCCCTTAGGTCATTAATCAGGTAGAGCTTGTCCACGCTC
>DJYW01000031.1:0-2557 GCA_002450255.1 Gammaproteobacteria bacterium UBA6968
TAGCCAGCCCGCTAAATCAGTTGTCAGTGCAGACCCGCCCGTTAATACTAGCTTCCGCCTTTACTGTGCATCGCGACCAGCATCCGTCGTGAGGGAATCATCTTGTGGCCCTGATGCCTGCGATCGATTCGCGCATCAGCGCTGACAGTTTATCAAGCCCTCGCTGCTGGCGAACGGATACCCGGCACCAGACCGCTTGACGGTCTCGGTTAGCCTGTCGATCACGAGCTGGATGCGGCGCATGGTAACTCAATCCCGGACATGGCGTCCGGCCATTCAACCTGAGCCACGCCGCAGCGACCGGTGCAATAGACGTGGCCATCCGAGAGCATGCTATGAATACGTTTTTAGAGCGCAGCCTTGACGCCTTCGCCCAATTCGAGGCGCTACCGAATTTCAGCGCGGAGCAATCCGCAGCCACTCTGGCGGACGCCTATGCCTGCCAAAGCCAAATCGTCGCCGCCCTGCGTGGTACCCCGTCTTTCGGCGATATATTCGGTTACAAGGCCGCGCTAACTGCACCAGTTGCACAACAAGCCATGGGGACCGACCAACCTGTTATCGGCGTGCTGCCAACAGCCGGTGATTTTAGCGCCGCAGCCCAGAGCGGACCGCTGCAATTACAGCGACCCGTGATGCTAGAAACGGAGCTGGGATTTACCCTCGCCGAAGACATTGCTGCTGGCACCGGCGCTAAGCCGGCCCAGCCGCTTAGCGCAGCCGACGTGCCGCAACTCATCGCGAGTTGCCAGCCAATGATCGAGCTAGCGGCCCCGCACTTGGCTAATCGCCCCAATGGCATTGATTTGGTCGCCACAAACTCTGCAACTTACGGCTTCTTATGCGGGACGGCACTGCAAGCCTCTGCTACAACGCAAAACGATTGGGCCCGGGGCAAGTGGTCTCCGGACGAGGTGGATATCTCTTTTTACCGCGGCGCCGAATCTCTTCATGCTGCCAGCGCAAACATGGTGATGGAGAGCCAATGGGCGGCACTAGCGTGGCTGATCAATACGGTGCTCGCGCAGGGTTACAAATTAAACAAAGGTCACCTCCTTATGACTGGTTCCATCGGCGCTTTACACCCCGCTAAACCTGGCCATTATCGCGCCGAATTTAGCGGCCTGGGCTGCATCGAATTCGAGGTTGCTGGCGTATGAGACAGTGATCCGATGCACGCTATCGAGTTGCGGCACTGGGCATAAAGCTGAGCTGGCTCGCAAAACAGACGGGCTCAACACGCACAATTGCATGCGGATGCGTTTGGCCCAGTTGGAATATATTGCATGTGAATTATTCCATTTATTTTAGCTGCTGCGCTTGCTATTTTGCCGCGCGTTTGTCCGCAGGGTGACCTGCAAAACCATTTAGCTCAGCTATAGTCATCACATTCGAGGGATTCAACATGTCATCCTATTTGGAGCAGATCACGCAAGTCCAAAATACCATTGGCGAGAAAAAAGAGTGGGCCGCGATCAATGCGGAATATGCAGTGCGCATGAAGCTGCAAAATCGCTTTAAAACCGGTTTGGAAATTGCTCAGTACACCGCCGACATCATGCGCCGCGATATGGCCAACTACGATGCGGACACCAGCAAATACACTCAGTCTCTCGGTTGCTGGCACGGGTTTGTGGCACAGCAGGTCATGATGAGCGTGAAGCGGCATCAGAAGACCACCGAGCGCAGCTACATTTACTTGTCTGGCTGGATGGTCGCCGCACTGCGTTCACAATTTGGCCCGCTGCCGGACCAGAGCATGCATGAGAAGACCACAGTATCGAACCTCATTGAAGAAATTTATACCTTTTTGAAACAAGCTGATGCGCGCGAGTTGCGCCACATTTTTGCTGAGCTCGACGAAGCCCGTGAGAAGGGTGAGAACACCGACAGCATCATTGAACAAATTGATAACTTTGAAACACACGTTGTGCCAATTATCGCCGACATAGACGCGGGCTTTGGTAACGAAGAGGCTACATACCTGCTTGCCAAGCGCATGATCGAAGCAGGTGCTTGCGCTATTCAGATTGAAAACCAGGTTTCCGACGCGAAGCAGTGCGGTCACCAAGCCGGCAAGGTCACCGTACCGCATGAAGACTTCGTTTCTAAGATCAACGCAGTTCGTTATGCGTTCTTGGAACTTGGCATCGACAACGGAATCATTGTGGCGCGCACCGACTCCCTCGGCGCTGGCCTAACCCAGAAGATCCCAGTATCGGTGACGCCTGGCGACCTTGGCAGCAAGTACTGCGACTTCCTGGACACGACTCCGGTCAACAACATCAGCGAACTAACCGACGGCGATATCACCATCAACCAGAACGGCAAGATCACCAAGCCAAACCGCTTGGACAATGGCTTGTATGCCTTTAAGGAAGACACCGGCTTCGACCGAGTGGTACTCGACTGTATCACTAGCCTGGAGCACGGCGCAGACCTACTGTGGATCGAAACCGAACGCCCCAACGTTCAACAGATTGCTGAAATGGTGAACGCGGTTCGCGAGGTTCGACCCGAAGCAAAACTGGTCTACAACAACTCACCGTCGTTCAAC
>DJYW01000031.1:2869-3040 GCA_002450255.1 Gammaproteobacteria bacterium UBA6968
CAACTCACCGTCGTTCAACTGGACTCTGAAGTTCCGCGACCAGGTTTATCAGGATTGGAAAGCGGCGGGCAAGGACGTCTCTGCTTACCCCGATCCTGCGGAAGACGAGCGTGGCCTGATGGCAGTGAGCATCGACGATACCGAATTGGCCGCAGAAGCCGATCGCCTCGT
>DJYW01000155.1:0-1274 GCA_002450255.1 Gammaproteobacteria bacterium UBA6968
GAGCAGATCAGCTTGGGTCTGCGCCTGACCGATACTGGGCGTAAACACCGCGTCGGTAAGTCTGGCCAGATAATGCGATTGGCTGGTTTGGGGTTGGCTGCGGTGGCGTCGTAACGCCGCTTCACCAAAGGTCAATTGGCCATCATCGTCTACATTCGCGAGGGCGGGTGCGGCGTGCTGTATTGCGCCGTCCGGGCCATAACCAGTGAGCATTAGATCATTGAAATCGATGATATTCATGAACGCGTCCGCAGGTGACTGAGCAAGCGTTGATCACAATAATGTTGGGTCGCCAACACGAGGCGTTCTTGCAACAGCTGCAGTTGGTGCATAAAAAACACCAGCACGATGCTAAGCACCAAGGCAATAAAGGTAGAGTTAAAGGCGACTCCCAAGCTAGCGGTAACGCCGGCAATGTCGCCTTCTACGGCCTGATAGGCCTGCCCAAGCGCGTCGCCGATACCGCGCACGGTACCGATGAAGCCAATTGAAGGAATTGCCCAGGCAATGTAGCGAATCATTGAAAGCTCGCTATCAAGACGATCGGATTCACCCTCGCAAACGGACTTAACGGCTTCCGAGACATCCTGAACATTTTCCGTGGACGCAAAGCGGGTTAACCCAGCCAGCAAGGCGCGGGGCAAAATGCCTTCTTGTTGATCCTCTGGCAGCGCCTGCAAAGGGCGCACATAGTTACGCGTATCCTCCGGCAGGATATTCATACCCTCACTGATCTGGATGAGGTCGCCCTCGAATAAGCGGTTTTCCATGCGCAGTGAGCGGGCTTTGAGTCCCATAATGCCAAGCGCCCACAGCATCAGAATAAAGCAGGACTCCTGCTCGTAGTCACGCAGAACAACATACAGCGACCGGTCTGGTGGCTGAGTCATACCTTGTTCTGCCGCTTCTGCACGGGCCTCAAGGATGGCGTCAGCGTTGGGACGAATCAGTGAGATATAGACCAGATGAACAACGATAATCGATAGCACTAATGCACTGATCTGATAGACCATTTCAAACCGAGCAGACTTTTTCATAGTAGGGGTTACCTCAGAATCCGCGGTAAGTGCGGGTGCAGTAAAGATCGATACAACTGCTGAGCAAATTGCTTTGGGTTAAGTTTTCGAAGCATTGCATAGCGCGGCGAACCATTAAATATCCACTGGAAAAGGCACAGCATAGTCTTCTGAAATCTCTTCGCTGGGTTTGAATACGTCACCGGCCTTGGACTTGATCTCAGCTTTGGGCCCAATGGTCTTTGGTTGCGCTTGCGG
>DJYW01000155.1:1616-7668 GCA_002450255.1 Gammaproteobacteria bacterium UBA6968
TTGTAGTGACTGGTTTCTCTGGTGACTGCTCGACTGGTTGCGCCGATGCCGTGCCCGGCTCAGTTTGTTTTGGGGTCTCCGCAGATTCAGCCGATTGTGCCTCGCTGACGGGGCTGCCGAACAGCGCACCCATTAGGAGAATGGTCACTATGCATGCGCTCCCACGTTGCAGCGGGAATAGTGCGGCTTGCTTGTTCGTTAACGCAACGCCAGACCTATCGGTGTTGGATGAACCTGTTCCTGATCGGCTGACTAAACATCGGCCTGGCTCAGATACGAGGGTTGAGCGGGCTCGCTGTAGGCGAATCCTATTGTTGTCAGAGTCGGGTCGCATTTCTAATCCACATCTCTAATCTGCCTGTCACTCCGCGTACCGCGCGATTCGAAAGCCCACGTCCTCGCGGCCATCGACGCCATAGTCACGAAACGATAGGCGCAATTCCGTGATGGTTCCGTGCATCCAACTCGCACCACGAATGACATGATAGTCACCAGTGGCAGGACCGAGTCCATCCGTCACCGTATCGCTCGAAGGAATCCCATAAAAATCGTTGGTCCATTCGGCCACGTTCCCATTGATATCAAATAAGCCGTTTTGATTTGCTGCGAAAGTGCCAGTGGGTGCGGCGACCGCGTAATTATCGTTATAGCCAAAAATAACGCGACCGACCAACGCCTGCGCAGCGCGATCTGCAAAATTAGCGAAACGATCGGGTGGCGGTAAGGTCTTGCCCCAGCCGAAAGTTAGCGCAGCTGTTTCTGCCTCAGCGTCGGGTGTATACCGCGCAGCCCAAGCCCATTCGGCTTCCGTTGGTAAACGATAGCCCAGCGCCTCAGGGTTAGTCGCAGTGACTTTGCCAAATTCTATGGTGTAAAAAGGGTCCATACCTTCCAGGTCCGAGAGATAATTACAGTAGGCGGCTGCATCGTGCCAGCTGATTCCGGCAACCGGCTGTTCGTCTGCGTTTAGCGAGTTTTCGCGATAGCTGCCTGAGTCTTGACCGCTGGCAAACGCTCTAAACTGGGCATTACTTACCTCTTTTTCCGCCAGATAAAAGAGGCGCTTAAACTTTGCGGTACGCAACGTTTCGTTGGCGCGGCGGCCAGGCTGGCGCCGTGATGCCCCGAGTTGAATCGTGCTGCCCTGAAACAGCTTTAAGCGATGCCCAGCGACATTAATCGTTGGCTTGAGCGCTGCCAGGCGCGCTTCTTCAAGCGTTAGTAGTTTCACTTTAAGGGACTGCTTGATACCGGGGATTGGCTGTATTTTTGTAGTAAAACTGGCGTAGCCCGGTTGGCTAATGGTGATTTGTTGCGACTCTACTGGCAGGGTCAAGGTTTGATTTGCGCTCCCCATTGTTGCGCCATTAATGCTAAGAGAAGCGTCAGCAGGTTGTGCCGTAACCGCTAGCGTCCCAGCAAGGCGTTCCAACCGTACTGTTAGCTGCCGTTCGGCATTCGGCGCTAAGCGTAGGCTTTTAATCTGATCGGCATAACCGGGATACAAAATGTTCACCCGCAGTCGTTCGCCCGAGGCGCGCTCGATCCGGAGCGGGGTCGTGCCCACAAACTCGTCGTTGATGGTGACCGCCGCGCCGCTTGGATCGCTGCTAACGGCAAGTTGCGCATCGGCCTTGGTTAGTTCGACAAGGGGAAGCGTGATGGCCCGGCCCGCCTGGGCAAAAATGCGTTGGCGATGACTGCGATAGCCGTTGCCGACCAAGCCGATCTCTCTTTCGCCGGCCATCGCTTCGACGCTTGCTGGTGTCTTGAGACCGGTCTCTTCGCCATCTAACAGTATGCCAATGCCGGCGGGTTCAGAGCGCACCGCAACGTCAGCCCAGCCAGGTGGTAGCACGACGCTCAACTGTTGTTTCTGCTCACGACCGGCGATGGTGAGGGTTTGGGTCACACTCTGATAGCGGGGGTGACTAAAGGTCAGGCGTCGCTCTCCCGGCGATACCCGTAATGGTGCTGCATCAGCCTTCAAGGCTTGTGCCTCGCCGTCGTCTATCCTAACCGTAACGTCCGACGGGTTGCTTATGATCTCTAACAAGCCCGGTTTGGGACGCAATCGCAACTCAATGCGTTGGGTACGCGCCTTACTGACCTGAATGTCTGTCTGCAATGCTTCATAGCCCTCAGCCTGAGCCGTCACGGTATAGCTGCCAGGTCGCATTAGATAAACGTCGTTGAGTTGTACAGCCAAGCCGGTCTGGACTTCGACCTGGTCGGTGCTGGGGATGCTGACCAATTGGACGCTGCGTGAGGCGAAGAGGAACCAAAAGATAATCCCAGCGACGACAACCAACGTTGCTGCGAGCAGATTTCTAAACGAGACAACAGATTGTTTGCGAACCGTGCCGCTGGGCGCAAAAGGTGCTGCGACGATGCTTCCGACTGCATGCTTGCTTTGCGATTGATCCGTCATACTGTTCGCTGCTACTGCAACCGCTCCTCGCAACGCACATCCACTGGCGGCATACCGGGTAGCACCTGTATTGATCGATATAAATCCCGGCAGCCCACCTGAGAGCCGCGAAGCGTATATTGCCCGGGGCGCAGGGTGAGGCGTTTTTCGCTGAACACGCCAAGCACGCCCACATTGGACAGGGTGATTTCGGTAGCGTTATCGGACAGAAACAAGACGTTTACCGGATCTCGATATTGTTCCAGTAACGTC
Organism: Gammaproteobacteria bacterium UBA6968; assembly: GCA_002450255.1. GTDB lineage: Bacteria > Pseudomonadota > Gammaproteobacteria > Pseudomonadales > Azotimanducaceae > UBA4421. The sequence continues at coordinate 4,300 of DJYW01000155.1, forward strand.
GATACGGCCGCCAATGCGGCGGTCAGTTTCGGGCCGATGAATTGCAGGGTTTGGGCGTCATTCAAAATACGCTCGGCGTCAGCATAGAGGCGCGCATTCGAAAGCTTAGTCGGCGCACCTTGTATCTTGGTCAAAGTGCGCTCTGCATTGCCATGACGACGCGCTTGGCTAACCCCGTCCTTGGCCAGCGCGATATTTGCGTCTATGGCCAGGATCGCTTCGAAATGTTGAATCGCTGTCGCCCACTGTTCTTTCGATAAGGCGCTTTCGGCTTGTTTTTGGAAGGTCTTAATTTGGCCTATCTCGTAGCGCTGTGAGACTTGTTGCAAACCGGCTTGAGCCACATTGTTAGCAGGTTGCAAGTTGGCCACTCTTTGAAATGATTGGCGGGCTCGCTCCCAGTTAGTCTGCGCGAGTGCCGCAAAGCCATTGCTTAACAGCTCGTTTATGCGCTGTTGGCGCTGGCCCTGCCGTGCTTCAGTAACCAATGCCGCAATGCCAGGCATGGCTGGATCAAGTTGCTGCACTTTGGTGAGCGTATCCAGCGCCTCCTGATAATTTTCCTGTAACAACGCATTACGACTGTTGCGCAAGCCATTGATGACCGCAGGCAGTGATTGCAGACGGTCAGTCAGATTGGGTAGGGCTGCAGCGTCCGGTTTAACCTGCATGGCCTCAGCTAAAGCGTCTTTGGCTTCGGTGAGGTTGTAGCTGTTGAGTCCAGTAACAGCCGCCTGTAGTGCTGTTTGGTAGCGCCGTTCTGCGCTTTCGACCAGCGCCTGCATTTGCACATTGGCGGCTTGATAGGCCGCAAGTGCAGGGGCAAAGTTTTCTTGCAAATATTCCGCATCGCCGGCCAAAGCTGCATTTTTCGCTGCGTCTAGCTGCGCATCCCCCCAAGGCGTTATGTCGTAGGTACTTTCCAAAAGCAGCTGAGTTTCCACAAAAATCGCTAACGCATCCTGTACGCGCGTTTGTGCTTGCGCTTTGGAAAGCTGAGCAAACGGGGCAACAGGGTTGGCGTTCGCCGCTGTAGCAGATTGCGCTGCTTGGGTCGCGGGCGCGGCAGGATTGATGGTGACGGCACTCGGTGGCTGAACCAGTCGGGTTAGCCACCAGGCACTTAAACTCACACACACCACCACCGCGATAGCACTAAGGATCAATGGATCAATGCTCCGCTTCAGCGAGGTTTGCGGGGTTTTGTTAACGCTTAGGGCCGGTGTGACCGGCTGAATAGGAGTGTTAGCCACTTTGGTCGTTGGCTCCGCTCGGTGCAGTGACGGACTCGGTGCCGTCAGGTTGTGGTGCAGCCAGGTTCATGTCTTCGAAGTAAAGGCGTTGCAGAATGGCACGCAATTCTTGGTATTGTTTGGCAACGTTGCCACTCAAGCGAAAGGTCTCATTTTCCAGCTCAATCGTTGTCGGGACTAATTCTGCTTCCGCAGCTGTGCCAACCTCGCGCAAGCGGTCAGCAAATTGTTCGGCTTGCTGGCGTTTTTCGAGGCCACTCATGATTAACGTGGCGCCAGCGCCGACACCCGCAACGCCGCTCGCATCTACGTACGCATTATTACTTTGGTAGATAGCACCCACGCTGCTCAAAATAGCGGCGGTGCCGCCTATGATGCGTGCTCGAGATTGCGCTTTTAGTGCTTTGAAGGCGATGGCATCGTTGTAGCTCGCGCGGCGCCAGTCTTGGTAGTCCGGATACATGCGTTGATAAAACCGCGCGTAGTGCTCGTCTAGGGTGTCGATAAACAAATACTCACGCTCTCGGATCTGCCTAATGCGCGCAAGCATTGGGTCGTCGTTTGCCGGTAGGCGCAGGATTTCGCGATCGCCGGTTTCATTTTCACGCAAGTATCCAGTGAAGGCGTCGTCTGCCACCGATTCCGCAAAGGCCAACTCCGCTGTTTGTCTGATGGTTGTGACTTCGTCGCGGGGCAGTCGCTCGCGATATTTGGACATATCGTTAGCGATTTCTTTGTATAAGGTTTGGAAGGCGTCGATGGAATCTGGTGTGCTGCCCTCGTAGGCGTACTTGCTGGCTAGGGCTTTATATTCCTTGTTGATCCAGGTTTTGCCGGTCGCGTCGACTACATTGATTGCGAGAATGAGAATCTCGCCGTCGGATTCTATGATGCGTCCGTTGACAGTGAGGTCGACTGCGTACGTAGTGCGCGGGACCACTCGCACTGCCCCCCAATTGCCAGTCGATTGCAGCAGGTTCTTTAACACGAATGGAATGTACTGCGCTTCCGCACTGCGGATCTCTCGCATGATGATGCGAGACACGCGCTCGTCAAAGTCATCGGGCACGTTGGCGTCGAATATCGCAATGCCAACGTCCAGCAATTCGGCTTCCGTCTGAGTAAAGGCGAGGGTGTCTGGCGGGGTGAGATCGACGACCCTAACGGTCTGTGTGACACAGCCGCAGAGCATGATCACGACTAGCGCTAAACCGCCGTTGCCGAATAGTTTCCATGCCTCGCCCCGGTGCTGCGCTTGGGCACCTATGGAGCGGCATGATAAGAAACGGCTGACGCCTCGTGTCTGCATTACTAACCTTTTTTATAGCGCCGATATTCTGCCCAAAGCTTTTCTTTCAGGTCTGGGTCAGTTTCCTGCATGGCGGCTTCGCGAAGTTGGCGAGCAATGATGTCGTCGTCTTTCGCATCGGGAATATCATTGCCGCCAGCGCCGGCGCTTCTGCGTGGCGGCGGCGGTCGATTCGCGGTCGGCCGGCGACTCGCTTGAGCGGCGCCAGCGACAGCGGCATCGTCACTATCGGATTCTTGTTGCGGGTTGTTGGAAATGCCACCGTCGGACCCATCCTGGTCGGTGCCGTCGCCAGCAGCGAGTTCTTCCAAAGCTTCGCGCTCAGCGAGCATTTCGCCGTCAAAATCCTGTAGCGCCTCAGCTAACTCGTCCTGGCCGGCCGCGTCTGTTAGATCTTCACCTGACTGACCCGCTGGTAGCGCACTGGCGGAGCCGCCCGCTTCTTCTGCTGAGGCTTCGCCGCCGCCAGGAAGCTGATTACTGGTTTGCCAATCATCACTGTCACCATCGTTCTGCGAACCAGAGCCGTCTTCCCAGGATGTCTCGCCAGCCGTGCCTGCATCCTCTGTCCCCACCGCACCGCTATTGCCGGCCTCGTCACCGTCTTGATCACTCTTTGCGCCGGTCTCGCCGTCGCTTTGCACATCGCCAGGCATAGACGCGCTTGGCGGTTGTGGTAATCCGCCGTTTGACGGGGTAGGTAAGCCGCTGCTGGGCATACTCGGTGCAGAAGGCATACCGCTACTCGGTGTGGGCATACTGTTGCTCGGGCTCGATGGTGAGCTAGGCGAACTAGGCGAACTAGGC
>DJYW01000030.1:0-2070 GCA_002450255.1 Gammaproteobacteria bacterium UBA6968
GTGAGGCTTGACCATATAATCGAACGTGTTCAAGTCGTTTATTTATTCGCTTCAACTACATTTTGCAATGAGTGTGATTTGAAGCAGCCGCTAAGCTATCTAGAAACTATCTCTGAAATTGTTGAAAGCGCGGCTAAAGCCGCGTTGATTGGAGACTGCTGTAAATTACAGCGGCCTCCAAAGTATTGCGAGACGGGCGTAGCTCGGTCTCCGCGTCGCTAGCGACGTACAGTTTGTCTGACGAAAATAGCAAGTTGGAACCACCTGATCCCATCTCGAACTCAGAAGTGAAACGACTTAGCGCCGATGGTAGTGTGGTGTTTCGCCATGTGAGAGTAGGTCATCGTCAGGCTTTTATCGGAACGCCCCGCTTTTTTTGAGCGGGGCGTTTTTTTTTGGCCGATTTTTAATTTCGCTGTTATCTCGGACCGCCTAGACTAGATCGGGATCCGTGTTTTTATAAACGTTAGCGCGCTCTTGGCGGTCCTTAACAGCGGTGGACCGTCGCGAACATAGAAAAAGCCTATCCGGCCGTATCATAAGCTGCCGGCGCAGAAGGCGGATCGAAAAGCGTCCAAAAGCCAAAGAAAGCTGGGTACGCTAAGGGCCTAAAAGAATCGGGATTGCCGTTTGCTTTTAGGGACGTTGCATTTGGTCGGCAGCGAGAAACGGTGCAGTGAAAAAAGGGTAATGGAGCAGGCGGGTGCAAGACGTTTTAAATATCGTGGAATTGCTTAAATCCAACCAAGCGGTCGCAGCCTCAGATTGGCCGCAAGATGCGGCTTTTTCGCCATATGTATTTGGCCTTGAAGAGCGAAATGGCCGACTTTCCTGGATTGTTTCACCGTCCGAGTTGAATCCTGCTGATCTACGCCAATCCCTCAAACAAAAAACAACTGACGTTACTGAGTTGGAAGTTATAGGCATCGTTGACTCAACCAACAGTTTCTTAATCGCGAAAGCTCAAAAAGTCTCGATTCACCAGCACGTTTGTGCCGCGGAATTTCAGTTCGCCGGGCGTGGCCGACGCGGCCGTCGTTGGGTTAGCCCTTATGGCCGAAATCTTGCCATAAGTTACGGGCATCAAAGCCAGCGTGCTTTACCGGAACTGGGAGGCTTGAGTTTGGTGGTCGGTTTGGCGATTTATGAGGCTTTTTATCAATTAGGTGGGAATAGCATAGGCCTCAAGTGGCCAAATGACCTTTTGCATTCCGGGGAAAAAATCGGCGGGATCCTAATTGATTTAATACAACAAGGTACTGCCGTTGCTGCCGTTATCGGTTGCGGGATCAATGTGGCTCTGACAAAGGCAGATTTAGAGGCTTTGGATCAGCCTGCATCCGATCTGCGCAAGGCGGGCGTGGTAGCTGATCGGAACGAGATCCTCAGCGTGATGCTTGCGCGAATTCAACAATTCATACAGCACTATGAGACTTCTGGCTTCGCGCCTTTTGCTGAAGCCTTTAACACAGCACATGTCCTACACGGCGAGTTTTGTTGGGTTTATAGAGGTAGCCAAGCAACCGAAGCAAAAGTGCTTGGCGTGAGTGAGCTCGGAGAATTGGTTGTCGAGACTGAACGGGGTAGGGAGCACATTCATAGCGGGGAAGTATCAGTGCGGCCAAAACAGACTTAGTGAGTGTCTTTTTAAGCGTACATTTTGCAGCCCAAGACGATTGCGCCGAGGCAGCCAACCCTATAGAATCTCGCGTCCATTTTGGCCGCCATAGCTCAGCTGGTAGAGCAGCTCACTTGTAATGAGAAGGTCCAGGGTTCGACTCCTTGTGGCGGCACCATTTACGCCAGAGAAGTTAGCGTAAACACGAGTGAAGACGAGAGTGTCCGCAGCAAACAGGGCCCTACAGCGTGGTCAGGCATTCAACCGGGGCGTCAGTTTGCGAGGGGCCTAAAACGCAGATAGACGTTAAAGCTGAGGGTGTAAAAGGCAAGTTAAGTACTGCACTTAACTATTCGAAGCGAGCGGCGCGAACAACGATTTAGGGTAATTAATTTATAAGTAATAGGTGGGATACCCAAGCGGTCAACGGGATCAGACTGTAAATCTGACGG
>DJYW01000030.1:2413-2577 GCA_002450255.1 Gammaproteobacteria bacterium UBA6968
GTTCGAATCCTTCTCCCACCACCAATAAGCGAAGTAAGAGTCGGAAAAAGAGCCTAGATGGGTTAACGGTGTTTTGGCCGGGCGTGTAGCGTTCGGTGTACGAAGACTAGCGATGGCTTTTGGCAAAGGAATTTGATCGAGCGCGGGTATGGTACAATGGTAGA
>DJYW01000033.1:0-223 GCA_002450255.1 Gammaproteobacteria bacterium UBA6968
AGTTGATTTGCGGATAGGTCAGCTGCGACGCTCCTGGTGCGACCCAATTTTTTTAAGCCAGACCCAGCGGCTCTGACGCCCGTCAGAGTCGTTTCAACCATGCCGGCCCGACCAACACTTGGCGCAAACAAAAGACTATAACTGATGCGCAGCGAGTCTAAGGTTAATTCCCGAACCGATAGCGCAACTTAACAACGACGTTATCCACTATTGGATAACTGAT
>DJYW01000033.1:637-3736 GCA_002450255.1 Gammaproteobacteria bacterium UBA6968
ATTTCCCAGCGATAGCGTAACTGTGAGGTCAATCGGGATACCGTGAAATCGCCGTCCAAGGCAGCTACGACACCGGCTCCTACCGGATCATTTATGCGGACCAGTTTGCCGCCGCCAACCGGAATCAGGTAATGCTCCTGCGAGTCGGCGGTGATGCCGGCCCATTGCAGAGTCAGTCGCAACTGTTGTTTGGCTGACAGGAACCAATCCATCGCCAGCCGCGGCTGTAAATCGTCCGCAGCATAAGTCGACATAACGCGACCGGTGTTGTGTAACAACCAGCCATCGCGATCAAAGTAATTCAAATCAATATCCAGCGAAAAGCGATCGCTGGGTTTGAACGTCATACCCAAAGAAGAACGTACAGTCCAGCCGCTCAATTCTTCCTGGCGCATACCAATCAGACCGCTAAGAGATACCGGCTTAGAGGTATCCGTACCGAGCGCGACCTCACCGACCCAACGATCATCAATGCGAAACGAGCCATTATCGAAGCTGTTGCGGTCGTCCCATCGCGCCGGGAAGTAATTAAATTCGGTGCGCAGTTCATTGCGGTTTTTGAACGTCCAACCGTTACGAAAGAACAACCCAGAGCGAACAGACCTACCGTCCATATTCCACGAATGGCTGATCATAATGCTGGTGCGTTTGTTGCGCAGACGCGTGAGCCCTCTGCCCGTCGACGAGTTGAAGGAATAATTAGCCGTGGTCACATCATTGCGACGAATGAAGCCGAGATCGCTGACATCCAGTTTAGCGTCGAAATAGTCCAGCGCGAGTTTATGTTCGATGCCCTGGCGCGGCTTATACTTCATGTCGTACATAGCGCCGTAGCCTTTGATCTTATCGACATCACTGGCCATAAGCTGACCGTCAAGCTGCCAGGCGCCATTTTTCGATAGCCAGTGCGCGTCCAGCGCATTGACCTGAGCATCTTGTTTCCGGTCATAGCGCACCAGCGTACCGAGATAGCCAAACGACACTCGCCCTTGGCCTACCTTTTCATAAAGCACCCGTGCCACGCCAAAGTCGCGCCCGCTTGTATCGAGATTAAGCTTGCCATCTTGCTGCGCGCCGCTGTTATAAACAGCCGGCAGACGCATATCGTCTTCAAACGCGGAAAGCACGCCATACCGAAAGCTACCCGCTTGGCCGGTAATCTTTGCGGCGCCCATCAAGTTTGTCGGTTTGCCTAATTCAACGCCGCTCACATCCACATCTTTAGGCACATCGACCTGCGGCGGACCGCCAATACGGCGCGTATTGAGCAACGTCGTCGGCTCAGGATTAAAGGTCGTTGTGGTTTGTCTTGCACCCTGGCCAGAAGGGCTCTGCCCCCGCACCTGGCTTCGCGGCGTTGTGTTAAAGACCTCTATGCCTTCTAAGAAGAACAGCCTTTTCTCCGGGAAAAAAGTCTCAAATGCAGTGAGGTTAACGACCACGTCATCGGATTCCACCGCACCAAAGTCCGGGTTAACGGTTGCCGTAACCTGAAGTTTGGAATTTGGCCGCCAGAACACGTCGGCGCCTACCCGCGATTTATTTTCCCCGCTGATGTCATCCAGTGTCGCTGATGCATACGGGAACAGCGCAATTTGTTGCCGCGTCGCTACATCCGGAGTGCGCATGGTCGCCAGCGCCGACATGAACCGCTTTGACGCGAACGGCAATGCCGGCCAACTCCAACGCTCGTCCAAATGCGCCACTTTGCGGTTCAGCCAAAAACCAAATTTACGATCGTTGGGATCACCCTGCTTGCCTTCAGCGATGGTCATCATCGACCAAGGTAAAAAGAACTCAGCGCTCCAGCCATTGTCCAACTCAGCCGTAGCGGACTCCCAAGGCCCATCCCATTCCCGCGAAAACTGGCGCTCCGGAGCGACTTTACCGTCGCCTTGGGTACCGCCCAGATTGACCGAGAACCAATAACCATAGAGGCCTTCGCCGGAGGTATCGATGGTAATACCGAAACTATCGCGATTAACGAACTCATCACGGCTGGACAATCGAGCAATTAGCGTTTCGGGAGGCTGCTGCATAAATGCACCGATATACAAACCGTCATCGGTATAGAAAAACCGCGCGGTAGTGGTGTAAGACGGATCGGCGAGCGTATCCGGATCCATGACCAACATGTTGTCGTAACCGGGAATTTGCTGCCATAGCGCCTCATCGAGACGCCCATCCAACTGGATACCCGCCTGCTCTGAGGGCAGCTTCGGGATCGTAATATCGTCGCGGTCGGTGTTTTCAGGAATCAGTAACGAATCAGACCCGCCGGCGGTCAAAGCCTGTGCAGGCGTCGCAACGCTTGCTGCGGAGGACCCTGGCACCCTGGGATCTTCCGGCACCCCATTATCTTGACGCGCACCACTCCTCGAAACCTCTGCAACGGCAGCGGGTGCTGACTTCACAGTATCCGGCACTTGCGCCAAAGCCGAGCCGCTCGAGGGTGGCATATCAATGGACCAAGCAGACCCGAAACCCATTGCGCGGGCACGACTAACCGCTGCCGACTTGCTACCGCTATAGGGCCAAACCACTCTATACCGCTCGCTTCCAGCAACCAGCACACGCCGGACCTCTATACGCTCGCCAAGCTTGGCGGCAACGTCCTCACGGAGACGCATGGCATTGTCGGATTGAGAGAAACTACCAAAAACAACCGCCGGTTCTGCGTTGGCAAGGCTATGGGTAGTGAGAAGAACAAAAAGCAGTAGGTGTGCGCGAATACGTGACATGACGGCTAATCGAAAGGAAGTGACCGGATAGTATAGCCGCTTTGCCACTTTAATTAACCCGTTTGGTTTCGACGATATAGCAACGGTTTGGAGGCTCGAGGCTGCTGTACCAAGCGCCGCGGCTTTTGCTTTTGCCAGCCCATCACTAATGGTTGCGGCGCTTTGTCCGCCGCAATGACCTTTGCAATGTATAGCCAGCAGACAACTTTTGGTAGATCGGTTGCCCACGCGCTGCCAATGCCGAGGTACACAACGTTATGCGAGCTTTACGTGCTGCGGGTAAACTCACGCTATAAGGCGAGCAAGGCGCTTCTTAGTCCGCGTCCAAACTCGAATGCAAGTCTGTAACGCACGGCTG
>DJYW01000033.1:4081-8043 GCA_002450255.1 Gammaproteobacteria bacterium UBA6968
GAAATGCGAGACCGGAAAACACATTGGAGTACACGACTCTATGCAGAGCTCCTGTACGGGTTTGCACCACGCAAAAAGGGGGACAGATGGTTTGGATATCTGCTGTTGTTTACTTAGTTTTTATCGCCTGCGCTTCGTATTTTCTGAGCCGCGGCCATACCCGCGGTAGCGAAGGTTTCTTTCTTGCTGGCCGCTCACTCACGGGCACCTTTATCGCCGGTTCTCTGTTGCTCACCAATATTTCCGCCGAGCAAATTGTGGGGCTTGCGGGGTCTGCTTACGCGTTTAACTTTAGCTCTATGGCGTGGGAGGTTACGGCTGTCATCACAATCATGATCGCCGCCCTATTCCTGTTACCCAAATTCCTTGCTCGCGGCTTCACAACACTGCCAGAATATCTAGGCCAACGCTTTGGCCGCCCAGTCCAAGTCGCATCGGTCATACTATTTTTGTTGGGCTACGGCCTGGTGACTATTCCTTCTGTCCTCTACTCCGGCACCATCGCCGTGCTCGAAACATTTTCTGCCGACTTCGCGACTCTCCTTACCGGTCAAACCGGTTTTATCGTCAGCATGATCGTAATCGCATTGATTGGCACCGCTTATACAGTTGCCGGAGGCCTCCGCGCAGTCGCCGTCTCGGACACCCTCAATGGGCTAGGCTTGGTGTTATTCGGCTTTCTGATCCCAATCTTAGCGCTGCAACAGGTAGGCGACGGCTCAATGTTCGCAGGTTGGCAGGTTCTGGTGGCCAACCACCCCGAAAAACTCAATGCCATCGGCAGTAATACCGATCCCACACCATTCATCACGTTATTCACCGGCATGCTCTTTGCGAACCTGGCTTACTGGGGCACCAACCAGTATGTGATTCAACGCACCTTAGCAGCAAAAAATCTCGCCGCAGGCCAAATGGGCATGTTGAGCGCAGGCTTTTTCAAACTGTTGATTCCGTTCTTCGTCATGGTCCCGGGTGTGGTGGCGTTTCATTTGTATGGCCCCGGTCTGGGTAGCATGGATCAAGCCTACCCACGCTTAGTGGGCGACATTCTGCCCCCCTATCTAACGGGCCTATTTTTGGCTGTCTTATTGGGCACGGTGTTTAGTTCGTTCAACAGTCTGCTGCAAAGTGCCGCGACCATGATTACTTACGACGTTTATGTACCCATGCAGGCACGACCTGTTAACGACGCCGAACGCGTACGCGTTGGTCGCTGGGCCTGTCTCGCCATTACCGTAATGGGTTTGTTAGTCGCGCCGAGCCTGCAGCTTGCGCCAGAGGGCTTGTGGCAACTGATCCGCAAATTCACCGGCTTTTACAACATCCCGCTGATCAGCATCGTGCTCGCGGCACTGTTTATCCCGCGCGCATCCGGAAAAACCGCCTTCGGCGTCATTCTTTGGCATATCCCCATCTATGCTGTAATCACCTTTGTCGTCGACACAGGCATTCATTTCATTCATTGGTATGGCATTCTGTTTGTGCTGGAAATGGCTGCGCTGGCAACCTTTCGAAACACTGCTGATGTAGCGAAAGCGACAGCCAACCCGACGCCGGCACACACTCAAGTGGACATTGATTTGACCCCATGGCGCTATCGTTGGGTTGCCGTGGGTTTGCTCTGCGCCGGTATCATTTGTCTCTATATCATCTTGTCTCCGCTCGGCGTCGCCGAACTTTAGGAAGCAAACAAATCAGCAAAGCGGTCGCGCAATAAGTTCTTTTGCACCTTCCCCATCGTATTACGCGGCAACTCAGCCACGTTGACGACCGCTTTGGGTTGTTTAAAGCGGGCCAACGTATCTTGGAGCTGCGCATTCAGTGCCGCTAGCTCACAAGGCTCAGTAGACGCCACCACAACGGCGACCACGGCCTCACCAAAATCGTCATGCGGCACACCGATTACTGCCGACTCCTGCACTTCCGGTAGTTCGTCGAGCAACCGCTCTACTTCTTTTGGATAAACGTTGTAGCCACCGGAGATCACCAGATCCTTCGCGCGCCCAACAATTGAAATCCTTCCGTCGGATTCTTGCAGCCCCAAATCCCCGGTAATAAAAAAGCCATCGCTACGCATATCTTCGGCAGTTTTGTCAGGCATTTGCCAATAGCCTTGGAACACATTGGGACCGCGCACCTCGATGTTGCCGACATCGCCATATGGCAGCACCTCGCCCGCGGCGTTAGTAATCCGCGCCTCCTGTCCCGGCAGTGCGTAGCCAACCGTGCCCGGAACCCGATCCCCGACCAGCGGATTGGTCGTGTTGATAATGGTTTCGCTCATGCCATAGCGCTCCAGAATGCGATGTCCGGTACGCGTTTTCCACGCGGCAAACGTCGGTTCGGTGAGTGGCGCCGAGCCGCAGATGAAGACACGCATATGCGATACATAATCTGGCGTTAAATCCGGGTGTTGCAAGAGCCGCGTATAAAACGTCGGCACACCCATGAGCACGGTACTTTCCGCCAGTGCGGCAAAGACATGCTCCTGGTCGAACTTGGGCAAAAAAATCATCGGGGTTGCTTGTAACAGCGCACAATGGCTCGCAATGAACAAGCCGTGAACGTGAAAGATGGGCAGCGCGTTGAGCAGTACATCATCTGGCTGCCAACCCCAGGCGGTACACAAATTATGCGCATTTGAGGCCAGGTTTTGATGCGACAACATAGCGCCCTTGGAACGCCCGGTGGTACCCGATGTATACAAAATGGCGGCCAGGTCGTGCGCGGCCCGCGGCACAGTAGGTAATGCCGCAGCAACGACTGTATCAGCCTGTTCGGCCAGGCTGCCGGTTCCGTCTGGGTTCAAAGTAAGCGATGCACAGGCGTGGGTCTCACCGACAAACAAGCGTGGTTTGGCGTCCTCGATAAAATATTGTTTCTCGGCTTCGGTATAAGCGGTATTTAACGGCACGAAGATGGCACCGACTTTCAGTGTCGCAAGGTAGAGGGCAAGGTTATCCGCAGACTTTTCCACCTGTGCCATAACTCGATCACCAGGGCCGACCTCGTGATCAACGAGCACCTGGCCGATTTGCTCAACACGGCGCAAAAGTTGGCCGTAGCGCCAACTGGATCCGTCCTGAAATCGCAACGCTTCACCGCCCGCGTTGGCGGCAAAGCCGCGTTCCAGTTCCGCATAGAAATTGCTCATTACTCCTCCGATATCCGTCTGACTCTGTTCCAGGCTATGCGCAGTAAGCATAATCTGACTCGGTTAAGCCTACATTTTCGGGCTCTATTTTTGGTTATGCGTGATCTTTCTACAAGCGCTCTCGGCATGCCAACATCTGTTGCACTGAATTCGTGCTGAGAAATCGGATTTGCTTGTCTATAGTGCCGAGCGATAACGAAAACTTTAAAAATAGATCCTCCTTATCCGAAAATCAGCAAGTTAAGCGATGATCTATACAAAAAATGACTAATCGTCGGCTATTAACCCCGCTTATCTGATACCGCTTATCTATCCACCTAAAAAATGCAGCGTAAAAAGTTGCGTAATTGTCATCGTTTTGTTACTTTTTGGTGCACACCCTGTCGGGGGACAGGAGGGGAAGAGAGAACTTGTTGCACTTGCGGGATTTTAATACCGCCGCCTACTGGTTTTCGAAGCGAGGGGATAAGTCGCCAGGAATTGGCGCCGCTGTGAAGCGAAGCTTAGACGCGGACCTCAGCACTAGTTGCTGTAATAATTATAATAATTAGGTCGAAGCGTCCGCCCGATGAAGCTGTACGGGCCTAGCCGTCTTTTAAAGGCGGCTTTTTTTTGCCCGCATTTTTGTCTAAGCGCATTGTTTGTACGATTCGCCTCGCGCAGTCTGAGCTGGTTCGCATCGAGCGGCTTGCGCATGCGATCCGACGCTTACCAATCTCTGCTGCTAGCACCCACGCGTCAGGCGCTAACCGATGGATAGTGCCCATTCCTGACGCTAGTGCTTCGGTCTACAGGTCTACAGGTCTAC
>DJYW01000033.1:8370-10172 GCA_002450255.1 Gammaproteobacteria bacterium UBA6968
GTCTACAGGTCTACAGGTCTACAGAGAACTATGAGCCGCTACGTCGACACCATCTAAGTCGTTCAGTACCATTGCGTGTAACGCAGGCCACGTAGGGCTTTAACCGCAACCATGACCGTCTATCATCACCTATGACTATGGCTACACCATCGTTCTCGCTATGTTTTAAGTCTGCTCAGCCGACCGCTAAGCTATCTCGCAGCCAGCCTGTTAGGTGGCCACTTTGAGCGCAGGCTCGCGCCAACCCGATTTCGTCGTCCCAGCCTTGCGGCGCGGTTTTCAAGCTCAAATAAGGCTTCCAGGCAGCAAATCTATTGCGCTGCGTCAGCTCGCGATGGCTGCGCTAACAGATGGTGTTACTCGACTCAGCGGCATTCCACCGTGCGACGATACTGGGGCAATGCTCGCGTGTTTAACCGAACTCGGCGCTAAAATCTATGTGGATGGCGACACAATAATGGTAACCGGCCCAATCAACCGGTCGGCGCAAAACGTTCATCTCGATGCTCACATGAGCGGCGCATCAACTCGCTTGTTGATCGGGCTGGCAGCGCTACGCTCCGGCACAACCCTGATAGACGGCCACGAATCCCTGCGTGTCCGCACCAATGCTCCTTTATTCGCAACACTCCGCGAGCACGGTTGCCGCATTGATGCAGAGGGAGGTGGATTGCCAGCGCAACTGCAGGGCGTCTTCACGCCGCCGCCGGTTATTGAAATCGACGGTTCTTTGTCTAGCCAGTACGTCACGGCGCTCATGCTGATTGCGCCCTATACCGCACAGCAGCAATCGCAAAAAATTCAGCGCATTCGTATCACGGGTGATTTGGTCTCAAAACCTTACCTCGACATCACCCTTAATGAGATGTCAAAACGCGGCGTAAGCGGGACATGGGAAGCAACAGATTGCCTAGCCATACCGGCTGGAACGTACGCGCCCGGCGACGTGATGATCGAAGGCGATGCGACCGCTGCAACTTACTTCACTGCACTCGCAACGCTACATCAAGCGAACCTGCACCTCACCAACTTGGACGATACCAGCGTGCAGGGCGACCAAAAATTCAACCAACTGCTTAGCGCTATGGGCAGTAAGATCTGCTACCAGGACGGCACCTATATTCGCGGCCCAAACAAACTCGAACCTGTGTATTTCGCCGATATGAAAACTATGCCAGATGCCGCCCTCACGTTGCTCGCGATGGCTCCACTACTACCTTTTCCGATGCGCATCGGCGGTTTGTCCTCCTTGCATCACAAAGAATGTGATCGTTTAGAGTGCCCGGCGGCAGAGCTACGCAGCATTGGTTACCAAGCACATACCACAAGTAAAGACAGCATCCGCTTCGACCACGCGAGTGATCCCAATCACCGAAACGCTGCAGTACGATGGACATTACGCGAGCATCGCCTGAACACCTACCACGACCACCGGATGGCAATGGCGTTTTCGTTGCTTGGCAGCTTTACCGGGACACTAACGCTGGATGATCCCAGCGTCGTAAAGAAGACGTATCCAAGCTATTGGGACGATTACCAGCGTTTGCTGAACGCACCTAATGACTCAGAGCAGGGCCGCTAAGTCGAGAGGTGCAGCACGAAGCCAGTTAGCTCTTCACGAATGATGTGGTCGGTGGCCCATAGAAAATGATTCGCGATGTCCAACCTAGGTAAGCCAACTGTTAAGTCGCTTTAATCGGATCGGTTTTGGCCAACGGCGTTGCTGTAAAGAGCGAGCCGGTTAGAGAAAGAACCGGCAGCCAGCAAAGTTCACGAGCAGTGCTTTTGAGATCCTTGTGGCT
>DJYW01000033.1:10539-21560 GCA_002450255.1 Gammaproteobacteria bacterium UBA6968
GATCACCGTCCCTCGGATCACTTTCCCTCAGATCGATTTTTTCTAGGTTCGGCTTTTTTGGGCTTGCTCTGGGAATGTCCCATCCACGCCATAGGCCGCAGTTCCTATTACCAAGCTGATACTAAGCGGGTTTGCTACCAAAATAGGCCGTAGCGTTGTTCTGGTTGCTGCCGCCATAAGCAATATTGGCATAAGCCAAAGCGCCCAATGCACCGGCGAGGCATTGCGACAACAAGCCCACAGTTGTTCGCGTAACCGCCAATAAATGCGTGCCAAAAATCTGCTGCAGCCCCAAATCGACGCAAAATAGCGCTAACGCACCGGCGAGCATGTAACCCACCTTAAGTAGATAGACGAACCGCCGCGTCAGCAAGGTCGCAACCGGCAAAGCAATCGCAAATGCAACAATCAATATTGGCAAGTACAAGGTCGTCATGTGAACTAGGTCATGCTGTAGCGTTTGCCACCGCATTGCCATCGTTACAGCAACGCCCATTTCGGGCAAATTGGCAAGGTTGAGCTGCGAATAGAAAAAGACAGCCGCGATGTAGGCCACCAAACAGGCCGTAATAAAACCGATCACTTTGCGCATTAAATTACCTTGCCTCTCGTTAACGAATCGGGGGACACCTGCAGAGCACGCCGACTCACCCAATAAACGCCGTCTGGTGTTTGCTCTGACCCTAAAAATCTGCCAGCAATTATGCAAGCCACCTAACAAATTGCACTGCATACCGACACTGAGAGAAGTCTGCAAAACCGATTAACGACAGCGCAATTTACCTTGCACCCGTGCACAATACTGCCATCAGAAATTCACACTCTACCGATGCTGGCTAGAGCAAGCCATCACAATGTCATGAGACTGCGAAAATAGCCGACCACATCACGATAGTATGGCTGTAAACCCAAATGCCACCGGCACCATTACCGAGACCTCGACCAATGCAGCAACAAACTCCCGCTCCATTCGCACAGCTTTTTCTAACGCTAGTTATAAGCTTAATGGTTACGGTTTCTGCCCCAGCCGTGCACAGTGAAAGTTATACCATTGACACAATTGCCAAGGATTTAAACGAACCCTGGAGCCTGGCGTTTTTGCCCGACGGCAACTTGCTTATCGCGGAGTTGGGCGGCCAGCTACGACAATTGCAGCAAAACGGTGTACTGAGCGAGCCGATTGCAAATGTGCCCGCCGTTTACCGAGCCAGTCAGGGCGGCTTATTCGATGTATTACTCCACCAGGATTTCGTCAACAACCGCACCCTTTACCTTAGTTACGCTGGCGGCAACGCAAACGCGAACGGCACCTATGTCGCTAGCGCCAAATTGTCTGCAGACGCTGCCCTTATCGATGTGCAGATCCTGTTCTCTACCCAGCCGGACAAAGACACCCCGGTGCACTATGGCGGACGCCTCGCTTGGCTGCCTGACGGCCATTTGTTGCTGACTACAGGGGACGGCTTTGACTACCGCGAAGCGGCACAGTCACTCCAAAGCCATCTCGGTAAAACCATTCGTATGACTGCTACAGGAGAGCCTGCTGCTGACAACCCATTCCCGAATGCGCCATATGTGTGGACCTACGGACACCGCAATGCCCAGGGCCTGGCCGTCAGTGAAGATGGCCGCGTCTACTTGCACGAGCATGGCCCCCAGGGCGGCGATGAGGTCAATATTTTAAGCGCTGGCACCAACTATGGTTGGCCAGCCATTACTTATGGCCTGGACTACAACGGTGCCTACGTGAGCCCCTTACAGAGCCATCCCGGTATGGCGCAGCCCATTCACTACTGGACGCCATCCATCGCCCCTTCCGGGCTTACCCTCTACACCGGCGACGCCTTCCCGAACTGGCGCAATAATCTATTTGTTGGCGCGCTAATAGATGGCGACGTGCGCCGCCTACGCCTAGAAAACGGCGCCGTTATTGCGGAAGAACGGCTGTTCACAGAAATCGGTGAGCGTATCAGAGATATTCGCACCGGCCCGGACGGTTTTCTCTACATCCTCACAGATGGACCCGCAGGTAGATTGCTTCGGATAAAGCCAGCCAGAGCTGTAGCAATCGCCGAGCCAAATTAACGGCTGAATCGGTAAAGCGCGGCTTCCCGCGAAGCGGGCAAACGAGACTGAAGTCAAGCCTGTCAAAACGCCGATCGGACGCGCCTCATCAACTGGTGGTTAGCGGACTAACTGGCCTACAATACCGCACTCATAAATTTCAACCTGACAGGGTAAAGAGAATCATTATGTCGAAACAGTTGCATCTCGATTTCCTAGCAAACTGGAGCCGAGCGAATTGCTGCCAGCGCAGCTTGTTTAGCGTTGCCTTACTGTTACTTATGCTTGGTGCCTGCAGCGCCAAACCGGAAGCAGAGGCGCCCGCTACCGAGGCACCATCGCTCACCGAGTGGCTAGACGATAAGTTCGAAGAAGGACTGCAATTTTCGCCCATTCAAATGACTTTCCTAGGTCGCAAAGATCGCTACGACGAATTGGGCTCTTTCACCTTCGAGGCGCTCTCAGAAGAGCTGGCGTGGCGCAAAGAATCCGTCGAGGCGCTGCAAGCCACTTTCGATCGCGCGGACCTCAGCGCGGATGAACAACTCTCCTACGATTTATGGATCTACCAATACGAGCGCGCCGCTGAATCAGCACAGTTCTTCTACGATGGCTTGACCTTCGATCAAATGAATGGCGCACAAAGTTTTATTCCAACCTTTTTGATCAACTTCCACCGCGTTGATACAGCGGAAGATGCTCGCGCTTATATTTCGCGAATAAACGAGGTATTGCCGCGTATGGAAGAAATGCTCGCGACGGCGGAACAATCATCCAAACAAGGCGTGCAAAGCCCGGGATTTGCGCTTAATGGTGTCATAGAACAAAGCCGAGCAGTCATCACTGGCGCGCCCTTTACCGAAGGCAATGACAGCGACATTTGGGCAGATTTCAAAATGGAAGTTGATGCCTTGAAGACAGCAGAAAAAATCAGCGAAGCACAAGCTGCCAGTTTGCTGACCGATGCGGAGAGCGCCTTAAAAACTTCTTTCGAGCCAGCATACGAAGCCATCATCGCCTGGGCCGACACCGAAATGGATAAAGCCCCGCAAGTGGTCAGTGGCATCGGCAGTCAACCCAATGGCGCAGCCTATTACAAGCATCGCTTGAAAAGTCAGACCACAACGTCGCTCACTGCTGACGAAATCCATCAGATTGGTTTAGACGAAATCAAACGGCTGCGTGGTGACATGCAGGCGATCATGACCGAGGTTGGTTTCGAGGGTGATTTACAAGCCTTCTTCGAAGACGTGCGCACAGCAGAGTGGAATTATTATCCTGACACTGATGAAGGTCGCCAGCAGTATATTGATGACGCGACCCAAGCCATCAATAACCTTAAATCCAAAATTCCAGAGTTTTTCGGCTTGATGCCGAAAGCAGATCTGGTGGTCAAGCGCGTGGAGCCGTTCCGCGAGCGCGATGGGGCAGCACAGCACTACTATCGTGGTACGCCTGACGGTTCGCGCCCCGGTATTTACTACGCGCACCTTTCAGATATGACCGCTATGCCCAAAAACATGATGGAAGTCATTGCCTACCATGAAGGCATTCCCGGCCATCATATGCAGATTTCTATTGCCCAGGAACTCACCGGACTGCCGGTATTCCGAACTCAAGCCGGCTTTACCGCGTACAGCGAAGGTTGGGGATTGTATGCAGAAGCTCTGGCAGCGGAAATGCCAGGAACCTATGTCTCGCCTTACGATGAATTTGGACGCCTATCCTCGGAAATCTGGCGGGCTATCCGCCTGGTTGTGGATACCGGACTTCATGCAAAAGGATGGACAGAGCAGGAAGCTATTGATTTCTTTATGGCAAACTCGCCAGAGCCACTGGAAAGCGTGCGTTCAGAAGTACAACGCTACATCGTTATGCCGGGCCAAGCGACAAGCTATAAAATCGGCATGCTGAAAATTCAGGCGCTACGCCGCAAGGCCAAACAGGCTCTGGGAGAGCAATTTGATATTCGCGGTTTCCACGATGCAGTGCTCGGCGGCGGCGCGCTGCCTCTGGATATGTTGGAAGAGTCCATTGATCTTTGGATCGCCAGCCAGCAAACCTAATACGCAAGCTACGTGCAGCCGCAGGGGCCTAAACCCTGCGGCCCAAATACTCCCGATGACTTCCAGACTAGCGCTAGGCTACTGAATCTTTAGGTATGTGGAGCCAAGCGCGCTTGTAACGTGCTGGCTTGTCTGACTTTGCTCACGTGTTTCGCTTCTCCGACACACTCACGCCTCAGCATTATCACCCGCTAAACGACCAGCCTACCCTGTGCTTTTGTCTATTTGGGCTAGGCGCGAAAGTCAGCACTATGCTCGACAGTACTGCTGATTCAGCTCGATTCAAACCAAGCAAAAACTGCTGGTTTGCCGCTCTCCTTATCCATAAAAGCTCACTGCATCAGCTAAAGGCGCTCGCTCGGTACGGGCCTCATTTGCCGCTACGCTGGTATCTTCATAACCGAAACTAATACCAAACAAAATCTTGAATGAGGGATCTATACCCAGCGTTTCGCGCACCAGGTCAGGATAGTGGGCCATGGTGCCTTGCGCGCAGGAACCGATTCCCCGCGCGGTCATCGCCAACATTAAGGTCTGCGCGTACATGCCCACATCCCAGGCCCCGCCCATCCCAAAGTTCTCATGCATACCGAGAAAAGCGACATGTGGTGCATCGAACATTTCGAAATTACGCAACCCAGCGGCGGCGCGTCCAGCTTTGTCTTCCCAGTCGATGCCCATCGCATCATAAAGAACCTTTGCGCAATCGCGACGACGGTCCTTCCAATGAGCAATTACCGCGCTTTTGCCTGTGTAATCGGGCGTTGGCGGTACTTTTTCTCTGGCACGGCGAGTGAATTCTGCACGCAACGTGTGCAACGGCTCACCCGAAGCCACAAACGTCTGCCAAGGCTGGATGTTAGTGCCTGAAGGCGACCATTGCGCTAGACCAAACACCTCATCTAGAACCTCTTGCGGCACACGATCAGGTAAAAATCCACGTACCGAACGCCGCGCCCGAATCCCTTCCAACACACTCAAATCCGCCATGATGTATCCCAAATTATTTTGGTCAGAAATATAAAGAAAAAACAGTCACCACGCATGTGCGATAAGCAACGGGACTAAACAGCGGGAACCAGCAGCGGGAACGAGCAGCGCTATGGCTCAGTCTTGTAGGGTTCAGGCGTCGGACAACACACCTCAGGGATTTCAAGCAAAGCTGTGCGCCAGCAGACAGGGCATGCGTTCAATGGCGTGGCAGATGTCGAGCGTGTCCACAGTTGGCCAAACCCGTTAGAGCCGGCGCGCTAAGACGATTACTTGTGGCTCCCCAAGTCTTATGCGCCCTGCCCCGGCAGCCTCACGACAACAGCAGCTCTGCTTTTTCGGCAAGGGATGAGCAGACGGAAGGAAAGTTTGCTTTTACTGATAGCAGCAAGAGTTTAGCCCGCTTTCTTGCCAGTTCTTGCCAGGCAAGCGACCTCTCCAGATAAGCGGCCTTTCCAGATAAGCGGCCTGACCAGATAAAAACAGCTGCTACCAAAGTGTCTTTCCCGCTAAGCGCTCGCTACCTTCATTTTTCTCTCACAGAGCTTTCTCACCTGTAAAAGATGGTAGCCACATCGGGACTCGAACCCAAATCTACCGCTTCTTACCCACTACTGCTTTCGCAGCCGCCCGCTGGCGTTTGGGGTCTGGACTTTCTCTTAATCCTAGGCGCGACAGGGTCGTGCCCTTAGATTGCTCCCGTCAAGTCTCTACACCTTCACTAAGACAAACCCAGAGGATTAGCTATTGCCTCAGCGCTTGGCTCGGGATTGCCATTTGCTTTGCTTCAGTACTTTCTAGCACTTTCTAGCAGTTTCCGTCACGTCGCAGCGCTTTGTAGCGCCCTATAGCATGAAGGTTTCCCCGAATTTGAGAGCTTTTCAACATTCCCTTTCGAAAATGTGACCCAAAAAACTAGGAGGCGGTCGTTCTATCCAGTTGAACTATGCAGCCACGCCTAAAGCTTAACACTTCCCCACAAAAAAGAATCACCCGGCTCGATTGGTACTTAGATTAATTGTTAACCTTTAGTTTTCGCTTTCGAATTACCTACGGCATTTTTAAGCATGCATCGGCCGCGCGCAGAGAAAGTGATCCACTCATTTTATATTTACTACCGCTTGTCTATTTCCTCTTCAATGATCTACGTTTTTGACGAAAGTACGAAACATTAAGACATACACATTTTTGGTTCACAGGTTTGGCGCACAGTCCACGTTATAACCGCGCCTCAATACCGAGACCTAAATCTGTTTATAAAATTCTGGTTGCCACTTTGAAAACTGCGATGGACTGTTTTTTCCGATGCCACCGTCTCAAAAAGTCGAGAGGCTAAACCAATAAAAAATGAAACACCTTAGCCGCAACATTAAATACATATTCTACGGCCTGATTTTGCTGTTGCTGATATGGGCGCTGCTACCGCTGATCACTATTACGCCCAGCCTGGAAGCCATAGTAGATGCCGACACCTACGACATTACCGCCGTGACCGGCGGTCACTTAGATGAAGTCGCGGCAGAGAATATGAGCTACGCAGAGCGCGGCACCGTGATCGCGGTTAAATCCAATCAAAGATTCGACGGCTCCAGATTTACCGGGCTTACGCGAGAACGTAACGACCTCACAAACATGCTGATTTCTTTAGCTGCAAAAGAACAACATGACGCCGAGTTTCAGACAGAGCTGGAGGCTCGCTACGAGCAACTCATTGCCGCATCGGAAGAGTTATTTCGCGCGCAAATCGAGGAATTGGAGGCCAAACATGATGCCCTGTATAGCGAACTGCAGGTGTCAGGAAGCGAGCTAAAACGCTATGAAGTGCTTGAAGCGACGCAGTTAGTAGATGCCGCCACTACCGAAGCGATTACAGCAAAAAACGCTCGTTTAAAACACGAATGTAAGGCTATGAAAGCCGCAATCAAGGGATTAAAAATACGCAGAAACGCTGTTGAAAAGGGCTTCTTTCTTAATGAAGGATACAACGATGTTCCGTATACGCAGCAGGAGATCGACAGAGTCAAGTTTCGCCGCGCTGAGCTCAAGGCAGAGTTAGAACACGTCCAAGAGCGCATCACCGAACTAGATACACACATAGCGACAGAAGGGAGCTTTAACACGCAACAAGAAACCGTCACCTATAAGACTCCTGTCAATTCTATGATCACTCGCATTTTTGTAAAAGAAGACCAAGAGATCATGCCAGGTACGAAAATAGCTGAGTTGATCGATGTTGACACGATCCATCTAGATGTTTTGCTCGACGAAGATTACTACGATGTACTAAATATTGGTTCTAAGGTCCGAGTGCGATTAAACGGTTCTACTCAAGAATTCAGCGCAGAGGTCTACGCAAAAATTGGCAACATGATATCGCTTACCAAACAAGAGTCGATGGTTCAGGCAGGACACAAAAACTCTGTACTGCTAAAACTCAAGTTCAACTATGAGGAACTAGGCGCCAGCCCTGCAAACGCTTTTTACTATGGGCGCAAGGCTAGCGTGATTTACGACAATTTAAATCTGTTGTCTTTTTTCACAAAGTATTTTTAGGGGCCACTAGCCGTTCTGCTTTTCTATCTCTTTGGACGCTGCCTTATTCGATCGTTAATTCGCAAGAAAAATGAGCGCAGTTAATTCCGAACTCGCAAAAACCTCTATTAATACCCAATCAAGATGGAACCAGCACGATATGCAACTACAGCCGCTTCAGATGCAAACTAAGTTCTAGCTTATGTTCAGCCCCAGCCTCGATCTGACCCAAAACCTGGCGTTTATTCTGTCCCTGGCATACAGCGCAACACTGCTGATTTTTCTCAAGAGAGAGTGGGGGCTTGCGCGCTTGATTGCATCAAGCGTGTTTATTCTCATTTCCTTGCGCTACTTCGCTTGGCGAGCTACAAATTTTGAAGGCTCCTACTACAGCATGTGGTTTTTCGCGCTGGAACTCTTAGCAACCGTCGAAAACATCATATTCACCATCCTACTGGTCAAACATCGCGACAACAGTACCGTCGCTGACGAACAACAAAAGCTGTTAGAAGCTTCACCGCCAGAAACCTGGCCGAGCGTCGATATTCTTATCCCCACCTATAACGAAGGTGAAGAGGTTTTAGAAGCGACGATCGCGACCGCTACCCATGTTGACTATCCAAATAAGACCGTCTGGGTCTGCGACGATGGCAAGGATCGTGACTGGCTTAAATCACTCGCAGAAAGACACGGCGCAAACTACATAAATCGGAGCGACCGAAGTCATGCCAAAGCTGGCAATATCAACAACGCGTTGAAGTTTTGTAAAGGCGACTTATTCGCTGTAATCGACGCCGACTTTTGTCTAACCCCAATTTTTTTGCGACGCGTAGTCGGACTCTTCAATGATCCTACCGTTGGTATGGTGCAGATTCCTCATCACTTCTTTAACCGCGATGTATTGCAGGTAAACAGCGGCATGGAAGACTCGATACCCGATGAGCAACGACTCTTTTTTAACCACCTTGCACCCGCTCGAGACGCTTGGGAGGTGGCATTTTGCTGCGGCTCTCTTTCTATCGCCAAACGCCAAGTGGTCGTTGAATCCGGTGGCATACCAACGGAGTCCATCACTGAAGACATACTGACTTCAATGGTGCTCCTGCGAAAAAATTGGAAAACGCGTTTTTTAAACGAACGCTTGGCGGTTGGTTTGGCGGCAGAAAACCTCGAGGGCCACATCGTTCAGCGTAAACGCTGGTGTCGCGGCGCATTACAAACGTTATTCCTACCCAGCGGGCCGCTAGGTCCGGGACTAACGCTGAAACAGCGCGTATTCTTTCTGCCGACCAGTTGGATCGCACCGCACCCGTTGCGAATATTTATGCTCTTGGTACCCGGCATCTATTTTCTTTTCGATGTAGCCCCCTATCCGGCGCTCGATCTGGCTGCCTTCGCGGATATTGTTGCGCCGCTAATCATTATCACGGTTAGTACAATGGTCTGGTACTTTCGCGAGTGCTATATCCCTTTTCTTTCTTTTACCTCACAGCTTCAACAAGGCCTGCATATTTTGCCCACCGCTATCGCCACCTTATTCAATCCATTTGAAGTAGAGTTCAAAGTTACCCCTAAAGGCAAGGCGGCCAAGAAACGGAGCAACGATACACGCACTATGTTGTTCGGCATTATCGTCGGCGTGTTCACAACTGCGGGCATGGTTACCAAAGGTGTTTTTTGGCCGGATTACTCTTCTAGCGCTTTCAATCTGGTGGCAACCCTATGGGGCGCCTTTACTTTATTAGCGTGCGGGCTATTGATTCTGTTGTCGATAGATAGGGGCGGCAAAGAGGAACAGGAAGTCTTCAACATAGAAATGACTTTAGTTGCAAGAAGTAGTGCAGATCTGAATGCGGTGAAACTAACGGCTATGTCCAATGCAGTCGCAGAAATCGAATCAGTGGACGGTGTCAGCAGAACATTTGATGCCCTGCAGATAGACGGTATAGGGTGGGTACCGATCAAGCCCGTGGAAGGCTCAACTACCCGACACACCATCGAACGTTCTGAACTCAGCACAGAGCAAAAAGACATGCTGACCTGCTTTCTCTACTCAGGAAAATTTGAAACGGAGATCAGAGAAACCGATTGGCGAGCGCTAGTAAAGGGTGTGTTGTGATTGCAGGGACAGTGAATCGACGCAGAGCTCGGCCAATACAATGGGCCAGCTTGGACTACTTCACTCATTATTGGCTGCCAGGCACACCAATTCTTGCTGCTCCGAGTGGGTCTAGAGAAAACAAAACGGCAGATCAAGTAGTCTAAGCTGCCGGGGAGCTAAGTAGGCACCGGCACTCGCCTGAAGCAAAAGCCTTGCCTGCACAGGAGCAAGCGCGGTCGTGTATTTGGCAGAACAAAAGCGGCGTGGTGACCGCCACACAAAACAGCTAAACCCTAATTTTGTTTCAGCTTGTTCAATGTATACCCTGCGGGCGCCTCTGTTTGCACCTGTGCATCATCAGCGACAGAGCTTGCGTCCGCCCTTCTGACCTGCTCATCAGCAATGCTTGATTCCTCTCTATCTAGCACCGACCAAGTGACTACTCTGTCGTCACCGTCCGTGTCGGACGACGCCGAGGAGTTAGTTGCATTCGCACCCATCTGATTCGCAGGAGAGCGTGCAGCACCAGACAAACTGCCTCCCAAACCGGTGCTATCACCCGCGGGCATAAACCACACCCAGGCCGTTGGGTATTGCTGCTCACGCAATCGGCTAGCTCGATTCTTGGCGAGATCAAAATCGGCATATGGACCAGCCGCCACGCGATAAGTGAGACCCGCTGAGGTCTCTTTAGCGACGACTGCATAAGGTTCCGTGCTCGCCTGTTGCGCCGCTTGAAGCCCAATCTCGGCCCGAACTCGGCTCTTAAAGCTGCCTACAGATACCCAATACTCGGCATAAACCGGAGCCGGCAGTAACAAAAGCAATGCCCACAGAGCACAGCTCAACCGGCCACGCGGACTAATTTTTTGAGGGCTACGTAAAAAATGGCATTCAGCATTACGAAGTTCAATCATGTCAACGGCTATCGCTTGGGTTAGTCTCTGCGTCTCGGTAGAGGTGGTCTCAACCACCATTAGCGACGCATTGTACGCCAATTGATCTAGCGGACGAACTACTAAAATCGCATTGCACTAAGCATCAGCGCAGACTTGCCGTTTTTTGATAAAGAAGAAAGAGACTTACCCAGCAACCTACAACTCGAGTCTGAAGCGGTTAGTCAGATGTCGGAAGAAGACCAGAAGGCCATCCAGTCTTTGATTGATGCCATGATTTTAAAACACACGGCTAATCAGCTAAGGGCAAGACGATAGGTTTTAAGCAGACATAAAAAACCCAGCACTTGGCTGGGTTCTAGAGAGCGAGCT
>DJYW01000181.1 GCA_002450255.1 Gammaproteobacteria bacterium UBA6968
GCGCACGCGGCATGGGTCAGGCATGCCAAATTCCCCATGACCATGCCAAAGCAGTGATACAGGGGCACTGGAATACACAGTCGGTCATGCTTACTAAAGCGCATACCTGCGCCCACCTGCAGGCCGTTGTTCAAAATATTGAAATGACTCAGAGTCGCGCCCTTTGGGTTGCCCGTGGTGCCGCTAGTAAACTGAATATTGATCGCATCATCCGGCTGCAGGGTTGCGGCGATCTCCGTCATGCGGTCGCGTTCGGTGGCGCCGCCCATGCTGCACACCTCGTCGAAATTGAACATGCCCGCTGTTTTTTCGCTGCCCATACGAATGATGCTTTTCAGATGAGGGACCTTGGCAGACACCAGCTTTCCCGGGGCGCATTGCGTCAGTTCCGGCGCCAGCACCTGCAGCATTTCAAGGTACTCACTGGTCTTAAACGACTCCGCCGTTATCACCGCCTTGCACTCGACCTTGTTGAGCGCGTACTCCAATTCATATGGCCGATAGGCTGGATTGATACACACCATAATCGCGCCGATCTTGGCCGTGGCGAACTGCGTCAAACACCACTCCACGCGATTGGGTGACCAGATGCCCACCCGATCACCCGGGCCAATGCCAATGGCTAAGAGCCCCATCGCTAGCGCATCAACATGCCGTTGATACTCCGCATAGCCCCAGCGAATGTTCTGATGGCGCACCACCAGGGCAGGCTGGTCAGGATAGGCCGCAGCGATGCGATCCAAGCAGCCGCCAATGGTTTCATACAGCAGTGGTTCACTCGCTTGGCCACAAAGGTAGCTTTGCCCGTTGGGTGTGTTCTGTGACATTGGCTTCTCTTCAATGTTCGGAACCAGATTTTAGCGCCATCTGGAGCGAGTGTTCGATACACAATACGAATTTGAATCATCGAGCGGAGGATAAAGGAAGTCGATAAACAAACTATTTGACTAGCTGGGCCAGTAGCCGCGAGGGGCGGCGTGCAGCCAGCCTGACGAAACCCAAACACAAAGGCGGCGACCAAAGATACTCGTCGCTGCAATCACCGTTAGGCTGATTCTGCCTAAATTGCAAAGCACAACCGTCACAAAAAAAAAGCGGCAGATTAATCTGCCGCTTTTTAATCAAGCACTTCGCTCGTCTGAATGTTCAGCTTTAGAAAGTTACTCGAATACCGGCGGTATAGATCCTGCCCATGGTGTCGTAATTACTAGGAAAAGTATTACCGCTGTTTGAGCTAGTATCGCCTACATCGTTGCCGACCACCGGCGGATCTTCATCAAAGGCGTTGTCGATACCAAAGCTCAGGCTCACGCTCTCAAGCACTTGATAGCCCGCATACAGATCAATGTAGTCATAACTATCAATTGAACGGAAGGCTGGGAAAACGCTTGCCGATTCCTCTGGTGTAATGTCGACTCCGTCAATGTGTCTCCACAGAGCGGAAACGGTG
This sequence comes from Gammaproteobacteria bacterium UBA6968, assembly GCA_002450255.1. Taxonomy (GTDB): domain Bacteria; phylum Pseudomonadota; class Gammaproteobacteria; order Pseudomonadales; family Azotimanducaceae; genus UBA4421. The sequence continues at coordinate 1,451 of DJYW01000181.1, forward strand.
AATTTGTCATACGTCCATGTCGCGCGAGCAGTCCACCGCATATCGGATACTGGGTCGCAAGAAGTACTAAAGTAGCCCTTACAATCAATCACCGGTGTCAGAGAGCTGCTTTGGCTTTCTTGGGTAAGGTATTTGTGAATTGTGGTGGACACATTCAGGTACCCAAAGTCACCAGTTTCAATTCCAAACGACACGCTGAGATCAACGCCTTCCGCTTGAATGTAATCAAGATTGGTCGTGTACAGGTTGATACCGGCGCCAGCGATCGTCAAATCGCCGCCCACGCGGTTGATCTTAGAACACTCAGATGTCAATCCTGCAACATAACATCCGTCTAGAATTTCTTGCGCTGAGAATTCGCCGATATAGCCTTTTACTTCAATATCGTAGTAGTCGGCCGATATCGTCAGGTCGTCTACAAGATCAAACTCAGGCGTCCAAACCGCGCCAAAAGTGAGGGTGTCTGCTTCCTCAGGATCTGGAGGATTCACAGGATCTGATCCAGTCAACAAGGTGATCTGACCTGAGATCACATCTTGTACGGTGCCTACCTGCGCTGCCGTCATCCCAGTAGAGAGACACAAAGCATTTAGAGCATCGTCAATGTTCGCAACGTTAGCTATTGAGCAAGGGTCTTGCTTTGCATTGTCTAAACCGGTGGTGATCGGCGAAAACAACTCAGAGACATTTGGTGCGCGATTGGCCTCTTGCAGCATCGCGCGAACCAACAGTTGGTCCACAGGACGCCAGTTCAGACCCGCCTTCCAAGTCGAGGCGCTGCCCGTGATGCTGTAATCGGAATCACGATAGCCGAGCTCCAAGGATAGGCTTTCGGCGAAGTCTTTGCCCTCGATTAAGGGCACTATTGCTTCCACAAAAAACTCATCGACCTTGAAACCACCGGAGATTGGCAGCAGATTCCCGCCAGCACCGCCTTGGCAGCTTCGAGGAGCGAGCTTCAAACACTCATCCGGTTCCAACGATCCATTCTCTTCTCGCGTCTCGTAACCAATATTGAAAGCAACAGGGGAATCAGCCATCGGCGATTGGACGGCAGACAAAACGCCACCAAATGAGGCCGCAACCATCATCTGATCATACTTTTGCTGTTGCAACGCGATCGCTTGCGAATATGCAGCCATCGCGGGTGTGATGGTCCCAAAACCACCGAACAAGTCGATCGGCACACAGGTTGAATCGCCGTTCGCACAGGTCTCTCCGTCAGTGGAATCAAGTGCATTTTGGATGTTTGTCAAATTGGTATAGCCGCCACGAACTGTCGTTCGGTTCGTTTCACCGTATTGAAAGGAAACGTCGTAGTTAAAATCTTCTAGGACATCGCCGTTCACACCCGCTACAAACTGAAAGTGGTCAGTGTCGTAGTTTTCAGAGCGAGTGCCTAACTCTAATGTACGTCGACGCAATACCATTGGCAGGTAATCACCTGAGTCCACTACGTTGTTTGAGTTGTTGTCCTGCCACTTTCCGCTGCCAACACCCGCCTCCAGCGCGCCACTGGCGACTGCCGAATTAGCCGCATCCACAACAAAAGCCCTTGCTTGATCACTGAAGAAGTAATTGTCCACTGGCACGTCAAAAGGTTGACCGAAAGTACCAGAGGGCGCGACCTGCTGACGCACCGTGACATTGCTGAAGGTGAAGCGTGAATAGACATTTGCCGCTTCATTAATCTCGTAGTTAGCGATCACCATGCCAGAGTATTTCTCTTGCGGTGTTTGATAGTAGTTAAACGGGTTGAAGTTAAAGACCGAGCACTCATCTGCGATCGTACGATCGTCACGAAACTGGCCTAGTGTGCCACCTGCACCAACGATTTGGACGCGTGTAGGCATCGACGTGGTTGAACCACCCGCCGTAACTGCGCCAGTACCAGGGCTACAATTGGGCGTCTCCGTTGCGCTTTCGCCAGCATAATAGGCATCGAGGTTGGAGCCATCGCCACTGTCAATACCCAATGTGCCTAGGCGTCTTTGACCAAGCAGAACCGCCTTTCGCTCGTTCCAGGTAATGTTCATCGCGACGTTGCCCTTGCCATCAGCTAAGCTTGAGCCGAGGGTCAACGATATATTGTCGTTCTCACCGTCACTGTCGCCGGTTTGCGACGAATTGATCTGCAAATCAACCCCTTGAAAATCATTCTTCATAACGAAATTCAGAGCACCTGCGATCGCATCGGAGCCATATACCGCAGAAGCGCCACCGGTTATCACGTCGATCCGCTCAACCAAGGCGGTAGGAATCACTTGCGTATCCACCACGCCATTATAGTTGTAAGGCGTCATACGTTGCCCGTTCATCAAAATGAGGTTTCGGTTTGAACCAAGACCGCGCAAATTAATGGTTGCCGCACCACCGGTGCCGTTGTTCACGTTCTGACCGTCAGCGGGAATAGTGATCGGTAAGTCACGCAAGATTTTTTCAATCTCCGGTTCCTGCTGAAGTAAAATTTCATCAGCACTAATCGACGAGATTTGGCTGGAAGATACGATGCCCGGCGCACGAATTCTCGTACCTGTAACAACCACTTCCTCGACGATTTCATCGTCTTCCGCAAACACTGGCGCGCTGGGGATAGAAATCCCTACACCTGCAATAGCAGCCGTTGTCAGGGCTTTATTAAGCCATGAGAGTTTTGCCATATTAGATTTCCTTCTAATTAACTTGTGAGAATGTTTATGACCAGCCTCTCTTCGACCCGTCAGCTGATCTGCGTGAAGATAGGCAACTTCCAAACCTAGCGTTTGTTACGAACATGTTACTCAAAAGTTGACAAAAGTGAAGGCAAAGTGGAAAAAATTTGCTCTTATTTTTAACCGTAAAAACAGGGTTTTACATCATATCTAGGGTTTGTCGCGACCATTTTATGGATTTTTTATGAACTTTTTGAAAGATTCTGGTTACTAAATGTTGCAATAGTCTGGCGAAACGAGCGAAGTTGTCGACTGTGGCAATGTCTCTTCAGAGGGACTTCCTATGAACATCATGTGCAATGTCCCTGTCTCGCCTCCTCCGTGTTATAAAACAGTTTTAGCAAAAGCGAAGAACGATGAAACTCTATAGCTTTGCTGG
>DJYW01000077.1 GCA_002450255.1 Gammaproteobacteria bacterium UBA6968
AGCGATGCAGCGATGCAGCGATGCTGAAAACCGAGACCGCCGGCCCTTCACCGTCAAGCTGGCGAGTAGCGCTGACAGCTGGGTCACGGTCAATCTCCGGCGCAAGAACCAACCTCAAACCGAGCACGGCGCAGACCGATTCCGACTATTCCTGGTCAAGCAACTCCAAGAGCAAACGGTTTAAGCGTTCAACATAGCCAGCCGGGTCTGCCAAGTGTCCGCCCTCGGCCAAACTGGCCTGGTCGAAGAGCACATTTACCAATTCTGAAAACCGATCTTCGTCTGGCTCGTTTTCCAATCGCTGCACCAGCGGATGATCCGGATTGAATTCGAAATACGGTTTCATCTCCGGCATGCTTTGTCCGCTGGCTTCCATGATACGTCGCATTTGAGCTCCCATAGCGTGCTCTGCCAACACCAGGCAGGCGGGCGAACCTGTGAGTCGTTTCGATGGCCGAACCCCTTCCACTTTAGCCTCTACCACCGCTTTAATTCGTTCAGTGAGCGGGTGCTCATCGGCTTCATCCTTAGCGTCGTCATCGGTGTCACTCTTAGTCTCGCCAGGCAGGGTGACATCACCGCGCATGACATCGACGAACTTGATGCCCTCGTACTCGGTGAGCATGCTCATCAGCCATTCATCTATGCGGTCAAACATGAGCAGCACTTCCACCCCACGCTCTTTGAAGATCTCCAGGTGCGGACTGCGGCTGACGGTTTCATAGCTCTCGCCGCAGATGTAATAAATACAATCTTGATCTTCGACTTTGCGCTCTAAATAGCCGTCCAAGCTAATGTCTTTTTTCGCCGCGACAGATGCGTCGCTCGGTCTGGTGCTCGCAAACCGCAACAACTTGCTGAGTTCTTCGCGATTACTGAAGTCTTCGCCAGCACCCTCTTTCAATACTTCACCCAACTCGTCCCAGAAAGCTTGGTATTGCTCGGGTTCCTTATTAGCAAGATTTTTCAGCATCGTCAGCACGCGTTTGGTCAGCGCACTGCGGATCGAAGTGACGCGCTCGTCCTGCTGCAAAATCTCACGCGAGACGTTCAATGGCAGATCGTTGGAGTCAAGCACCCCTTTCACGAAGCGTAAGTACAGCGGCAGGAACTGTTCCGCCTCGTCCATAATGAAAACCCGCTGGACGTAAAGTTTAAGACCTTTCGGTGCATCCCGGTTATATAAGTCAAACGGTGCGCGCTTGGGCAAATAAAGCAGACTGGTGTACTCGAGCTTGCCTTCCACTCGGTTATGGCTCCAGCTCAGGGGATCATCAAAGTCGTGGGATACGTGCTTGTAGAACTCTTTGTACTCGTCATCGGCCACATCGGAACGGGAGCGAGTCCACAGCGCCTTGGCTGAATTGACCGGCTCCAACGTTACCGCTGCCCCTGCCGAATCAGCTCCTGCCGAATCAGCCTCCGAGTCCTCAGCATCCGCTGCATCCGCGTCCGGCATAGCCGGTGGGTCGTTCTTGATCATGCGAACAGGCACGCCGATGTGATCAGAGTATTTGCGCACAACCGAGCGCAGGCGAAAGTCCTCGGCAAATTCCAAAGCGTCCTCTTGCAAGTGCAAAATCACCTGAGTACCGCGACTGAGGCCGTCTACATCGGCAATGGTGTAATCGTCTTCGCCACTGGACTGCCAACGCACGCCGCCGGTTTCACCGGCACCGCGAGTGAGTACCTCGACACGATCAGCAACCATAAAAGCGCTGTAAAAACCCACACCAAATTGCCCGATAAGCTGGGAATCGGCTTTTTGATCGCCCGTGAGGTTTGCCAGAAAATCTGCCGTGCCAGACTTCGCAATCGTGCCTAAATTCGCGATCACTTCGTCCTTAGACATGCCGATACCGTTGTCCGCGATAGTCAGCAGCTTGGCCTCTTTATCAAAAGTGATATCGATGGCGAACTCGCCATCGTCTTCCAACAGCGATTCATCTTCAATTGCCTTGAAGCGCAACTTATCAATGGCATCAGACGCGTTTGAAATCAGTTCACGTAGAAAGATCTCCCGGTTCGAATAAAGGGAGTGAATCATTAATTGGAGAAGCTGCTTTGCTTCAGTCTGAAAAGACCGAGTTTCGGCTTGCGCCTGGTTCTCGGCGTTAATCGTATCGGTCGAAGAATCCGTCATGCCTGGGCTCCCATCTACACTTTTTATTGCGCGGAAGATTGGGGCGGTCCAGTAAAAATCAAGCATCGGCTGCTGATTTAGAGAGTGAGTTGAAAAGACGCCTAAGCACGAGTCGCAGCGCAAAGAAACGCCGCCGAGCGCTCAGTTTGAACGCCTGACGATATTGTAAAGAAGCCAAGCCTCACCCCATCGCAAGCCTAAACATGCGGTTCCTCTTAAGTCTTAAGCTCGCGCCGTCTGCGCTTAACTTTACGCCGAACTTGCTTAGACTTAAGCCGTCCGTCTCTGGACATCAAAACTCAACGATCACAAGGACGCTTCTGCTACAAACCGGCATCTATTAACAGACGTTTATACCGTCGCTTCCAGAGAACCGTCGTAACCCGACTGTTTGCATTCAGAACCCTGCAATGACGCACCGACAATTGGTCAAAATTTAGGTTGGCAGAGGCTGGCTATGAAAATCGGCTGCTTCTTTCAATGTATACGACTGGTTAACTGGCCATGGCGCGATACAGCAGACTTGCCAGGACCACGTCGCCTTTTCCATCTTCTTGCAATAAGACGCTATCGGTTTGCCCCTGCATGGCGAAACAAGATGCTAAAGCTGTCGGTGGGCGCCGAGTCAGCTAGCTGTCGGCGGATAGGCACTTTGCCGTGCACAGGCGGAGTACCAGAGTGATCAGGCGCCGCGCATTTTAAGACATAGCCTTTGATTCGCTTGTAATGACAGATAATTGCTAAACGGGTTCGTCCTGACCCCTTTCCTATTAAAACCAGACTTAATTCTGCAAATCCGTCC
>DJYW01000149.1:0-335 GCA_002450255.1 Gammaproteobacteria bacterium UBA6968
CTAAGCGCGGATCGTCGATCAGCTGCTCGAACTCCGCTTCCAGCAACCGTACGGGTTCCATCACTCGGACCAGGCTGCTGCCAGGTTGATGCTCGAATTGAATGGTGACCCGACCCACATCAACGAACCGATTGCCATCCAGAAAGTACGTACTTGCATCCGGCCGAGCGGCTGCTTGTTGTGCTGTGGCCACGGCTCGATCAGCAGCAACCCTTAGCGCACGCAACTGTTGCGCATTAAACACATTGTGCTTCAGCACAAATCCATCGGTACGGTATTGGGCCAGTTCTGCGGCGGTCAATTTATGTGGCATAGTGGTTCACACGCCCGTTTCA
>DJYW01000149.1:742-7789 GCA_002450255.1 Gammaproteobacteria bacterium UBA6968
TCTTATTGGCACGTTTTCATCTGCGTATCTGATTCGGGCATTGCTTATTTCCAATGCACCAGACGCTGTCCAAATATTAGCGATAAACCGCAAGGATAAACACGCGCGATCGATCTACGGCTCCTGTTGGTAGCGCCCACAGCCGAAGCGCGGCGATCTGCACTCGCTCGAAAATCTGTGAGTGACGTAAGCTATGCGCTCGGGCATTATTTTGGTCTTCATGCCAGCGGGCAGCTCACTTTTTAGGCAACCGTTTTTATGCTAAGTACCACGAAATATCTAATTGCATTGTTTTTTACTATGACTATGACTGCCCCGGCGGAAACGCTGACGAATCAAGCTATCAAAAACCCAATCGCTATCGTGATTCACGGTGGCGCGGGAACTATTCTGCGCGAAAAAATGTCCGACGCAGTTGAAAGCCAGTATAGAAAAAAGTTGGCCGCGGCTTTGCAAGCAGGCCACAGGGTTTTAAGTGACGGTGGCAACAGCACCGACGCGGTTATCGCGGCAGTGGAAATCATGGAGGATTCACCTTTGTTCAACGCTGGCCACGGCGCGGTGTTTACCCACGATGGCCATGTCGAGTTAGACGCCTCTATCATGCGCGGCCATGATTTAAACGCAGGCGCGGTAACCGGTATTCAGCGGATAAAAAATCCAATTCGCCTAGCCGCCGCGGTAATGGATCATTCACCTCATGTGATGTTAATGGGCGCTGGCGCGGAACAATTTGCCAAGGCCCAAAATTTCGAGTTCGTTGCCAACAGCTACTTCCATACCGACCGTCGACGCTCGCAATTAGACAAGCTGTTAGAGAAAAATGATCAGGTGACATCGCTATCAGAAGAAGTGGACGATCCGCTCAATACTGGCGGGTCGGATAGTCACGAAGGCCAAAAATTCAGCACCGTCGGTGCCGTCGCACTGGACAGTGCAGGCAATATCGCTGCAGCCACATCCACTGGCGGCATGACCAACAAGCGTTTTGGACGCATCGGAGACAGTCCAATTATTGGCGCAGGCACTTACGCCGATAACGCCAGCTGCGGTATCTCTGCTACTGGCCATGGCGAGTACTTTATTCGTGCGGCAGTCGCGCATGACATCTGCGCTCGCAGCGCTTATCTTAATATCTCTTTACAAGACGCAGCCGACGCGGTGATTCAGGAAAAACTCGTCGCTATGCAGGCAGGGGGTGGCATTATTGGCTTGGATCCCAGCGGTAGCGTGGTGTATTCCTTTAATACAGCGGGGATGTATCGCGGTCACATAGATCGCGACGGCAATCAAGCAATTGCAATTTTTAAAGAATAGTTAGCGCTAAACCGCTGTCGCTCGCTGAAGCGAAAACGACCCAATGGCCAGGTGGACTGTTTTGATATTAAGCCGCGTAACGAGAGTCCAGGCTTGGTTAAGCGCGGCTTGCATTAAACGCTGGCTGGCCATGCAGCCGGCGTTTATTCACAGGATTTGTTAGTCTTAATTGCGTTTTATCGAATTGGTGGCGCTTTCTTATAGCGCTCAAACCAGGCCAAAATATAGTCCACCTTAGCTACAAGACGCGACGGCCGCCCAGCTATGTTGTGCGACGCGCCTGGGATTCGCACCATGGCCGAATCAACCCCCTTGAGTCGCAGCGCCTGATACAGCTGCTCTGTTTCAGATATCGGCGTGCGCCGGTCATGCTCGCCGGTAATCAGTAGCGTTGGGGTAGTCATGTTCCCTACCAGAGACAATGGCGAGCGCTGCCAATAGTGCTCAAACGCTTCCCAAGGCGGTGCTGGAAATTGACGATGGATCTGCCCAACCGAAGAATCCGCCGTTAACGTTTTAGAAATCCAATTAACCACTGGCTTAGCCGCAACCGCCGCGTTAAAGCGATCGGTCAAACCGATTGCATAAGCGGTACCAATACCACCTGCCGATCCACCGGCAATGAACTGATTAGCAGGATCGACAAATCCCTTTGCTATTAGGGCATCCAAACCACTTACATGATCGGCAAAATCATCTGGGCTTGAGTATTTGTATTGCAACAACAACGCGAAATCAGTGCCATAAGACGTGCTGCCTCGATAGTTGTCGTAAAACACGACATATCCTGCTGCAGCCAACAACTGCAACTCAGCGCTAAAAAAAGGCCCATATGCCAAGTGCGGCCCGCCATGGATCTCAACCACCACGGGATACTGCTTACTCGCGTCAAACTGCGGCGGCTTGATGTACCAGCCTTGTATCTCCTGCCCGTCGTGACTGGATGGATAACGAATTTCGGTGACCGTACCGAGCGTCTTTTGCGCCAGTATGTCTTCGTTTAGCTTCGTCAGCTGGCGCGGTTTCTGAGCGCGGGGCGCGAACACGCCCAGTTCAGCCGGTCGATCCGGACTGCCCTGTTGAAATGCAATGGTGCCGTTCGCCACATGGTAGCTGCCGCTCAAATAGGGACGACCCAGCGAAGCGCTGCCTAACGTGCCGACTTTTTCCTGGAACTTACCGCGCACACTAATCTTGGCGACCTTTCGCTTTCCCCGCTCGTCGTACTGTGCGTAGAGGCCGCTGCGATCCCAAAGCAAATTGCTAAACGATAAATCGCGGTCTGGCAGCAGTGCTTTGGTTTGACCGCTTTGACGGTCCAGCAATTGAAGGCTGTAGGGCGCGTAAGCCTTGCGATTATCCGGCGCAGCCAAATATGCTAAATATCGACCGTCCGGCGACAGCCGTGGATTGCGTTCAACTCCAGACGCGCTAGTTAGCTGTGTTATTTCGCCTGTAGCGAGCTGCACTGAGTAGAGATCTCGCTGCATCGTACGACGCTCCCATTCGGGATGCCGATCCGCAGAAAATAAAATGCTTTGGTTTTTTGCATCCCATTGCAACGGGCCAAAGTGATTAAAGTCGTCGTTAGATAATCGACGCGCTGTACCGCCGATGCTGGGCACAACAAAAATGTGGCGGTTGGCTGCGGCAACGATACCGCTACCATCAACTTGATAACGCAGCGAAGTCACTTCCTTCGCTGATTTTGCCCAGCGCGCTCCTTGCGGCGCTTTGCGAGGCTTAACGATGGGTTTGACCTCTCGCGGGGTCGCCATTGTAAAAGCCAGTAACGTGCCATCTGGCGACCAGGCTAGATCGCCGGGGCGTTCCGCTACCTCTGTTACGCGCAGCGTCTTACCGCTCGCGACGTTAAGAACAAATATCTGCCTACGCTGCAAGCCACGGATTTGAGTCCGTGCGATGTAGGCGATGCGATCGCCCGACGGCGACCACAACGGCGATCTCGCTTCTAGCTCCGCGTCTGCCAGCAGCGGTTCATGGTTAGCGCCATCAGCTCCAATGCGCCAGAGAATACGGCGCGAGCAATCACAGTGCAGACCATTCGAGACGCGCTCATAGACGATGGTTTTGCCATCCGGGCTGACCGCCATCGCGCCGACATATTCCAATTGAAAGACGTCCATCGGATCGAAAAGTTCTGCCCTGGCCTTGGTCTCCGCTTGAACTACGCCAGAGCTTGGGAGCAGGCTTAAGAATAGTCCCAGACAACTGAAAATCATTACACTCAAGCGGCGTAGCACGAGACGGCTACGGTGGGAGTTTACGAAAGGGGATCCGAATTGCATGTAAATCCTTATGAGCACGTGGCGTGGCTCGGCCTAATTTATCGATAGTTCTGTTTCGGTTAGCAGATGATTTAGATTAGAGGATAACTGGTCTGGCGCCACCCAGGGTGCACGAGATTACGATTTCTAGATCGAGGCGTGCAATGCCAAAATGCGGCGCTACCGTGCGCGTCGAGCGCAACTACAGCAATCAATTACGAACGTTGCAGAGCCTTCATCAGCTCATCAATTTTAGTGTCTATGTTGCGTTCATCGATCAAAGCCTCACGGATACACTCGCGGATGTGGGTGCCCATAATTTGGTTTTCGACCGCGGTCAGGGCAGATCGCGCGGCTTTGACTTGATTGAGGATATCAATGCAGTACTTGCCCTCCTCAACCATTGTGATGACGCCGTTGATTTGGCCCGCTGCGCGCTTTAAACGGGGTATTTGGCTGTTGTGACAGGGATGGCTCATTGCAAATTAATCCATCTAACGATTACTGTTCATTAACTCGCCTGCTGAATCTGTTTGCAAGACCTTCTTACAAACACAGGCCTTAGTGACAAGCCTTGCCATATTTTTTCAGGCGATAGTAATTGTAGGGCAGTGGTACCACGAAACCCGCGCCGAGCATGATAGGAATCACCCACCAAACCAGCACCCCACCCGCAAGCCAATAATCGGTTAAATTCATAGCCAATTCCATAGCCAGCATAGACGCAAAACTCATACGAAAGGCCATTTGTAGACCCTCAACAAAGGCATACCCTTGTCGCCTAAGCATATAGGTTTCCAGCAACACGCTAGTCGCAAGTCCGTTGAACATGGCCAGGGCCATGATCGTGAGCATGGGTAACGGGATGCCGCTGAGTTGGAAGAACAGGATGGTGCCCAGATCGCCTATACTGCAGCCGAGTAAACACCAGCCGGTATTAATCGAGGTCTGTCGCCACGTCGCTCGGCAGCGCCAGTTGAGGGTAGAGTTGTCAGTTGTCGTAGTCATAAGCGACCCATCGCCAGTGCGAAATAGTTATCGTAGCGAGCGCGCATTTTCGCGCAACAGCACCGTTTGCGCTGTCGGCAAAGACGCACGTCTCGCGAATCGGCCGGCTGCTCCCGCGCTCTCAGTGTTAAGCGTTCGTATCACTTTAGATTTGTTCACATCCAGAGCGGTACAAGATAAGTAAATAACGATGCCCCGGAAAAAATCGCCACCGAAAACCACCAGGTTACCGCAGACCGACGCCGCGTTTGCATGCATGCCTTAGCTGCGCCAGGTTCTATAGGACAAGGCAGGCGTGCTGTGCGACGGTTGATTAAACCGGATGCAATCAGCATAACCAAAGCGGCAACGGTAATCTCGATCTTGTAAGTCGACAGCACCGGAAGCATAGGAAAAAAACCGATGAGGCTGGCGAACGAGGCGCCCGCCCCTAACGAGACAAATACGGCAGGCAGCGCACAGCAAATTAGCGTCGAGGTCGACGTGAATAAAGATAAAAAGCTTGCGGCCCCCTCACGCATCCTAGAACTCCAGCACTTCAACACCGACCAGGTTCAAGCCATTGTCGAGCACGCCTCGCGCAACAGCTTGCTTGTCGATCGTATAACCTGAGTCGTACGCCAACAAAATCACGCCCTTGGCCAGATCAACCTGAATATCCCGTACCGCCACCTGCTTTTGAAAGGTCTTTTCTACGCCGCGTGCGCAAAAATCGCAGACCATGCCTTCAACATTGGCAACCAACACCTGCTTGCCTTCAGCCTGCCCTGCAAACTTTGCAACGTAGTCGCTTGCGATGGCACCCTGACCTGTCGGCTGCATAGCTTGGTGCTGGGCATCTTCACCATGCATGGCATGTTCTTGATGCATTTGATCCGTTTGTTTATGAGCAGCATGGCCACCCTGATGATCAGTCTTCTGATCGGCGTGAACCTGCCCTAACACTGTCAAAGCCATCGCTGATATTAGCGCTATGAAATCACTTCTCTTCATTGTCTGCTCCTAAAATCGATACATGAGATGAATATCTAACCGGGCATCTTGGTGATAGCCCACTTCTACAAACGCACTGTTTTTAAACAGCCGAACCACCGGGTATGTCACGCGTCGGTCAAGCCGATAATCGCGCTTACTTTTCAGCATGAGCCAAGTATGCAGGTCGCCGTACTCACCGAGATACGGCGCCACACCAAGTTGCACGCTCAAATCGTTGTAGCGAGCATGTCCGTCGCTGACGCGAGTCCAGGCCGCGCTACCAAACAACCGCCGACTTTCCCAATCGCCAGCGATGCTAATGAAATGATTGTCGGAATTATCCAGCGCTACGCCGCTTTTCAAATAAAGGTTGCGCTGGGTATTGCGGGTATTACGACGATTCACGAGATAGGCGACGCGAGCCATCGCATCTGTCTCATCGTGCATTCTGTTATGCCGCATCGAGAAACCCAGCGAATAGCGTCGCCCAGGCGTGTAATGCCAATACATCCGTTGAAACATGGCGCCCGACTCGGCCATCAGGGTGTGCCCACCTACATACGAGATCGGCCGAGGCACTGCTAACGTGGGCAATCCTAAAAGAAGCAAAGTCCACCATATAACTGCGTGCTGCTTTATACCCATGGGGGGTATCATAAGTGCGTAATTTACAGAGCGCAATAGCGCCCAGAAGCTTGTCATGCGAGGCACTAGCCTGCTCTGCGAAGATCAATCATCGCTGGCAACAACCGCTGCAAGTAATTCGTCTGGGTCCGCAGAAACCTGAAGGCGTTGTAAACCGTCCGCACTCACAAACTTTGCGTCGACTGCCTGATAAAGAAAATCGAGCAGCGCATCATAGTAGCCGGCGCAATTTAGAAGACCAACGGGTTTATTGTGTTCAGCCAACACATTCAAAGTCATCACCTCGAACAGTTCATCTAGCGTGCCAACACCGCCAGGCAGCACCAAGAAAGCATCAGATAAGTCGATGAGAGCAGAACGGCGTGTAGCCATATTGTCTTTTTCCGCAAGACTGGTCAGCCCTGCGTGCCCTACCTCAATGGCCATAAGCTTCGAGGTAATAACGCCATGCACCTCTCCACCGCCAGCTAAACAACCATCTGCCACTGCGCCCATAGAGCCTTGTTGGCCACCGCCATAGATGAGCGTCAGCCCAGAGTTGGCGATACATTCGCCTACGGCGTAAGCCATTTTTGTGAAATGCTGTGGTACCCGCGGACTAGATCCACAAAATACGCCAATCCGCTTGATTCCTAAGGCGCTTCGTTCTTCTTGTTTCGCCGTAAATTTCTCCATTCTTTTTCCAACGCTTCCTTGTGTTTTTATTACAACCTTTTCTTTTACTCTTAGCACGGGATTACGAAGAGCAGTTCGCTCCAGTCAATCTTAAATTCTGCGCTCAATGCGAAGCGGAATTCGGCTTCGTTTTTATGAC
>DJYW01000039.1 GCA_002450255.1 Gammaproteobacteria bacterium UBA6968
TTATTCCACCGTGACGGATTTAGCGAGATTTCGGGGCTGATCGACATCTGTACCTTTTAAGACTGCAACGTGATACGCAAGGAGCTGCAGTGGCACCACATAAGCAATTGGGGCGATCAAGGGATCAACATCGGGTAACGATATAACCTGTGCTTCACTATCTGACGGCATCGCAACCTTTTCAGACGCAAATATAAACAGTTTCCCGCCTCTGGCAGAGACCTCTTGCAGGTTAGACTGCAGTTTCTCTATCAGCTCGTCATTAGGTGCGACGGCAACCACCGGCATGTCTTCATCTACCAGTGCTAAAGGCCCGTGTTTGAGTTCACCTGCCGCATAACCTTCTGCGTGAATATAAGATATTTCTTTGAGCTTTAATGCACCTTCCAGCGCTATGGGATACATCGGTCCACGGCCCAAAAACAATGCGTGATCCTTTTCAATAAAATTCAGCGCGAGTTTTTGAATAGGGCCATCTAGGTCCAGCATACGCTCGATTGCAGCCGGTAACTTTCGCAATGATTCAACAATAAAGACTTCGCTGTCACTGCTATCCGATAGATTTCGCGCAAGCAGTGCGGTCAACCAGAGCAGGTCCGTTAGTTGCGCGGTGAACGCCTTAGTCGATGCAACCCCGATCTCGCTTCCGGCATTGATCAACAAAGCGATATCGCTTTCTCGCACCATGGATGATGTGGCGACGTTACAAATCGTTAAGGTTGCTCGATAGCCCAATTTCTTTGCGACCCGCAAAGCAGCCAGCGTATCCGCTGTTTCGCCAGACTGAGACAGCGTAACGAACAGAGAATCCGGCAGTACCGTACTATCACGATAGCGAAACTCGCTCGCTATCTCGACGCTACAAGGTAATTTCGCGACAGATTCGAACCAATAACGTGCAACACTGGCGGCATAAAAACTAGTGCCACAGGCAACAATCGTTACCGCTTTGACTTTATTTAAGACTTCTTCTGAGTTGTGGCCAAGCGCTTGAGCCATGACTGCGTTGGCGCTGATACGACCCTCTAGCGTGTCTTTAATGACCCGAGGTTGCTCAAATATTTCCTTCTGCATGAAATGCCGATAATTGCCCTTCGACCAATCGTCGCGCTCGAACTCGACCTTCACATCAGCTCTGACTACGGTCTCCGCCTCGACATTCCATACCGAAATATTATCCCGCTGAATTTCAACCACATCACCTTCTTCCAAGAAAATGAAACGATCCGTTACTGCCCGTAACGCCAGTACATCTGACGCAAGATAGTTTTCGCCAATACCCTTACCGACAACCAGTGGGCAACCTAAACGGGCCGCGACAATGCGATCCGGATGCGCCGGACTCATCACCGCCAAAGCATAGGCACCAGTCAATCGCTTAATGGTGTTGCGAACGGCATCTAGCAAGGATTGGCTTTGCTGGAGATACGATGCGATGAGGTGAGCAATCACCTCTGTGTCCGTGTCGCTCGAAAACTCGAAGCCAAGTTCAGTGAGCTCTGTGCGCAGAGCCTGGTAATTCTCAATAATGCCATTATGTACTAAGCACACGTCGGTACCGGATACATGCGGATGGGCATTGGATTCTGTGACGCCACCGTGAGTGGCCCAACGGGTGTGTGCGATTCCCTGGTAACCACGGATCGAATCCGCCAGCAGTGCTTCTTCCAGTCTCGCTACTTTGCCTACCGCTCGACAGCGCTTAAATTCGCCTGAAGAATCCTGCACCGCAACACCGGCGGAGTCATAGCCTCGATATTCTAAGCGTTTGAGGCCTTCGATCAGAATTGGTGTTACTTCTCTATCAGCAACCGCGCCAACGATTCCGCACATGGTGGGTAGTCCTTCTGCTTATTCTAATATGTTGCGCAAGCGGTCGCGCAGGCACTCACCTGCTTTAGTTATGAATTGCGTTTGGTCGGCGGCGTCCAACCAATTATATTGCGTTGGCGCGCCCGGCCAACAGCCAGCTGCTCGTTTGGTATGGCTGTCGTTACCGTGGATCCCGCCGCTACAAAAGCGCCGTCGCCAATTTCCAACGGCGCAACGAGCGTGCTGTTTGTACCAACGAAAGCCGCGTCTCCAATGGTCGTGCGGTGCTTGTTAATACCGTCATAATTGCACGTCACCGTGCCTGCACCGATATTGGTTTCTGCGCCAATCTCCGCATCACCCAGGTACGCCAAATGACTGGCCTTGCTATTGCTGCCAAGTCGAGCTTTTTTGGTTTCAACGAAGTTCCCCACCTTTACGCCGTCTGCAAATTCGCTACCTGGGCGTATCCGTGCAAAGGGTCCAAGGTTCGCACCAGCCCCAACTATAGCGCCGTCGACCACCGTATGAGAATGAACCACCACGCCATCTGCGAGCACCGAATCTTTAATTGTGGCATAGGAGCCGATCTGAACACCGGCGCCCAAAGTGACGTCTCCCTCAAAAATGACCCCCACATCGATAAAAACATCTTCGGATGCATCCACTTTGCCGCGTATATCTAACCTGGAAGGGTCAGCAATTGTGACGCCAGCCTGCATTAATTGCTCAGCTTGCTGACGCTGGAAGACGCGCTCAAGAGCGGCTAATTGAGATCGGTCGTTGACCCCCGCAACTTCGTCAACGCTATCTGCGGATATGGCGCGCACTGAAGTGCCCTCGGCAACGGCCATGGCAATGAGGTCGGTAAGTAAATACTCGCCTTGCTGGTTATCAGTCGTCAATGCTTGTAACCAGGTTCCTGCGCGGGACTGCGGGATGGCCATAATGCCGGAGTTTATTTCTTGAATTTCTTTTTGCTGCTCGGTGGCGTCGCGATGTTCGACGATTTGAGTAACCGCACCCGACCCATCGCGAATGATGCGGCCAAGCTCGGCAGGGTCTTCTAAATGCGCTGTAACCAAAGCCAGGTGTCCAGCTTCGGCTGCGCTTACACACGTAACGAGAGTCTTAGGGTTGACCAGAGGGACGTCTCCATAAAGCACCAAAGTCACACCATCTTGTGGTAGCTCTGCCTGGCCCAGTTTGACGGCGTGACCGGTACCCAGTTGCTCCGCTTGGGTAACCCACTTAACACGACTTTGATCGCTGAGTGCGCCTTGCACCTCAGCTTGCTGGTGCCCAACAATAACGACACAGTGACGCGGCTGCACATGTTGTGCTGCTTCAAGTACGTGGTTAAGCATTGCCTTGCCACCAAGTTCGTGTAGCACTTTCGCTCGCTTAGAGCGCATGCGAGTGCCTTTGCCGGCGGCCAGTATGATGACGTCTGTAGACACGATTCCTCCATTGGTCAGCGCACTATTAACGGCTGCCTTCGGTTTCTAACTCGCGCCCCGCGGTGTTCTGACGTAGCTAAAACGTTCTAACTCTTTCGGCGACGCAACTCTTGTAACGTGCGTTGCTGGGCGACGGCTTCTGCCAGCTGGGTAGCAAGCACCGAATAATCAAACTCAGCAGTTTGATCCCGCATTGCCGCAGCAGCCGCATCGCGCGCCTGTTGAGCCTGGGCTTCGTCAAGGTCTTCGGCACGGGCTGCACTGTCAGCGAGCACTGTGACCATACCTGGTTGGACTTCTATGTACCCACCTGAGGCATAAAAGACTTCTTCGCTGTCGTCGTCCATGTGCAACGTAATAACACCGGGTTGAATACCCGTGAGCAGCGGAGCGTGGCCAGGCGTCACGCCCAAATCGCCGAGGCTACCGCGAGCCGTCAACTGCTTAACGATACCGGAAAACAACGCTTTTTCCGCGCTAACGATTTCACATAGCATTGTAGACATGGACGTTATCTCCTTCCGTCATCAGCACTGCACATCGGCAAATACAAGCTCACCAATTAAAGCGTTTTGGCTTTTTCAATGGCGTCTTCGATGCTGCCCACCATATAGAAAGCATCTTCCGGCAGGTCATCATAGTCGCCAGCCAAAATGCCCTTGAAGCTACGCACAGTGTCTTCACGGCTCACATATTTACCCGGGTTGCTGGTGAACTGCTCCGCCACGAAGAAGGGCTGAGAAAAGAACTTCTGAATCTTGCGCGCGCGGAAAACAAGCTGCTTGTCCTCTTCAGACAATTCATCCATACCCAAAATAGCGATGATGTCTTTTAGCTCGCCATATCGCTGCAATACCTGCTGTGCATCCTGGGCAACTTGGTAGTGCTCTTCACCTACGATCAGTGGATCTAGCTGACGACTGGTTGAATCCAGTGGGTCTACAGCAGGATAAATACCTAGGTCAGTGATCGCACGAGAAAGCGTTACCGTCGAGTCCAAGTGAGCGAAAGTAGTTGCAGGAGAAGGGTCTGTTAAATCGTCCGCTGGCACATAAACCGCTTGTACTGACGTAATTGATCCGGTTTTAGTCGTCGTAATGCGCTCCTGCAGCACGCCCATTTCCTCAGCAAGTGTCGGCTGATACCCAACCGCTGACGGCATACGACCCAACAAAGCGGACACTTCTGTACCCGCCAGCGTATAGCGGTAAATATTGTCAACAAACAACAATACGTCGCGACCTTCATCGCGGAACTGCTCAGCCATGGTCAGTCCGGTCAGAGCAACACGCAGGCGGTTCCCCGGCGGCTCATTCATCTGGCCAAACACGAGGGAAATCTTATCGAGTACGCCAGCCTCTTCCATTTCATAGTAGAAGTCATTGCCCTCTCGGGTACGTTCGCCCACGCCAGCAAAAACCGAAAGCCCCGAGTGCTCGATCGCGATATTTCGGATCAGCTCTAACATAGTGACGGTTTTACCAACACCCGCACCACCAAACAGACCAACCTTACCACCACGAGCAAACGGGCAGATTAAGTCGATAACCTTTATTCCTGTTTCGAGGATTTCATTGCCGCCGATCTGATCTTCGTAAGCGGGTGGCTTGCGATGAATTGGCAAATGCTGTTGGGCATTCACCGGTCCCTTTTCATCAATAGGATCCCCCAACACATCAACAATCCGGCCAAGTGTTTCTTCACCGACGGGAATCGATATGGGCGCGCCCGTGTTAACAACCTCGAGTCCTCGCGAGAGGCCATCGGAGACGCCCATGGCGATGGTACGAACAATGCCGTCGCCCAGCTGTTGCTGTACTTCCAGCGTCAAGCCGCTCGTGGTGACTGAAAGCGCATCGTAGACTTTAGGGACATCGCCCCGCTCGAATTCTACGTCGATGACCGCTCCGATGATTTGTACGATTCGACCACTGCTCATGTTTCGCCTCTTTCTCTTAACATCTATGTAATGGTTGCCGTGCGTGTAGCTTCTGCGAAGCTACTGTTTCGACACGGTGTCTTAGACGGCTGCAGCGCCGCCGACTATCTCTGCAATTTCCTGGGTAATCGCTGCCTGACGAGCGTTGTTATAGATCAGCTGTAATTCGTCTATCAGCTTTTCTGCATTTTCGGTGGCGTTCTTCATTGCCACCATTTTCGCGGCCTGTTCGCATGCGCCGTTCTCGATCACCGCCTGATAGACCTGCGACTCGATAAAGCGAGCAATCAATCCTTCGATCAGTTCTTCGGCATCCGGTTCGTAAAGATAGTCCCAACGATGTTGATAAGCCTTATCTTCAGCCGGAGCCAGCGGCAACACCTGACGCACCACCGGTGTTTGCGTCATCGTGTTTTCAAATTCGTTGCTCGCCAAAAACAAGCGATCAACCTCTTCATTTTCGTAAGCATCCAGCATGACTCGCACACCGCCAACAAGGTCGGCGACCGTAGGGTTCTCACCGACGTCATTCATGACAGCCTGTATATCAGCGCCAACGGAGCGAAAAAACGGAGCCGACTTATTACCGATCAATCCCAGCTTCACGGCCACGCCCTGATTTTCCCATGCGGCGAGTTCACGAACTACTTTGCGGAACAAATTGACGTTGAGACCACCGCACAAACCCCGGTCCGTGCCAACAATGATATATCCAACGCTTTTGATCGGGCGTTCATTCATGTACGCGTGACTGTACTCTGAATTAGCGTTCGCCAAATGGCTAATTACGCCGCGAGTCTTTTCGCTATAAGCCTTACCACGTTGCATGCGATCTTGGGTACGGCGCATTTTACTGGCCGCAACCATTTGCATCGCGCTGGTGATCTTCTGCGTGTTCTGCACGCTGCCGATCTTTTTCTTTATTTCCTTACCGACGGCCATCGCCCTGTGCTCCCGGTTTAGTAGGTTTGGGTGGCTTTAAACGTCTCGATTGCCGACTTGAGCTGGGCAACCACGTCATCGCCATAGCGACCGCTGTCGTTAATATCGTCCATAAACGCGCCGTGCTCTGCTTTCATGTAGCTAAGTAAGGCTTGCTCAAAAGCAGCCACTTTTTCCACCGGGACATCTTCGAGATAGCCTTCATTCGCGGCAAACAATACGGTTCCCATATCAGCTACAGACATCGGCGCATACTGCTTTTGCTTCATCAATTCTGTGACGCGTTGGCCATGCTCCAGCTGACGTCGCGTGGCGTCGTCGAGATCTGAAGCAAACTGAGAAAACGCAGCCAGCTCACGATACTGTGCCAACGCCAACTTAATGCCACCGGAAATCTTTTTCATGAATGGACGCTGTGCGGAGCCGCCTACACGAGACACCGATATGCCCGGGCTCATAGCGGGACGCAATCCGGAATTGAAGTTGTCCGTTTCCAAAAAGATCTGCCCGTCAGTGATAGAGATCACGTTAGTCGGTACAAACGCGGACACGTCCCCTGCCTGGGTTTCAATAATCGGCAGCGCGGTTAACGAACCCGTTTGGCCTTTAACAGCACCATTGGTGTGCTGTTCTACATAATCGGCATTGACCCGCGCCGCTCGCTCTAGCAAACGAGAATGTAAGTAGAAAACATCCCCAGGATACGCTTCACGACCCGGCGGGCGGCGCAGCAAAAGGGATATCTGGCGATAGGCCCAAGCCTGTTTGGTCAGATCATCGTAAATGATTAAAGCGTCTTCACCGTTGTCGCGGAAATATTCGCCCATCGCACAACCGGAATAGGCCGATATGAACTGCATCGGTGCAGGATCTGCAGCACCTGCAGCCACAACCGTCGTGTATTCCATTGCGCCGTATTCTTCAAGGGTGCGAACAATGTTAGCGATGGTCGACATTTTTTGACCAATCGCTACATAAATACACTTAATGCCACTGCGCTTCTGATTAATGATCGCGTCTAACGCAATCGCTGTTTTACCGATCTGTCGGTCGCCGATTATCAGCTCTCTCTGACCACGACCAATCGGCACCATGGCATCGATACACTTGAGACCGATTTGCACGGGTTGGTCGACTGATTGACGCGCAATAACGCCAGGTGCAACTTTTTCGATAGGCGAGGTTTGAGTGGCTTCAATCGGGCCTTTACCGTCAATTGGGTTGCCCAGCGCGTCAACCACACGCCCCAACAGCTGTGGCCCGACGGGAACCTCCAAAATGCGCTTGGTGCATCGCGCGGTCATTCCTTCGGTAAGGCCTTCATAATCACCAAGGACAACCACCCCAACCGAATCCCGCTCCAGGTTCAACGCCATGCCATAAAGCCCGCCGTCGAATTCGATCATCTCACCATATTGTGCATCGGCCAGTCCGTGAATGCGGACGATGCCGTCTGATACGCTGACTATCGTACCTTCATTTTGCGCCTCAGCCTTAACGTCTAGGCCTTCGATACGACTCTTAATGATGTCGCTAATTTCAGACGGATTTAGTTGCTGCATGGTGCTTTCCTATTGATCCTTCGAATACTTTGTTTACGTTTCTATACTTCTCGATGTCGGTCTTTACGCTGCTCTGACTCGTTATCTAAACCGCTATTAGCTTATCGACGAGTTTAGTTAAACGCCCCTTTAGGGAACCGTCTATTACCACATCACCCGCGCGGATGATTGCACCACCGACTAACGAACTATCGACCACCGACTGCATGATGATTTCTTTATTAAGTCTCTTTTTTAAACTTGCTGTCAGTTTTTCAGATTGATCGTTGCTGAGCGGGAAAGCCGAGGTGATGGTGACATCAACGCTCATCTCTTCGTCTGCCAACAACTGTTCAAATTGGGCGCGGATTTCGCCAAGCAGAGGTAAACGGTCATTTTCCGCGAGCGCCTGCAAAAACTTTTTCCCTTGATCGTTTAGCTCGCTGCCACAGAGCTCGGCAAGGCGGTAGGCTTTGGTTGCAGCAGGGAAGTCGGGGCTTTCCAGCAATGCATGGACTTGCCCGTGTGCGATTGCGAGGTTCAGCGTAGTCAGCATGTTCGACCACGTTTGCAGCTCATTATTCTGTTTTGCCAGATCAAAGGTCGCGCGAGCGTAGGGTCTGGCTAAAGTTGCAATTTCCGCCATGACTTATAGCTCGGCCGCCAGCTTATCGAGCATTTCGCTGTGCTTTGACGCGTCAACGCTGTCTTGCAAAACGCGCTCGGCTCCGGTTATCACCAGCCCAGCAACCTGGCCACGGAGGTTTTCTTTCGCGCGATTCACTTCCTGGCCGATCTCGGCTCTAGCCGCCTCAAGCAAACGCTCGCCTTCCGACTTAGCATCAGCTTTGGCTTCCTCAACCATTTGCGAAGCGCGCTGCCGCGCCGCATCCACGATTTTCGCCGCCTCTTCCCTCGCTTTTGCCAGCTCTACTTCGGCGTGATTTGCCGCGTCAGCCAACTTTGCATCTGCCTCTTCTGACGCTTGCAGACCCGCAGCGATGGCTTCCTGACGCTCGCGCATCGCAGAGGTAACCAACGGCCATACAAATTTCCAGCAGCACCCAACGAAAAAGGCGAACGTTGCGGTTTGCCCCAAGAGGGTTAAGTTCATATTCATAGTTTGTTCCTACTTCTGCACTGAGTTGGATTCGTTTGATCTAGCTCAACTATGTCGGGTCAGCATATCGCGTTCGCAAAGCCACGTTGTCGCGGGTTAGCTGTATCCGAAGTAGATTCGCCTCGGATTACCTATGGCAGTCCAATTAAAAGCGGTCCACCAAACATCTGTCCATTCAACATCTGGTTACTCTGCTGATTTATCTATCCCGCACGGGCAGCCCATGCAGCAGCAGCCATCTAGCCAGATACAACCAGGCGTTAAACCGCAGCGAAGATTACATATAGACCAATACCCACTGCGATCATTGGCACCGCGTCGACCAAGCCGAGAACGATGAACAACTGAGTACGGAGCATTGGTAACAATTCCGGTTGGCGAGCAATTCCTTCAATGAACTTACCGCCCAATACCGCTACGCCGATTGACGCGCCTATCGCAGCGAGGCCCATCATCAAGCCGCCTGCAATATATAAAAGTCCAACTGATTCCATGATTACTCCCTATTTGAGTTTTAAATTCGCGGCTATCGCCACATCAACGGTTAGTGCTGATTATCAGTGCTCATCCACATCGTGCGCCTGCGCCAGATAGACGATGGTGAGCACAGCAAACACAAAAGCCTGCAAGGTGATTACGATGATGTGAAATGCGGCCCACATCCATTGGAGTACGCCGCCAAATGCGAACAGCAATCCAAGCCCGCCACTGAACATCAGCGCGATAAGGATGAAAATGACTTCGCCTGCGTACATATTGCCGAACAGTCGGAGCCCCAAAGACAACGGCTTAGCGATCAGCGTGACAAGCTCTAAAACAAGGTTTATCGGTATCGCAATGATGGACGGAAACGGATGCAACGCCAGCTCTTTAAAGAAACCGACGGCGCCCTTCTGCTGGATGCTGTAAAAAATGACCAACCCAAACACGCCAAGCGCCATACCCATTGTGATATTGGGATCAGTTGACGGCACTACTTTCATGTAAGGAACGCCCATTAGCAACGCTAGCTCTGGTATCCAATCGACTGGCACGAGGTCCATTGCATTCATTAAAAAGACCCACACGAAAATGGTGAGTGCCAGCGGTGCTATAACAGTGCTTTTATACTGAAAAATACTTTGCGTTATGTCGTCTATAAATTCGATGACCATTTCCACAAAGTTCTGAACGCCACCAGGAATACCAGCGGTAGCGGTTTTTGCAGCCGCCCTGAAGAGCAGTAGAAAAACCACCCCAAGCACAACCGACCAAGCCATTGAATCGACATTTATGGACATGAAGCCCATTTCCTGGATTTCTTCAGCACTTTGCGCGAAACCCCAGGTGCCATCTGCTTTTTGTCCATAGGTAAGATTAGTGAGGTGGTGCTGGATATATTCGGAAGAATTAGCGGCCATGCAGCGATGTGTCCTATCCAATGTTTGAGCGCATTACCGCTCTTTAATCTATCTGTAGCGCAACAGCTACCTTCGTATCACGCAACGATTACGTACCGGTTGCTTCAACGCGAAGCCTCGTGCTTTGCCTTCGCAGCTAATAGGATTCTCGGTCCTTTGACGCTCTTTGCTCAACGCTCTTTATTGTCGCGGTGCTACGCCTTTTAAAGCCAGCAAAAAACTCGTTTGGACGCACGCGAGCGTCACAAAAAAACCTGCCGGCTGGAGCTTAAATTTCATCGCGACACCGATCGCAACCAATGTCATCACCGATCTTGAAACGTTAATCGCTATGACTTTGCCCGCGCCGAAAGTGTTGTGCATGCGCCAGAAACAAAAAGCGCTCGGCAAAAAGATCGCCATCCATGCCGCAAACGCGGCAACGACCTGCAAGCTAAGCGGTGTTGCCTGACCTATCCCTTGCCATAAATCCCAGCCGAACCAGACACAACATAGTAAAGAGCCAATTTGCGATTGCCGCTTAAGAGCTAGCACTTGCTTGTGGATTCAGCGGCAGCCGAAAAGCGGCGCTATTATAGGGACGGTGGCCGCACCATTCAATTGCCATACCTTAAATAACCGCAATCTAATCCGCCTTATTCACTTATGTCGAAATGCTGCAGTATACCTTCGAGCTCTTCAACGGAGCCATATTTAACCGAGACTTCTCCAGCTCCGCTTGATTTGTGTTTTATTTTCACGAGAGCGCCTAGCCGGTCCATAAGCTGTCGCTCCAGAATTCGAATGTCAGCATCGGGTTCAACGACGGCCGGTTTACCGCCAGCCGCTGCCGCCAGCCGTTTCCTGACCAATGCTTCGGTATCGCGAACCGATAGGTGACGCTCAGCAACGAACTGTGCAATTTGATCTTGTAGGCCTCCACTTAAGCCCAATAACGCTCGGCCATGGCCCATTTCAAGGGCCCCAGTCCGAAGCAATTCCTGAGCAACAAACCCTAAACTCATTAATCGCAGGCTATTCGCAACCGATGCACGAGACTTACCAACCGCATCTGCCAGCTCTTGTTGGGTCAGGCCAAATTCATCGCGCAAACGCGCTAACCCTGCAGATTCTTCCAGCGCACTCAGGTCCTCACGCTGGATGTTCTCGATGAGCGCCAATGCTGACGCTTCACGATCGCTAAAAGGCCGCACCAATGCCGCGATTTGTGTCAATCCCGCTCGTTGCGTAGCACGCCACCGGCGTTCTCCGGCTATCAGTTCGTAGCCACCGTCGGCGCGCTGCCGAACAACGATTGGCTGCAATAGCCCGCTCTGCCGGATGGATGCCGCTAACTCGTCTAATGCCGCTTCATCGAAGACTTGACGCGGCTGATATTGACTAGGTTGGATCGCCTCGACCGCCAATGAGTATATCTGTTCGCCAACCGCCGCAGAGGGGGCTAGGACGGCTGAACTCCCTGAAGGTATGTTTTCTGCCGGTGACTGTGAGGCAGGTTGGTCCGGTATAGCCGCAGGTACTGCCTCCGGTAACGCATCGCGTTTGGATAACAGCGCGTCGAGTCCTTTTCCTAAGCGTTTTTTACTCATGATTCAATTCTGACAGGACCGTTGGTTGAACAGCCTTAACAACATCCTTTGTTTCAAGGCGAGGCTTGCGTTGCCGGACCCTGGTTTGATGGCGTTTCGCTCATAGGCTGCGGACGATGCCTTTTATGCACCTCTGCCGCAAGCGCTTGATACGCTACAGCGCCTCGCGAACTTCGATCATAAAGTTGTACCGGAAGACCATGGCTAGGCGCCTCGGCCAAACGGATGTTCCGCGGTATAACTGTTCGAAACACCTGATTGCCGAAATAGTGAATCAGTTGACGGGATACGTCCCTGGTCAGCCCGTTGCGCGGGTCGTACATGGTCCGCAATAAACCGTCTATACGAAGCGATGAGTTAGTCTGCGCTCGGATACCCTCTATGGTGTCTAACAATGCCGTTAAACCTTCCAACGCAAAGTACTCACACTGCATGGGTATCAATACCCCGTTGGCAGCGGTCAGCGCATTTACCGTCAAAATATTTAAGGACGGTGGGCAATCGATAAGTATGTAGTCATATCGTTCGGCGCTGTCTTGTAATAAAGCACGGATTCGATATTCGCGTCGTTCCATATCGAGCATCGCGACTTCCGCAGCTGTTAAATCGAGATTAGACGGCATGACGTCAAAACGCCCGGCAGATGTCGTTACCACCTTGTCGAAAGGCTGCTCCCCTTGCAGCCATGCATAGCTGCTGTGCTGAAGATCGTTTTTATCAATACCGCTGCCCATTGTCGCGTTGCCCTGTGGATCCAAATCCAGCAACAACACTCGGGCACCTAAATCAGCCAGGCCTGCTGCCAGATTGATACTGGTTGTGGTCTTGCCGACACCGCCTTTTTGATTAGCTACCGCTATGATTGTCATCAATGCCGCTCCATGTATTCGATGGTATGCACATCGATTAGACCGGGTATTTGCACCTTCAGATGTCCCTCTCTCGCAAAATCCTGCTCTGCGTCAGCCTTTTGTTCAGTGCGATGAACCCTCGCTTCGTTGCTTGTCGTCGTTTCTTCCACCAACTGCGTCGAACTAAAGACTACCAAGCGCCCATGTGGGTTGAGGCTATCTCTGACCTGCGGCCAAAGCACCTGCAGCGGTGCCAAAGCGCGCGCGATGATGGTGTCAAACTCTCCTTGACGCGCCATCGGATTGTTCCAGTCAACCGTTAGCAGCGAGACATTAGAAAGGCGTAACGTATTAATCACGGTAAATAAAAATCGCTGTCTACGTTCCATTCGGTCGCATAAAACATAGTGTCGCTGCGGGTCCAATATCGCTAAAGGGAGTCCCGGCAAACCACCGCCAGTCCCTAGGTCCAACACTCGTTGGCCAACAATTAGGGACTGCGCACTACAGCTGTCCAAAATATGACGAGACACAATACGCGACATATCTCGGCGAGCAATCATGTTCATGCCTTTATTCCACTTACTCAGCAAGCGAATGTATTCAACGACTTGATCGATTTGCGAAACAATGAACGGAATACCCAGTGCCGTTAGACCATCGTCTAAGTCGGCTCGCCATTGGTTTTCCATATTTGAGCGGCCTGCCGTCAATGTGACGCCGCTTTCTTTGCATGTACCAATAAAATCGACAAAGCGGCTGGTGTCATACCAGGTATCCGCGATGCGTGCGCGAGCGAATCCGGTCGCTGTGCTGCCAACTTTTGACGAAGCTCATTAGAGAGCCCGTCAATGGATGCGAAATCTAGTTCTGTGGGGATACGCATGGTTTCATGCCGCCGAATTTTCGCTATCTCTTCATCCTGCCGCTTGATGTAACCGGCATATTTCACTTCGATAGCCAGCTGCTGCATCGCCTGCTCATCCGCCTCTTCGACAAGACCCAATACGCGCACTAAGTCGTTGGGTAAAACCTCTGGTCGCTTTAACGCCTCATGCAGTGTTGTCTCCCGGCTGAGATTCAGAACCAAAGCCTTATCGATATCGGACCCAGGAAACACCATGTCGCCCCGCAGCTTCTCTGCTAGTGCGTCAACGGCACGTCGCTTAGCACGAAACTGTTGCAGCCGAACGTCGCCTACAAGACCCATTTCTCGACCTAACTCGAGCAGTCGAAGGTCTGCATTGTCTTGACGCAGCCGTAATCTGAATTCTGCTCGGCTGGTAAACATCCGGTAAGGCTCGGTTGTTCCCAAGTGCACCAAGTCATCCACCATGACACCGATGTAGGCTTCATCTCGACGCGGAATCCAGGGTGGCTTGTCCGACACCTGGCGCGCAGCGTTAATCCCGGCTAACAAACCTTGTGCTGCGGCCTCTTCGTAGCCTGTCGTGCCATTGATCTGACCAGCGAAGAACAAGCCCTGTATTGCGCGAGTTTCTAGCGACAACTGTAAATCTCGCGGATCGAAATAGTCGTATTCAATGGCATAACCAGGGCGCGTAATATGCGCATTCTCAAAACCTTGCATAGATCGCACAAACGCTAGCTGCACGGCAAAGGGTAGGCTTGTTGAAATGCCATTTGGATATAGTTCTTGAGTCCCTAAACCTTCGGGTTCTATAAAAATCTGATGCGATGATTTTTCTGCAAAACGCACGATTTTGTCTTCTATGCTCGGGCAGTAACGCGGTCCTACGCCTTGAATATTGCCGCTATACATCGCCGAGCTTTCCAGGTTGTCCTGAATAATTTGGTGTGTCGTCGCGTTAGTGGTCGCAATGTGACAGTGCACCTGCTCTGGGTGGTCGCTACGATGGCTCAATGCTGATAAACAGGGTCGGGGATCGTCTCCCGGCTGCACTTCGAGACAACCGTAATCCACACTCCGTCCGTCTATACGCGGCGGCGTACCCGTTTTTAGACGGCCAACGCGGAACGGCAGGTTGCGCAAACGCGTTGCCAGCGCATTCGATGGCGGGTCGCCAGCGCGGCCACCATCCGTTTGTTGGGTGCCGACGTGAATGGTTCCACCCAAAAAAGTGCCTGTAGTAAGGATGACCGCGCTGGCCTTGAAGGCTAACCCCATTTGGGTGATACAGCCCGCAACGCGTTGGTCTTTTACGATCAGATCAACTACTGCTTGCTGGAAAATATCGAGGTTTTCTTGTTTGTCCAGGTGAGACCGAACCGCCTGACGATACAATGCTCGGTCAGACTGTGCCCGCGTTGCTCGCACCGCCGGACCTTTGCTTGAGTTGAGCACGCGAAAATGGATACCAGCGAGATCTGCACAGCGCGCCATTAGCCCGTCTAATGCATCTATCTCCGAAACTAAGTGACTCTTACCTATCCCCCCGATAGCAGGGTTACAGGACATTTGCCCTATTGTTTCGATGTTTTGAGTCATTAACAGCGTTTTTGCGCCAATCCTAGCGGATGCGGCCGCGGCCTCTGTACCGGCATGACCGCCACCGATGACTATGACATCGTATTGCTCAGAGTAATTCACTTATCTTTTCTCTTCCTTTTACCTTTGCGAATTCAGCAGTGCGCGGCCCTGACCCTAATTCTGACTGGATTATTTTCCGATGCAAAACTTAGAAAAGATCTCTCCCAACAGGTCGTCGGCCGTCACGGTACCAACAATCTGTCCGAGACTCTCGTGGGCCAATCTCAACTCTTCGGCGACAATCTCCACCGGCTGCCCCTGTTGCAGACACTGCTGGCCAGATCGAAGTGATTCGGAGCAGCTTGCTAGCAGCCTAATGTGTCGGACTCGCGCAGTGAACGGCGGTTCAGAATGAACCAGGCCCACGCTTGTATGGATCTTTTGTGTCAGTGTTTTGATACCTGTCATCTGCGTCGCTGACACGGCAACTAGCTCGCCTTCTAAATCTGCCTCTAGGTTAGCTTCGGGTTCAGTCAATAAATCGCTCTTGTTGCGAACCATTATCACTTTTGCCAACGGCGCTGCCGTCAACGCATCCGGGTTCTCCCCAACCTCAATTTGGTACTCGGCACGCAACACATCCAAATCGTGCTTAGCTGCTGCTAAAGGCTGCTCTACAGAACTGATAAACAACACTAAATCAGCACGCATTGCTTGTGCTTTAGCCCGCTCTATTCCGATCGTCTCAACCTGATCTTCGGTATCACGAAGACCGGCCGTATCGACAAGTCTTATGGGCAAACCCCCTATGTTTAGGTCAACCTTGAGCAAATCTCGAGTTGTCCCGGGTTGATCAGTAATGATTGCTGTATCGTCGCCCGATAAAGCGTTTAGTAAACTCGATTTGCCAACGTTTGGTGCGCCAATAAGCGCGACTTCGATCCCGCCGTTTAATAATCGTCCTTGTTCGGCCTTATCGAATAGTTGTTGTAACGTGTCTTGCAGCGTAGCTAATCGAATCGTTACCTGGCTCTCTGCGAGGATGTCAACTTCTTCTTCAGGAAAGTCGATTGCAGCTTCCACTTGCATTCGTAAATCCAATAGCTGCGTGGCAACCTTTTCAACTCGTTGAGAAAACGCACCGGTTAGCGATCCCATTGCAGCTTTAGCAGCAGCAATGGAACCACTGGCTATCAGATCTGCCACAGCTTCGGCTTGGGTCAAATCCATTTTGCCATTCAAAAATGCGCGTTCGCTAAATTCTCCTGGCCTTGCCATACGAACGCCCAGGTCACCCAGTAACGACAGGATCCGCTGTTGAACCACTGGACTACCGTGCCCCTGAAACTCCAGCGTATCTTCTCCCGTAAATGAATTCGGGCCTTGGAAAAACAGAGCAATGCCTGTATCCACTACTTCTTCGGCGTGTTTTAGCGCGACATACTCTGCGGTTCGCGACCTTAACGGTTTGCTAAAAAGTCGTTGGGCTATGGGTTCGATACCGTCGCCCGAGAGTCGAATAATGCCTACACCGCCTCGCCCGGGCGGGCTAGCGATGGCGCAAATCAAGTCTTGTGGCGGATTTACCATGGGCGCAAAAAGGCTTTATTTCTTGCCTTGTTCGCGTTCCACCAACCGATACATATATGTTTGTTGAGCAATAGAAAGTAAGTTGTTCACCAGCCAATATAAAACCAGTCCCGCCGGGAAAAACAGGAATATCGCGGTGAAAAAGATGGGCATTAGTTTCATGATTTTGACCTGCAGCGGATCACCGACCTGAGGATTGAGCGCCTGCATAAGGTAGGTGCTGGCACCCATTAATAGCGGTAGGACAAAGTACGGGTCCATGGCAGACAAATCGGTAATCCACCAAATAAAAGGCGCTTGGCGTAGCTCTACAGATTCCAGCAAGACCCAATATAGCGCTAGAAAGATCGGCATTGGGATAAGCATCGGTAAGCACCCCCCTAACGGGTTAGCACCTTCTTTTTTGTAAAGTGCCATCATCTCTTTCGATAACTTTTCTCTATCGTTGGCGTGACGCTTTTGCAGCGCTTTCATAGCCGGTGCGACCCGACGCATATTAGCCATAGACCGATAGCCTTTGGCTGAGATCCAGGCGAAAGAAGCCTTTACCAATACTGTCAATAAAATGATGGCTAAACCCCAATTACCGACCCAGTCAAAGAGAATTTTTAAGCCTTTAAATAGCGGTACGGAAATCCACCAAAGAATGCCGTAATTGACCGTCAGATTGAGATTAGGCGCTATTGATTCGAGTCTGGTTTGGTCTTTTGGTCCAGCGTAGAACTGCATTTGCCAAGCACCAGTTGCACCAGCCGGTATAGTTTGCTCTGGTCCGGTTAATCCAAACAAGTAATTGCCGTCTCGACTGCGGCGAGCAAAGAACCGGCTTTCCTGACCTGCTGGTGCAACCCATGCCGAAAGGAAATAGTGTTGCAAAAAAGCGATCCATCCTCCGGTTTCGCGTTTTTCGTACGGCGAATCATCAATATCGTCAAACTCTAGTTTCAAATATCGATCATCAGTATTGGTTGTTGCCGCACCAAGATATGGGGTCGGCGCCATCGGAAAGGATTCATCTACCAGCGGTATACTTTTATCACGCTTTATTTGCGCAAACATACCGGCACTGAACGGCGCTTGGGATCGATTCATTACTAGATAACTGACATCAATCAGGAATTCATTAGCCGTAAAACTGAATATCTTTTCGATTGTTGATCCATCCATATCGTAATTCAGAACCAACTCACCACCGGCCTCCCTATTCACCGTATTTTTAGCGACTCGATAAATGGGCCGTTGGCCTTGGCTGTCGGGACCGTTCTTACCAATCAATCCGCTTTGCGCCACGTATACTTGGCTTACGTTCTGATCAAGCAGCTGATAAGCGATATCTGGATTAGTTTGATTGATCGGATAAGATGGCAATTGAACGCGAACGATGTCGCCACCACTAAGATCAATCCAAACGCGCAACGTTGACGTTTCTACTTTTATCAGCCGATTCAGATTGGCAGATGTATTTGCCCGTAGCGGATCCTGTGGCGTAGTTTGTGAAGAAGCGGAGGAAGCAGGAGCGGTGGCATCGGTTACTAATTCTTGAGCCGAAGGAATATCACTGGATATCGCATTCGACTGCATAACAGCACTTTCTACCGACGCTTGCGGACGATCGACTTGTACTGGATCAGGCCCCACAGAGGGTGCTGAAGTATATTGCGGCGCGGTTTCACTCGCCTCTCTATCTTGGTTCCAAGCTAATATGAGCAGATAGCCTGTAGCAGCCAAAGCAATCAGCAATACAATCCGCTGTATTTCAGGAGGTATCATCGGTAGATCCCTAACAACTGTTGTTTGTTTCTGGTAGGGCGCTGGACTTAGGTTGCGTCTGTACGACTTCATTCGTTGCGCGCTCCGCAACATCACCGGGCACCGGGTCCCATCCTCCAGCGTTTAGCGGGTGGCATCTTACTAGTCGTTTAGCGCCTAACCAAGCGCCTTTTCGTAGGCCATATTTATTTATAGCGATGAGTGTGTAATCAGAGCAAGTTGGCTGGAACCTGCAGCGCGGACCGATTAGGGGACTGATGATCAGTTGGTAACTTCGAATGATGCGTGTCACGAACCACGTGAACGCGCTGCTTCGTTGGGTTTTGGTGGAAATTGTGTCGTGCTCACGGTTCGGCATCAGTGTTTTCCTGAGCAGACATCATTTACGCCAACTCTTTTGATAAATCTAGCAACAGCTCAGCTAACGCACTGCGCAAGTCGTCATCGCTGATCGCCGACATGACTTGAACGACTAGATCTCCATTAGGTAGCGTGCTCTGTCGACAACGAAATGATTCTCTAACTAGACGTTTTATACGATTGCGCCGTACAGCCGATTTGTTCCCTCGTTTGGGAACAACAACACCCAGTCTTGGTCGAGCTGGTCTCCTGTCAACGAACACATCATCCGGGACTAACCGGGTACCCGTACCATTGCGCGTCTGGCACAGGTTTAAAACGATAAGGCGTACTTGGTGCTTCGCTCTGCGGAATCTTCCTTGCCGAAAAACCTTCGTAAATTCTGAGGGCTTTGTTAGCCGTGCTGTTTTCGGGAAATCTTGCAAGCAAGTATTGTGGGTGGCTTGGTTAAACAGCGAGTCTCTTACGACCTTTCGCGCGTCGCGCGTTTAGCACTTTGCGTCCGCCTTTAGTTGCCATTCTGGCGCGAAAACCGTGGGTTCGCTTACGCTTTAAATTGCTTGGCTGAAAGGTTCTTTTCATGACTCACTCTTTGACTTTTATTTAAAGAAGCGTGGTTAGGTTCGTTGGTGTTGATCGATGCCAAAATCAGATACCAAGACAAACTCTCTTCACTCGTTGCACCTTATCACATGTACAACTTCTCCGGGGCCGGCGAGTGTATGAACGGCTCCTAACCCTGTCAATTAAAAAGATTTATATATATATATAAAGCTTATGATGGTGGTTGTTTAGGTGGTCTAAGCGGTGGATAAGTGACGTAAGCGATTGGCAAGCAACTAAATATTTTGAGTCTTTAACTGTGCAAAATTCCCGTATATCAAGTGGATATGGCTAAATAGTTTGTGAGCAAAAGCTTGAATCTGGAACTGTCATTAGTTATCCACAGGTTACTAAACGAGTTGCTCACATTTCTCTCTGTTGTCGGGAACCGCCTTGTGAAGATATTCGTGTCGTAACCGTCTGAAATACATAGAGTAGATAGAAAGAACAAAAAAAGTTGGTGTTGGTTTGGATTTATGTGGTTTGAAACGCATAGAATGTTCGCAAGCACGAGAACGACGTGGAACGCGCAGATGCAGACCTAAGAAAGCGCGTTAAGGAAAAAGACGTTGGCTGAAAACGGATGCCCGCGGGAGGGCACGCCTATCGTGCCAAAGGGAAAGAGGGTGCGTTGAGCCGGGTAGTAAACGCAAGCGAGATATCTGAGAGAGGCAGTCAAGTAAAGCAGCCTAGAAAGCCGGTCGAGAAAGCCGGTCGAGAAAGACAACTCAGTAAGGCATCAAGACAGAGGCCCACGATAAGTAGCGACGAACCGGTGTTTAAATTGGGACCACGTAATGGATTCAGTGGCCCTTCGCGGTTGCCTTTTAGAACCATGCTTTAGATGTCAGTTTTCCGTAGCCATCGACATACGTTTTCAATCGTTTTCGATATAGAGGGACTTGGGCAGCAATGTCCGGCTGATCTGCTTTCGAGTTAACAGGCAGGTTAAAAAAGTGCAGCCAGTAAGCCGGTAGCGTAAACGCTATTCTGGCGAGTTGTTAAAACTGGCAGACAAGTAAACAAGAGATCAGGGTAGAGGTTAGTTTCTGGTGGGAAAGGCAATTTGGCATGAAATTTTAGGACAGTTGGAGAATGAACTGTCGACGGATCAGTACGATACGTACATTAGGCCGTTGCACGCTTCGTTTAAAGACAGTGGCATGACTCTGATGGCCCCAAACAGATATGTTGAGAGGCACGTACGTACGATCTTTATGGACCGAATAGCAAAACATTTCGCCACTGAGAACGAAGCTTATACAGTGGATTTATCGGTGGGTGACGTTGACGTTAAACCACTGCGAGCAAGTCGTACAATGGACTTAGGCAAGCCTGCCGGAGGTATGGGCGATACCCGTGCCACGTATAGCTTGAATCGGGAATTCACCTTTGACACGTTCGTCGAAGGTAAGTCTAACGAAATGGCTAAGGCGGCATCTCTGCAAGTAGCTGATAATGCTGGTAAGTCTTATAACCCACTGTTGCTATACGGTGGTGTCGGCTTGGGTAAAACGCACCTTATGCAGGCGGTGGGTAATGAACTAAGCATCCGCAATCCGGACGCCAAAATCGTGTATCTTCATTCGCAGCGTTTCGTACAAGATATGGTAAAAGCGTTGCAAACGGGGACGATGGAAGATTTCATGCAGTACTACCGTTCGGTAGATGCGTTGCTAATCGACGACATTCAATTCTTTGCTAAGAAACTGCGCTCGCAGGAAGAGTTTTTCCACGTATTTAATGCGTTGTTGGAACGTGGTCACCAGATGATTCTGACTAGTGATCGGTACCCGCGAGAAATCGACGGTTTGGAAGAGCGCTTACAGTCTAGATTTGTGTACGGGTTAACAGTCGAAGTTGAAGCACCAGAGCTTGAAACGCGGGTGGCGATTCTGATGAAAAAAGCGGAAGCGGAGCAAGTGGCGCTTGACCAGGGAGTCGCTTTTTTCATCGCTGAGAGAATAAGGTCCAACGTGAGAGAGCTAGAAGGTGCGTTGCGCCGCGTGATAGCCAATGCACGCTTTACTGGCAGTCGAATCAGTGTCGAGCAAGTTAAGCGCGCGCTTAGAGATCTTTTTGCTATTCAAGATCGTCAGGTTTCCATTGATAATATTCAGCGCACTGTCGCTGAGTACTTCAATATCAAGATTGCTGATTTACTATCGAAACGTCGTAATCGGACCATAGCCCGACCGAGGCAGTTGGCTATGGCGTTAGCGAAAGAGCTTACTAATCACTCTTTGCCTGAAATAGGCGATGCGTTCGGTGGGCGTGACCACACGACGGTGTTGCATGCCTGTCGAAAAGTTGCCGAGCTCCGTAGTGAAACCGCCGACACGGCGGAAGACTATAAGAACTTATCCCGGTTACTAGGTGGATAGGAGCATTTATGAAATTTTCTGTAAATAGAGAAGAACTGCTGAAACCGTTGCAAGCGGTCACCAGTGTTGTAGAGCGTCGCCAGACCTTGCCGGTGTTAGCAAACGTTCTGGTACGAGCGGACGAATCTGGGATCGAACTTACTGGGACCGACCTTGAAGTTGAAATGGTGGCCCGAGTAGCGATGGCTGTTGAAAACCCGGGTGAAGCAACCATTCCCGCACGCAAGCTTATGGATATCTGGCGAGCGTTGCCGGATAACGCTCAGGTGACGGTTACAGTCGAAGGCGACCGAGCCGTTATCAAGAGCGGCCGGAGTCGTTTCAATTTAGCAACATTGCCTCCGCAAGATTTCCCAAAAATAGAAGAGGGCGAGGCGGACGTAACCACTATCGTAAGTGATAGAGCGCTTGGGCGATTGGTAGACAAAGTCAGTTTCGCTATGGCGCAGCAAGACGTGCGTTACTTCTTAAATGGTATGTTGCTAGAGCTATCGGGGGATTATGTTCGAGCGGTCGCTACGGACGGTCATCGGTTGGCAATGTGTACGCTAAACCACCTTGTAGAGAATATTGGTCAACGTCGTCAGGCTATCGTACCTCGGAAAGCGGTGCTCGAAATCAGTCGATTGTTAGAGGGTGACGAAGAAGATATTAGCTTGCGTTTAGGGAGCAATCACCTCCGTGTTGGTAAGGGTCCATTTACTCTGACGACAAAATTAGTAGATGGTCAGTTTCCAGACTACGATAAAGTGATCCCGAAAAACCCTGCTCATACCGTAGTGGCTGATAGAGATACGTTACGCCAGGGTTTTCAAAGGGCCTCGATTTTATCCAATGAAAAATACCGAGGCGTGCGGCTGTTACTTGCAGATACGCAAATGACCATCAAAGCTAATAACCCAGAACAAGAAGAAGCAGAGGAAACAGTCTCTGTTGCTTATGGTGGGGAAGAGATGGAAATCGGCTTTAACGTTTCCTACCTACTGGATGTGCTGGGGGTCGTTGCAGACGAGCAAGTGACGATCAGTGTAACGGATGCAAATAGCTCTGCCCTGATTGACTCCTCGGGCGACGACGCGGCGGTGTATGTCGTTATGCCCATGCGGCTATAGATGACCTTGCGAAGCAGCGATTAGAGCTGGCCTTGTATCTTTCCCATCTTTCTCTTTCAAATGTTCGCAATATCTCTGATTCAAGCCTTGAGCTTGGCCCGGTTTTTAATTTAATCACTGGTCGCAATGGCGCCGGTAAAACAGCCTTACTTGAGGGGATTTACGTCCTTGCGCGGGGGCGTTCATTTCGCGCCGGTGGATGGCCTAAGCTAATAAAACGCGACGAACAAGAACTTACGATTCGAGCGGAGGGCGTCCGAGATGCCGTGGGCATTCGCTTAGGACTAGCAAGAAATCGTAACGGGAGCCAGCAGCTGCGGGTAAATGGCAAAAACAGTGGGAAGCTTTCGGATATCGCCGCACACCTACCAGTGACAATGTTGGCGCCGAATGTCGGTGACTTGGTGACTGGCAGCCCGTTGGCACGGCGGCAATTTCTCGATTGGGGGTTGTTCCACGTGGAACAAAGCTTTCTTGCTACGGCGAGAGCCTATAAGCGAGCGCTGAGCCAGAGGAACGCTTGGTTACGGAGCCTGCCAGGTAAGCACAGAACTGACTCCCCTGATACCTGGTTAACACCAATGCTGGTTTACGGCATTAAAATTAATGATTGGCGGCAACGCTATGTAGCGCTTTTAGATAAAGCAATTGGCCCTGTGCTTGAAGACCTATCTAAGCAAATGGATGTGTCGCTACAGTATCAGGGAGCGGGATATGACACGGATGAGATTTCTGCGCGAGTTCAGATTCAAAGTGAGTTTGAGTCTGAGGTTAGGTACCGGCAGACGACCAAAGGGCCGCATCGAGCGGATCTGAGCGTCAGTTTTCAGGGCGTTGCTGCTTCAACCACGGCGTCCCGTGGCCAGGCTAAGCTGATTGCCTGCGGTTTGTTATTGGCGCAAGTAGAAGTTTTACAGCAGGCAAGAGGGATAACGCCTATAATTCTGATCGATGACTTTGCTTCAGAGCTTGATCCGGATCACATACAGAGACTGCTGTCGAAATTGGTGGGAATGGGTTGTCAAATCATTGCAACTGCGGCCGACAGACGATTCGAAGAGATCGGAAAGAAACTGGGATCAGACCCCACTCTGTTCCACGTGGAACAAGGACAGTTTGAAAAGAAACATGCATGAAGCCTGTCCGATTATGGACGCTGTGACTGGTTAGAATTTAACGCCTTTATCGAGGGATCTATGTCCAACGAAGAAAATTACGATGCCGGGAATATCACCGTTTTACGAGGACTCGACGCGGTTAGAAAGCGGCCTGGTATGTATATTGGCGATACCGAAGACGGCACAGGCCTGCACCACATGGTCCAAGAGCTCGTAGACAATGCCATCGACGAAGCCTTGGCCGGGCACTGCGATGTCGTAACGGTCATCGTTCATCCTGAGGAAGCAATTACGGTAAAAGACAATGGACGTGGCATACCCGTCGATATTCACCCCGAGGAAAACGTCAGCGCTGCGGAAGTGATCATGACCACCCTGCATGCTGGTGGAAAATTCGACGAAAACAGCTACAAGGTATCCGGCGGACTTCACGGCGTTGGCGTTTCCGTTGTTAACGCGCTTTCCGAAGTGCTTCGGCTAACCGTCCGGCGGGACGGCCAGGTCTATGAGCAGACCTATAGTCACGGCGTACCTGATGCGCCACTAGCTGCGATTGGTGAATCCGAAGAAAAAGGCACAGAATGTTATTTCAAGCCATCCTCCGAAACCTTCACAGAGATTAAGTTTCAATACGAAATTCTAGCAAAACGCTTGCGAGAGCTCGCTTTTCTTAATTCTGGCGTGCGGATTCGATTAATCGATGAGCGCACTGAGAAAGATGAGGCTTTCTATTACGAAGGCGGCCTGAAAGCATTTGTTGATTACTTGAATCAGAACAAATCTACATTGAACGAACCCTTCCATTTTGCGGTTGATCGGGAGGACGGTATTGGTGTGGAAATCGCAATGCAATGGAATGACGGTTTTCAAGAATTGGTTTCCGCTTATACCAACAACATTCCACAAGGTGATGGCGGAACCCACCTAGCAGGATTCCGTGGTGGGTTGACTCGGACCTTGAACACCTACATTGAGCGAGCCAACCTGCTCAAAAAGGCACAGGTAACTACGGCTGGAGACGACGCTCGCGAAGGGTTAACTGCCGTGATTTCAGTGAAAGTACCAGACCCAAAGTTTTCCTCTCAAACCAAAGATAAGCTCGTGTCCAGCGAAGTAAAAACCGCTGTAGAACAAGAACTTAACAAGTTTTTCACCGAGTATCTGGAAGAGAACCCGCAAAGCGCCAAAGCGGTTGTAAATAAAATGATTGAAGCCGCGCGAGCCCGAGAAGCAGCGCGCAAAGCCAGGGAGATGACTCGTCGTAAAGGTGCTTTGGATATTGCCGGTCTGCCAGGCAAGCTGGCGGACTGCCAAGAAAAAGACCCGGCGCTTTCCGAGCTGTTCATTGTAGAGGGCGATTCCGCCGGTGGATCTGCAAAACAAGGCCGCGACCGCCGCACTCAAGCAATATTGCCGCTGCGCGGTAAGTTGTTGAATGTAGAGAAGGCTCGATTTGACAAAATGCTCGGATCCCAGGAGCTCGGTACCCTTATCACGGCTCTCGGGTGTGGCATCGGGAAAGACGAATTTGAACCGGAAAAGCTTCGCTATCACAACATCATCATCATGACGGATGCGGATGTAGATGGCTCTCACATCAGAACACTGCTGCTGACTTTTTTCTTCCGACAAATGCGCGAGCTACTTGAGCGTGGCCATATTTATATTGCACAGCCTCCTTTGTATAAAGTTAAAAAAGGCAAGCAGCAGCGCTACGTTAAGGATGAAGAAGAACTCGCAGCTTATTTTCTGGAGCTATCGTTGAATGATGCGGCTCTTTTCGTCAACGCTGAAGCGCCATCAGTTAAGAGTGAGCAGCTGGAGTCATTAACCCAGGATTACCAGAAACTAATGGATCGTCTTGCGAAGTCGGCTCGACGCTATCCGCTTGCTGTCACCAGGCCATTGCTAAGGGTGCCACGGGTTACCAATGAAATGCTGACTGATGAAGCCCGAATGACTGCCTGGTGTGAGCATTTGACGACCATTTTAAATGAGCTGCCTGATGCGAATGCCTCTATCTCTTTACGACCGGAACAAGCCACGGATGATTCAGACGAAATATTCCAACCGGTCATTTCGATTTTGTTGAAGGGCAACCGCGAAGAAGTGATTTTAACCCGGCCATTTTTCAACGGCGCGGAATATCGCAACTTAGCTGACATGACCGATCAAATTTTAGAACTCATTGAGCCAGGGGCTTACGTAAAGCGTGGTGAAAGATCGTTAGAAATCAGACACTTCGGTGAAGCGTTTGACTGGCTCCAATCGGAAGCGCGACGCGGCGTTGACCTCCAGCGCTACAAGGGCTTGGGTGAAATGAATCCGGACCAGCTTTGGGAAACCACAATGGACCAAAACGTACGCCGGATGCTGCAAGTTTCGATCGATGACGCTATTGGTGCAGACCGCATATTTACTACTCTGATGGGCGATCAGGTTGAGCCGCGCCGTGCGTTTATTGAAGAGAATGCGTTGGCTGTGGTTAATCTTGACGTTTAGATTGCGCCGCACCGAAGTCAAGCATCCGTAACTATTGCGAAGATTGTCATCTGCATGGCTGCAAACCCCAAGCAACGTTGTAGTTGGTGTCGTGGTGACGAGTTGTCCGAACGCTACCATGATGAAGAATGGGGGTTTCCCGTTACCTCGCCCGCGGAATTTTTTCGATGTCTCAGCTTAGAAACCATGCAAGCGGGATTGTCGTGGCGAACGGTGCTACAAAAGCGAGACCGCATGGCACAGCAGTTTTTCGAGTTTGATTGGCGCCAGTTGGCGTCGATTGAAGACGCAGTGGTCGAAGCTTGGCTGACGGATGCTGGCTTGATTCGGCACCGGGGGAAATTGATTGCGTTACTCTCTAACGCGCGGACCTTTGCTCGACTGACAGCCTCCGGCGAGGACATGACCCGCTACTTTTGGCGCTTCGCTGTACCGCTTTCTCCAGAAAAAAATACGCGTGCCCAGCGGGCGGCCGTGGAGCTGCCCTCCTCTACCCCGGCCGCAATGCTACTCGCAAAAAAACTTCGCTCGGATGGATTTAAATTCATCGGCCCAACCTCTGCTTACGCGTTGATGCAAAGTATCGGCATCGTTAATGATCATCAGCCGGACTGCTGGCGTTACCCACCGTGTGCGCGGGAACAGGCTCGAGTCCTTAGCGAGCTTGGTTTCGCAGCCTCGGCATGAAGCGCCATCTCTTAACCGTTTTATTCCGCGTGATCGGTTTGGTCCCATTTACCTGGACCCACCGGATTGCTTACTTTGCGGCGACATGGATGATTAAATGTCAAAGTGAATTAGCGCGCGTGTCAAGGATCAACATAGAACGCTGCTTTCCCGACCGGTCTGCCGCTGCACAAACACAGTTGGTCAAAGACAGCCTGGTGCATTCAATTCTGCTTTTGTTTGAACTGGGTCGCCATCTGCCTACTGCCAACAGCCAACGGAAACCATTTACTGAAGTGGTTGGCAGAGAACTTTTCGATACGGCGTGGTCGCAGCAGAAGGGCGTGATACTGCTCGCCCCTCACTTTGGCTGTTGGGAGCTATTGCACAGGTTTACCTGTTGGCCAGAGCATGCCATAGCACTGTATGACCCGCCTTCATCCGAAACGTTCGAGTCCTTGCTCACCTTTTCCCGCGAGCTCAACGGGGTGGAAATGTTCTCGACTAGCCGCAGCGGCCTTAAAGGATTTCTGCGAGCTGCGCGTGAACCGACTCTGGTTTTAGTGTTGCCTGACCAAGTACCGGACTATCAAACCAAGAGCATTAAGTCGCACTTCATGGGGGAGCAAGTCATGACTATGGCGTTGGTCCATCGGCTGGTGAAAAAATATCGGAAGCCAATCCTCATGGCGGCGGTTGAGCGACGCATTGAAAACGGTCAGCCAAAATACGTTTTTCATTTTCAAGCGCCCGATGAGGCCATTGCGAGTGATGACGAAGCGCTACATGCGGATGCGCTCAACGCTGCGGTAGAACGAGTTGTTGAGATAGCGCCAGAGCAGTACCAATGGTCTTACAAGCGCTTCAAACGTGCAGAAGATAAAGCGCGAAATATCTATCGCCGCCAATAAGCCGGAGTGAGTAATACCAGGATGGTGAAAATCTCTAACCGGCCCAGAACCATGTTTATGGTGAGCAGCCAATGAGCTGACTCGGGTAAGTCACCGTAATGCAGCGCAACGGCGCCTAAGCCAGGCCCCAGGTTGTTAATGCAAGCTGCAACGGCCGAAAACGCGGTGGTGAAGTCCAGTTCAGCGAGAATGGTGATGAGCACCACCGACAGAAAAAATACCAAACCGTATACTGCGACAAAGCTCCATACAGCTTGAACGACTCGATCAGACACTGGGTGAGAGCCAAGCTTCAGCAAAAATACGCCGTTCGGGTGTATCAGGCGATTGACCTCCCGCATGCCCTGTAAATACAACATCAGCACGCGAACCACCTTCATACCACCGGCGGTCGACCCCGCACATCCGCCAATAAAAGCGACCAGGATCAGCATTAACGGGGCGGCGCTGGGCCACGTCGAAAACGGGGCGGTCGTAAATCCGGTAGTAGTCGCCATAGAGATGGTTTGGAATAAGCCATCGCGAAGCGGGTTGATGTCGGGCTGAGCGCTTTGCCAAAGAAGCAATACGATAACGGAGGTAAAAAAGGCTAAAAAAGATAAGTAAGTACGCACTTCAATATCCTTGAAGTAGGCGAAGATATTGCGTCTTCGCCAAACCAAAAAATGCAGTGCGAAATTTACTCCGGAAAGCACCATGAAAATCATTGCAATAGTTTCGATGGCCACGTTATTGAAGTGGCCAATACTGGCGTCATAAGTAGAAAAACCGCCGATTGCGATGGTTGCAAAACTGTGTGCCACTGCATCGAATAGCGACATGCCAGCAAGGTAATAAGCGGCGGCGCAGATCAAGGTTAGGCCTACATAGATAAGCCACAATGCTTTTGCGGTTTCGGCGATACGCGGTGTCAGTTTGTTGTCATTGATAATCCCGGTGGACTCGGTCCGATAGAGCTGAAGCCCGCCAATGCCCAACATGGGAAAAACCGCGACGGCCAAGACGATGATTCCCATTCCGCCAAACCATTGCAACAACTGCCGGTAAAACAAAATGGATTTCGGCAGGTTATCCAGCCCCGTAATAACGGTCGCTCCTGTTGTGGTGAGCCCGGAAGTGGACTCAAAGACAGCTTCGGCGAAGGTTAGCGTGAGTTCCGGTGTAAAATAGAATGGCAGTGCGCCAAAAAGCCCCAGGCCTAGATAAAACAAAGCCGTAATAAGGAAACCATCCCTGCCGCGGAGGGCTCGATCACCGCGTAGCGGTAACCACATAGCCAAACCAGTGGTAGCGGTGATGCCGAATGCGGTCATAAAAGTGGTGATTTCGGCCTCACCGTAAAGCAATGCGATGCCGGCCGGAATCAGCAAAATGACGCTGAACAGAGCCAGCAACAAGCCTGTGACTCTTACGATGACTGCCCAGTGCACCGTCGCGGCCTAAAAAAAGCTCAAGCTGACTTGGAACAACCGCTCGACGGCGGCGATCTGGCGCTTATCGACTAAAAACAGAATGACATGATCGTCCGGTTGGATAACGACGTCGTGGTGCGCAATCAGTACTTCTTCGTCGCGAACAATGGCGCCAATGGTGGTGCCGTCGGGTAAATCAATCTCAGACAATCGACGGCCAACGACTTTTGACGTCTTAACATCACCGTGGGCGATGGCCTCCATTGCCTCGGCCGCGCCTCTACGCAAACTGTGTACGCGAGCCACGTCTGCGCGTCGCACATGTGAGAGCAGCGTGCCGATGGTGGCCTGTTGAGGAGAGATGGCCAAATCGATCTCGCCACCTTGAACGAGGTCGAGATAAGCGGGTTTAGCGATTAAGGAAATCACCTGCCGGACCCCAAGTCGCTTTGCCATCAGGGCGGACATGATATTGACTTCATCGTCGTTGGTAACCGCGCAAAAGACATCACATTCTTCGATGTTCTCTTCTAACAATAGGTCTCTGTCTGTTGCGCTGCCATTGATTACCACCGTGGTATCCAAGATTTCGGCAAGGACCATCGAGCGAGCTTTGGACTGTTCGAGAACCTTTGTTGTGTACTGACCTTCGATTGAGGCAGCGAGTCGCGCACCGATGTTACCGCCGCCGGCGATCATGATGCGCTTAAATGGTTTCTCTGCTTTTCGCAGTTCGCTCATAACGGCATTAATGTCTTTGCGTGCGGCAATAAAAAACACCTCATCATCGACCTCAATGACGGTGTTGCCTTCCGGAATAATGGGCTGACCATTACGGAATATAGCGGCAACTCGGGCATCCACCTTGGGCATATGTTGCGGTAGAACGTTTAATGCCCGCCCTATCAGCGGGCCATCTGCGTAAGCTTTCATCGCAACCAACTGAACTCGTCCGTCAGCAAAGTCTAAGACTTCGAGCGCACCGGGATGATCTAAAATGTCGCGGATTTGCCCTGTGACGACCTGTTCAGGGTGTATGAGCCGATCGATTGGCAAACTGTTGCGTGCGAATAAGCTTTCCTGGTTAAGGTAGGCTGAAGATCGGATTCGCGCGATCTTTGTTGGCGTGCGAAATAACGTGAAGCAGGTTTGGCATGCGATCATATTCACCTCGTCACTTGAGGTGACCGCGACGAGGATATCGGCATCGTCCGCGCCGGCCCGTTCCAGCACTTCAGGATGCGACGCAAAACCCTCTACAGTCTGAATGTCGAGACGACTGGCCAGTTCTTGCAGGCGGACTGGGTCCTCATCTACGAGGGTGATGTCGAAATCTTCTTTTGCAAGATTTTCGGCTAGCGTACCGCCCACCTGTCCGGCGCCGAGGATCAATATCTTCATTGCTGGGTTGTCTTATAAAGAGCGCAGAAGTAGAGGCCGTCTGGGCCATTAAGGCTTGGCAAAATTTGCCAGCCGAGATGAGTCGCTTCTCCATGCGGGAGTGCGCAGGACAGCCCGCACGCGGTACTGTTTTCTGCCATGAATTGTTCAATCACCGCGTCATTCTCCTCAGCAAATATTGAACAAGTGACGTAAAGAAGCGTACCCCCTGGTTTGAGTTGTTGCCACAAATTGCGCAACATAGCTGCCTGTAATTCGGTATGAGCGGTCAATTGCTCGGGTTGCATCAGCAAGCGCATGTCTGGATGACGGCGCAGCGTACCGCTGCCTGAACAGGGCGCATCCAACAAAATCGCGTCAAACTCGCCGCCAGCCGTTAAAGTGTCTTGACTGGCATCGCCACAGATCAATTGAAGCGGGCTGATGGTAAGCATAGTTTGTGCAGAACCCACTTTAGTCAGGTCGCTATTTTTCGCGATATTGCCGACTAGGTCGTTGCCGCTAGAGTCAGCATTTTCTGGGCTATTGAAGTGTTGCAGTCGCTTACCAATTGTCTCGGTGGCATCCAAACGCTTTTGTATT
Organism: Gammaproteobacteria bacterium UBA6968; assembly: GCA_002450255.1. Taxonomy (GTDB): domain Bacteria; phylum Pseudomonadota; class Gammaproteobacteria; order Pseudomonadales; family Azotimanducaceae; genus UBA4421. The sequence goes on from DJYW01000039.1 coordinate 31,518, forward strand.
GCATCGACCGCAACGATCTCGTGGACTGTGCCCTTAGCGAGGAGACGCTCGTGCAGGTGAAAGAGCTTTCCTCCTGGCGCTGTGCAAGCATCTAAAATGCGCAGCGGCTCTGATTTCGGGTTTTCAGATATGCCGGCCGCGGTGCCATCACTCGGCACGCCAGGTTCCGAGGCCACTGCGGTGGTCGATTGCTCAGCCAAGTGTTGGCAAAGCAAGTGAGCAGCGAATTGAGTGCCGAGATCCTGCACGCTGACGTAGCCCTCGCCCCAACCGGGCAAATCCTCGGCCGGTAGCGGTTGGTCCAAAGTAACGGTCTCGTCTAATGAAGTGGTTTGATAGCGCATCCCAGCTGCATCGAGCATTGCACAATATGCCGCTATGGAACAGCGTGGGGTATTGATTCTCAAGGTCATTGGCGCCCGGCTGTTGTTCGCGAGCAGCACAGCCTGCCAGCGTTGCGGATATTGCGTTTGTATCTTTTGCGACAGCCAAGTGGGATGACACAAAGCTGCCCATTCAATGCCGCTTGTTACAAGTTCGTCCGTTTGTATTGACCGGTCAATCTGGCGTAAAACAGCGTTCACTAACCCTTTGGCCCAGGGCTTCGATAAGACGCGCGCTGCATTGACTGTTTCGTTGATTGCCGCATAGCTCGGCGTTTTCATGAAGATCAACTGGTAAGCGCCCACTATCATTAAAGCATAGATATCTTGGTCTTTTGGCTTAAACGGCTTCTTCAAATAGGTGTCTATCGTCGCCGCCAATGCGTCATAGTGACGAGCGCATCCATACAACAGTTCACGCTGCAGCGGTGTTTCACACCAATTCGATCGATGTTCCAGCAGCCAATCTAGGGTACGGCCTTGCTCGGTGATTTGCTGTAAGCCATGAACGACTTGTGCGCGGATATTAGTAGAGGGCTTGGTCGACGGCATTTTGTTATCGAAAGCGATGCACGCGCGCTTGCATCGGTCGACTGCTCGGCGTGATCAGCAGGGGTGTCGCGCGCGCGCGATCACCAAAGGGAGAGTGCATTGTCGCGCCTTTCTTCACGCTAGTCTTCACGTTGGACGCTGCCAAATTCGCTGCCGGATTGAAATAATGAGGCATAGCCGTTCAGGGCTGCAGCAGCCGTCATCACTTGCCCTTTACCCTTGCTGATTTTAAGCGCCGTCACCACCAAAACACCTTCGCCACATTGAAATCGCAAGCCATCCCTAGCAGCACTAATAAGAGTGCCGGGTGTGACTGTTGTGCCCGTTGCTCCCGGTTCTGCGACCGCTTCTAAAATCTGCATTGTGACTTGCTCAGAAGCTACGATAACGGGCATGCGGTCAGCTAAGCCGCGCACCTGCAATGCCAACGATGGCGCCGCATTTTGCCAATCGATGTCTCGATCAGCTCGGGTCAGCTTATGGGCATACGTAACGCCGTCGGTGGACTGAGGTGTCGGCTCTACGGGCAGGTCAGCCAAAACTTTCTGCACGAGCTTACCGCCCAATTCAGCAAGTGCGCTCTCCAGCACCGGTGCGGTGGTGGTCGCGCTAATGGGCAGCCGCGCCTCGCGAAAAACCGGCCCCGTATCCAGGCCGGCTTCCATTTGCATAATGGCGACGCCCGTTTCGCTATCGCCGGCCATGATTGCCCTCTCGATAGGTGCTGCGCCGCGCCAGCGCGGTAACAGTGATGCGTGCACATTAATGCAGCCATAACGCGGCACGCTCAGGATGGCTTCCGGCAAAATCAGCCCATACGCCGCTACAACCATGACATCTGGTGCGGCCTCTTTAAGCCGTTCTGCAGCTACTGGATCTCTGAGTGTCTGCGGTTGCCAGGTCGGAATTTCTTTCGCTTGTGCCAATTGCTTGACTGCATTAGGAGCCACTTTACGACCCCTACCCCTGGGCCGGTCGGGCTGTGTTAACACTAGAGTCGGTGCGAAGGGACTGTCACACAGCTGGCTTAAGATTTCTGCTGCAAAGGCCGGGCTACCGGCAAAAACAACGTTGGTCACGCGCCTGCCTGACGCAATTTCTTGGTAATGCGATTGCGTTTGAGGGTAGATAGGTAGTCGACGAAGAGTCTTCCTGCTAGGTGATCACATTCGTGTTGGATACAAATGCTCAACAGCCCTTCTGCTTCCATGGTAAAAGCTTCACCCTGCGTGTTTACCGCAGAGACCTTTACCCGCTCTGACCGCAGAACTGAATCAAAGTAGTCTGGTACTGACAAGCAGCCTTCTTCGCCGGCGATTTTTTCGCCAAACAGTGCCAGTGTTGGGTTAACAAAGACATAAGGCGTATCTTTTTCTTCACTTACGTCGATGACAATTACCTTTTTATGCACGTTCACCTGCGTAGCGGCGAGCCCGATGCCAGGCGCAGCATACATGGTTTCGAGCATGTCCTCGGCGAATTGCTGCAAGGCGGCATCGAATATTGTGACGGGCTCAGCCACTGTTCGCAGACGAGGATCTGGATGATGAAGAATGTTGAGTAAAGCCATTGTTTTCTTTAAAGCATTGATGGCACCAGTATAACCCGGCTAGTAGCGAGGTGAACCTGTCAGTTGCGAGTTGATTACGGTAAGTCCCAGATGCTTTGGGCTTACAATGGACTCGGTAGCTACTCATGCGGCAGACGAGTCGGTGCGCTAGTCTTGTCGGCCATTCGTTGGAAAATTTGCGAGCAATGGCCAGCCAATCAGCCCTACTGTTATGTAAGTTGTTAGACCGGCTGGCACGCAAACAGATCACTGCGCGGATGTTAGCGAATATGCCTCGCGGTTTTGACCCTGACGGCAACCGAGCGGCGAGTAGAGATGCTGATACGACTCACGGATTAAGTACTTCGGATCTCTCGGATCTCTCGGAATTCATCGCTTGGTCGCATCAGGCGATCCGCAAACCTGCGCGTGGCCATCGCTATGAACAGTCGGCTGAAACGTCTGAGATCATGGCGATAAGCATTTTCGATCCCGAATATCCTCACCTGCTGCGACAGATACCAGATCCTCCTTTGGTTTTGTTCTGCCAAGGCTCTCTCGCGGCGTGGCGCAAATACACCGTGGCAGTGGTTGGTGCACGTCGGGCTACGCGCACTGGGATCGAAATTGCTTTCGACCTAGCACGCGATCTAGCTTTTGCAAACGTGGTCACGGTGAGTGGTTTGGCGCGAGGCATTGATGGCGCAGCCCATCGCGGCGCCCTGCAGGCGGGGCGTTTTCCCACTGTCGCTGTCCTGGGTTCTGGTCTTGGCAATGTTTATCCGAGTGAGCATCGTCGTTTGGCCCAGCAAATTTGTGATCAGGATGGTTTGATAATTTCCGAGTTTCCTCATGCTGCAGCGCCTTTAAAACATCATTTTCCTGAGCGTAATCGCATCATTAGCGGTTCAGCCGACGCGGTGGTGCTGGTCGAGGCTGGCGTGCACAGTGGGTCATTGATTACCGCGCGTCTGGCATTGGAGCAAGGCCGCGATGTGTTGGCTTTTCCAGGGTCGCCGCGCAGCGAAACCTCGGCTGGATGCCATCGCCTGATCCAACAGGGTGCTGGCTTAGTTTTGAATGCCGATGATGTTTTGCACGAACTCAGTCCGCCGGGTTGGGCACAAAGCGGCACCGAACGCGGTGAGCAAGTAATCGGAATGGAGTTAACGGCCCAACGATCAGCTTGTTATCAGCAATGTGGGCCGGAAGCGGCAGCATTATTGGATGTCATGAACGCCGAACCACAGAGTCTCGATGAGCTGATCTTTATATCGGCGTTACCGCCGCAGGAACTCAGCGTGCTGGTGATCGAACTTGAGTTAGCGGGGTTTGTGACTCGATTCGCAGAAGGGTATATTCGCGCTTCATAAAATTAAACATCAAAGGAGCTCCACATGGCTTGGGTCGCTATTCTCATGGGATCAGAGTCAGATTGGCCGGTTGTACAAGGCGCGACAACGGTGCTTAAGCAGCTTGGTGTGAAGTTCGAGGTGCGAGTCACCAGTGCGCATCGAACGCCCGAAGCAACACAGACTTATGTACAGGATGCGGAACAACGTGGTTGCCAAGTCTTTATCTGTGCAGCCGGCATGGCTGCGCACTTGGCTGGTGCCGTTGCGGCACAAACCGTCAAACCTGTTATTGGTATTCCAATAAATAGCGGCCCGTTGCAAGGGTTCGATGCTTTATTATCCACTGTCCAAATGCCGGGCGGTATACCCGTCGCAACTGTGGCTGTCGGTTCAGCGGGTGCGAAGAACGCGGGTTACTTGGCCGGTCAAATGATCGCCCTGGCAAATTCGGAAGTAGCGACCGCACTGCAAACCGACCGAGCAACCTCGCGAGACAAAGTCGCGGCTCAGAATGAATCGGTACAAAACTCGCTGTAGCGCTGCTTTAGGTTAATTTTGGTTCTCGAAGCGGACGCCGCCAACATTGCCAAAGCGGCTCAGGTCATTAGCAGCGGGGGTGTGATCGCGCACGCCACCGAGGGAGTTTGGGGTTTGGCGTGTGCCCCGTTCGATTTGTATGCGGTCAACCGCATCCTGCAGCTAAAAGACCGCGATCCTGCTAAAGGATTACTTGTTATCGGCGCCGACAGCAATTCGTTTCAATGCCAGTTGGACGGTCTCGGCGAGACCCAAAAAGCAGAAGTGATCGCCTCCTGGCCTGGACACGTAACGTGGATCTTGCCGGATACGCGCTATCCAGGCTTGGTTACCGGTGGCCGCCCGACTCTTGGCTGTCGAGTGCCCGATCACTTACAAGCAAGAACGCTTTGCAAAACAGTAGGAGGCTGCCTGGTGTCGACTTCCCTGAATCGTTCCGGCGAATCCGCCATCACGACTTATGCTGACGCGTTGGATCAGTTCGGACACGCGGTGGACTGGGTATTGCCCGGACAGGTGGGCGCTGCGCTGGGGCCCAGTCAAATTCTCACGCCTGGTGGAGCCGTGCTGCGTGAAACACCGACGGCCGGCACAAATCAGTGAGGGCTGCAATTCAAGGCGATCGCTATCAGGTGATTGGTCACCCGATTCGTCACTCACTTTCGCCAAAGATACATCAAACGTTTGCAGAGCAAACTCAAGAAGCGGTGACCTACACTCGTGCCGATGTGGATCCTAAAGCCTTTGCAGCCTATGTTCGGCGCTTTTTCAGTTTGGGTGGCAAGGGACTAAACATCACGGTGCCGCATAAGGTCGCGGCATTCCAATTGGCGGACGAACTTGACCAGGCTGGACGGGTTGCTGAAGCGGTGAACACCTTGTATTACCGCCACGGGAAGCTGGTGGGCACGAATACCGACGGCGTCGGCTTTGTCCGAGATCTCACCCAACGCCATAGATTCTCAGTTGCCGGTAACCGTGTCTTAATGCTTGGCGCCGGAGGCGCGGCTAGAGGACTTATGTTGCCGTTACTCGCGTGCCAACCCTCTGTCCTGGCGATTAGCAATCGAACGACTGCTGCGGCTCAGGATCTTGTGAAACGATTTCAACCACACGCCGAAGGGTGTCATTTACAGATTGCTGAGGCTGGCGCGCTGCAACAACCCTTTGATTTGGTTATTAACGCGACCGCTATAGGACTTGCTGGTGCGACGGTGGAATGGCCGGTTGGAGCGATTCAGCAAGCATTTTGTTATGACCTCAGCTACGCAGGCGGTGCCGCTTTTGCGCGTTGGGCAGCACGTTCCGGCGCTTCGCAAAGCGAGGATGGGTTGGGTATGCTGGTCGAACAAGCGGCGGAGAGCTTTCAAATCTGGCGCAATAAGATGCCGTTGACGGAGCCAGCTTATCAAGAGCTTCGCGCGGAGTTGGTGGCGACATAATAAAAATTTACCCAGATCGAGAAGGCCAGCATTATGAGTTCGACACCACGCTTTATCGCCGGAGCCGTTTGTCCACAATGTCGGGAAGTGGACAGAATGCAGGTGCGCACAATCACTATTGAAGACGGTGTCGAAGAGGTCGAAAGGCGCTGCGTTGCTTGCGGTTATAGTGAGACTTTGGAGCAGGTTGATCCCACAATGGGCTTGCCTAGAGCGCGCTTTGAGAAAAGCAAAGCCGATGCCACGACGGTTAGTCCGGTGAAAATCATGGATCCCAAATAGCGTTAGCGCAATTGGCCTAAGACTTAGTCGCGCACAAGGAGCCAACAAAAAGGCAGGCGCGAGCAAGTGAAGATAGGAAATTGAGTTAAGGAACCCAGGCAAACGCTGTTAAGTTATAGACGGACGAAAGTGGGTTATCTCTAAAAATCCGGCGATGTTACGGCCACATTTCATCCAGGCGACTTCAAAGCTTTTTTGCAGGTGTTCATTACTGGTGTCCATCTTCAAACGCAGACTTTTTTCGAAGCGATTTTTAATCGGGCAAATCAAGCTATTAAAATCTTGGCTTCTTGGAAAGTTCGTATTGCTCTCCTAAAGTCTACTGTTATAATGCGGGCTCGCGGCTGCCGAAGTAGCGCTGAACAAACACGTTTTATTAATCAAAAAAGCATTTGTTAAGCGACATAGCCCAGCGATCCTGCAGACCGAACCCTCCAACCAACGAAAAGCCTTGCGTAGCGCGTATGGCGTAATTTGGCGAGGACGACAAGAAACGCTCGGCAAGAGTGGCGACGCGAATCTACGTGCTGAAACGTATGCGTAGAAGCAGCAATGGTAAGGGTTCGCATTGTAATGTGAAATTAGATCACCACACGGTAGAGTCGGCGCAGAGGTTCACGCACCGCTCAATCGCGATCCGATTAAACAAAACAATGCAAACCGGAAAATCATTTAATATACCTGTATGCGCAAAAGCGATTAGCCAGCATAAAAGCCTGAGAAAACGGTCGCAGCGTTTGCAGATGAGTCACCTACAGGTTCCGGCAGTAGTTGGCTAACTTATTGGCACAAGGCCGCGGCGAAGAGAGACCGAAAAAGTTCGGTACAAGACTCAGGTAGGATAGATAGATAGATCGAGTGCCTGTTGAGGAGCACTCATAGAAAAAGAAGCGCAGGAAAGCGCAAAAAGAGTCGAAAGCAATTTGTGTTTAGGGATGGACACAAATTGCAAATTGCAAAAAGTGAATGCACTGGCATTCAGCAACATAAAAATAACGATATAAACTAAAACAAGATCCAGCCGAAGGCGAGCTAACAGCTGGTATTTGAGTCTGAGCGGGTCCGCGTTGCTTGGTAACGTTGGGGCGACGCGTCGGAAGCAGATTGAAAGCATGGCACATTTTGCCCGGCAATAAATTTTGGGATTACGCGTCGTGAATTGTAGAGCGTTATGTCCCATGCACTTTTAGTTGATATAAAGCGCTCAGCCACCATATCAAGTTGACCAAAACGCTTAGGTGAGGCGGCAAACTGATCTTGGCTACCGATTTAACGCTAGCAATTAGGCAGCAACGATCTAAAACGACAAAGTAATCCGGTACGCTTGGAGCATGTAGGCTCCGAGCACTCAGATAGACGAAGAGACAAACATGATGCAAAAAACTCTGAAAACACTCGCACTAACCGCTGGCGTGTTGGTGTCTGGAATAGTCGCCGCAGACGAGCTCAATATGAGAAAAGGCGTCACGGAGATTAGCAACCAGGTATACGACCTGCATATGCAGATTTTAGGAATTTGCGTCTTGATCGGAATAGTGGTCTTTGGCGTGCTGTTCTATTCAGTGTACGCGCATCGAAAGTCAAAAGGGGCAGTGCCTGCGCACTTTCATGAAAACACAAAGCTAGAACTTTTATGGACGATCATACCGACCCTCATCTTGGTCGGCATGGCGGTCCCAGCCACCCAGGTACTTATCGCTATGTACGATACT
>DJYW01000034.1:0-4763 GCA_002450255.1 Gammaproteobacteria bacterium UBA6968
GCTGGCGTGGACCCAAAAGTAGTGGCCGCGTATTGCGACGAAATTATTGCAGGTGTTCGCGCAGGATTGCAGATTGCCGTGGTGCTGGGTGGCGGTAACCTTTTTCGCGGTGCGGCTTTAGCGAAAGCGGGGATGGATCGCGTTGCTGGCGACCGGATGGGAATGCTCGCAACGGTTATGAATGGCCTCGCTTTGGCGGACTTTCTGCGTCAATTCGGAATTCAAAATACCCTCTTCAGTTCTATCGCCCTCGCAGGTGTCGTCAACGGTTATAACCGCGACGAGGCGCTGGATGCGCTAGCCGGCGGCAGCGTGGTGATTTTGGTAGGGGGCACAGGCAATCCTTACTTTACGACGGATACCGCAGCCTGTTTGCGCGGTATCGAACTGCAAGTCGATAGCGTCTTGAAAGGGACCAATGTCGACGGCATTTATGACGATGATCCACGCAAGAATCCAAACGCTAAAAAGTTCAGCGAAATCACCTATGACGAAGTGCTGAATCGCAAATTAGGGGTGATGGACTTGACGGCAATTACGCTGTGCAGCGAGAACGCTATGCCGCTGGTGGTGTTTCGAGCGAGTCAGCAAGGCGCTTTAGTCAGCTTGGCGAATGGTGAAGTGGTTGGCACCAGAGTGACCGCCTCTTAAGCCTTGTGTCTCGTTCTAAAAAAAGGTGACTGTGTCCCAGTTAGACGCATTTGTGTCGGGTTGGCGGGATAAGCGGAAATACGCTCACAATATTCTTTTAGTCGAGGTAGGCTTACCGCCTTAGACGATGTAAGCCGCTAGATTGGCAGCGACCCTTAGCAATAAACGGCTTTACGCGACCCGCCGTCTAACCTCTAATCGATATGTTTGGGATACGAAAGTGATAGACGAAATCTTAGAAGACGCCGGCGAACGTATGGGTAAGACCGTTGATGCATTAAAAGGTGCGCTTACCAAGATTCGCACCGGGCGTGCTAATCCAGCGTTGCTGGATGGCATTACGGTCCCGTATTACGGATCGCCAACGCCGTTGAATCAGGTGGCTTCCGTTTCGGTAGAGGATGCACGAACTCTGGTTATTTCACCTTGGGAAAAACCGCTGCTTCCGGAAATCGAAAAAGCTATTTTAAAGAGTGATATCGGCATAACTCCCGTTGGCAGCGGCGATATCATTCGCGTGCCGTTGCCGCCGCTGACCGAGGAGAATCGCAGAGATTTGGCACGCCAGGCGAAAGCTGAAGCGGAAAATAGCCGAGTGGCAATCCGTAACGTTCGTCGTGACGCGATTGCAGATATCCGCGAGTTAGTGAAAGAAAAGGAAGCGGCAGAGGATGACGCGCGAAAGGGTGAAGAGCGCGCACAGGGATTGACAGATAAGCATGTCGCGCTCGTGGACGACACGCTAGCCAAAAAAGAGAGTGAGTTGCTGGAAATTTAGACTGTTAGGTGGATAACGCTCTTGAGTGGCAGAATCGACAACAAAACAGCCGTGCGAATCGATGGCCGACAGAGAAAAAGTAGTGACTGAGCGCAGCAAAGTGTCGCCTGAAGAAATGCCTTGGACAGAGGTTGAAGCGAACGCGCCCCCTTCCGGGGACTGCGTTCCCGAACATGTGCTGATAATCATGGACGGCAATCATCGCTGGGCGAAGCGCAATAACCTATCGGGTTTCGCCGGGCACCGCGCTGGCGCGAACAACCTAAAAGATATTTCCCAGGCTTGCTTGGACTTGGGTATTCGGCACCTAACCGTGTTCGCATTTAGCACCGAAAACTGGCACCGACCGCTACCGGAAGTCCGCCTTTTGATGGATTTGATTCGTCATTTTGTGCGCGTGGAGACCCGGACTTTGAAGGAAAACGGCATAAAACTCCGTGTCATTGGTGATCGCTCTCGATTACCCGAAGACATTCAAAAGACCATGGCTGAGAGCGAGCGGGAAACTGCTGCAAACGATGCCCTGCATCTTACTATTGCGGTAAACTTTGGCGGTCGTTGGGACATCGTTGAAACGGCTAAATCGCTCGCTCAGAAAGTACGTTCCGGCGAGCTTGCCGTTGAAGATATTGACGAAAAAACATTCCAATCGCAGATGTCATTGGGCGAATTACCCGCGCCGGATTTATTGATTCGAACTGGCGGCGAGTACCGGGTAAGCAACTTCATGCTGTGGGATCTAGCCTATACCGAGATGTACTTCACTGAAGCCTTCTGGCCAGACTTTGATAAAGCGAATCTCACCAGTGCGGTCGATGATTTTGCACGACGTAGTCGTCGCTACGGACGGCGCGGCTAGCTAGCTTCTATCAATATGTTGCTGCAACGCATCCTTACCTCGCTCGCCATCGTACTGGCGGTCGGGTCGATTATCTACTTCTTAACCGGTCCGGTATTTGCCACAGTTGTCACCTTAATCGCGGCTTTAGCAACGTATGAGTGGGCTGGGTTCATGCGCTTGCAAAGTGTTCTGGCGAAAACGGTTTATGTGCTCGGCTTTCTGATTTTTGCTTGGATTGTGCTTGCCGGTGGCGTTTGGTCGGACGGTGTATATCTTGGTCTGCTCGGTTATTGGTTGATCGCGTTGATTCTTATGGGGTTTTACCCTAAGGGTGCAGCGCTAGTGCGGCAGCCGATATTACTAGGATTAGCCGGCTATATAGTCTTGCTTGGCGTTGTGTTTAGTGTGGTATCGATACGCAATACCGAGGCAGGCGTTATCTTGTTGTATTGGCTGATCGTTATAACCGCGGCAACCGATGTCGGCGCGTACTTCGCCGGTCGTGCATTAGGCAGCCACCGGCTTGCTCCGGCGCTGTCGCCTGGTAAAACCTGGGAAGGGGCGCTTGGAGGTGGTGTGTTGGCGCTGAGTCTGGGCTTGACCGGAGCGGTGTGGCTGCTGCAGATCCAGCCGACGTTTGCTGCGGTTTTGATCATTTTACTGATCGGTTTAGCTATTTTAGGTGATCTGTTCGAAAGCTTGATCAAGCGTGCAACTGGGATCAAAGATTCTGGTAGGCTGCTGCCCGGTCACGGTGGCATTCTCGACCGCATTGATTCGCTGTTAATGACATCTCCGCTTGCTGCATGGGTACTGACTTAATGGACATTCTTTATTATCCGCTGGGATTTGTTGCGTTGCTTGGCGCGCTGGTTACTGTTCACGAGTTTGGACATTTCCTCGTGGCGCGCTGGTCTGGTGTGCATGTCGTTCGTTTTTCAATTGGGTTTGGACGGCCGCTGATTCAGTGGCGTGACCGTCGCGGAACCGAGTTTGTCGTTGCTGTCATCCCCTTGGGCGGCTATGTGAGCATGCTTGGGGAGAATGATGGCGTAAATGATGCTCGTAATAATGATGACGCTGATGATGCCAGTAATGCAGAAGTGTCATCCGACAGACCGCTGTTGAGTCATGCAGAGTTAACGCCCTATTGGCGTATCGCTATCGCCGCTGCCGGCCCGGCGGCCAATTTCTTGTTCGCGATCCTTATTTACTGGGGGTTGTTCGCCGTCGGGAGTCAGCAGTTGGCACCTGTAACTGCGGCACCTAAAGCCGATACGCTATTGGCAATACAGGGCTGGAATCAGCCAGCACAGGTAGTCGGTATTGATGGCGATAGTGTGAGCAGTTGGTCTGATATCGTCATGCGATTAAGCGGACGCCTAGGGGATAGCGGTCACTTGGAACTGTCCTTAATCCCACTCGATGATACGCGCACGGCGACGCTTCGCTTGCCGATTCAACAATGGCATAAAGGGGAGGAAGAGCCCGCGTTATTGGCGTCGCTCGGAATCACACCAAGCGTGTTAAGCGTCGTTGGGACAGTCAGTCCTGATTCTCCAGCGGCTCGGTCCGGTTTGCAGCCCGGCGATTGGATTCAATCGGTAGAGGGCGAGCAGATCGACAGTTGGGGAGCTTGGGTAAAAACCATAGAGCAGAATCCCAGGCGCAATCTGCAAATGGAGCTGCTGCGCGAGGGTCGCCTAGTGGCGCTGCGTGTCGCCATTGGCGAACGTCAGGGTAGTGAAGGTACAACCGGATTTCTTGGTGTGGCGCCTCTGTTAACAGAAGTGCGCTATGGCTTGTTTGATGCTTTGTTGCGGGGTTGTGAAGAAACCTGGGACAAAACCTCAATGACTCTGTCAATGATGAAAAAAATGGTTGTCGGACTCATTTCGCCGAAAAACATGATGGGGCCGGTTGGTATTGTTCAAGTTGCTGGAGAGTCGGTGAAGAACGGGGCCTATATGTTTTTCACGATTATGGCATTGCTAAGCATTAGTCTCGGCGTAGTCAATCTGCTGCCAGTGCCAGTGCTGGATGGGGGCCACATATTAATGACCTTCATCGAAATATTGCGCGGCAAGCCGTTGTCCGAGAAATTCCAGAGCGCGGCCCTACAGGTGGGGCTTGCGCTGATCGGTGTCGCGTTCATCGCGGTAACCTACAATGATATCGGGCGCCTGCTGTAATTTAGACAGCTGATTTATACAAGTGCGGGTTTAGTCTTGTTGTCAGCCCTCTCGCTACTCTTGTAGTCAGTTTGGGGCAAGGCTCAAAACTAGTCTCGAGCGTGGCGCATATAGCGCAAATTGGGTGGGCTAGAATCGCTACGCAGACCTAACAAAGAAAGGCGCTGGCTCGGTAGATACGAGATAAGCATCACAAGGCAAGCCTTACGATTTAAGCAATGCCGCGCAAATGGACCAAGTGATTTAGGTGCCATGCCGTGAGCCCCAGACGATTGGCCGTGAGAAGGGGGCGGCAAGAAGA
>DJYW01000034.1:5107-7694 GCA_002450255.1 Gammaproteobacteria bacterium UBA6968
GGCGGCAAGAAGAGGGCAGCAAGGTCAGGCGGGGTGACGTCAGCATTCTCCGCGCAGCGTTAAGCGCGCATTTTGGGCGCAAATTATGGTGGTCAAGTAGAGGCAGTATGAAAAAGATTGGATTTGGATTCGGTTGGCTACGACGTGTCTGTTTTAGAACGACGCTCGTTGTTAGCGCATTGAGCCTCTCGGCCCAAGCTGTCACTGCGGCGAGCACTGGGACGACTAACCCGCTAGATCAGGTCGCGGCGACGCAAACCGATGTCAGCTTTATCGTAGACGATATTCGACTGCAGGGGCTGCAAAGGGTTTCGGCAGGTACGGTGTTCAATCTCATTCCAATCGGAGTCGGTGACCGACTCGATGTGCTCTCTGTGCGCCAAATAACGCGCCTGTTGTTTGCCTCCGGCTACTTCAAAGACATTGAAATAGCTCGCGACAACGGGGTCTTGATCATCAGCCTGAGCGAGCGACCAGCGATTGAAGCGATTGAGATAGAAGGCAATAAAGCCATCAAGACCGAAGCATTACTGCAGGGCCTTGGCGATCAGGGTCTGAAAGAAGGCGAGATTTTCAAACAGGTCACACTAGAACGATTGGGGCTGGAGTTGGAGCGCCAGTATGTTGCGCAGGGCCGTTACGGGGCCGGCATTGAAACCGATGTCGAAGAGCTGCCGCGTAACCGGGTTAATATAAAAATCATTATCGAAGAAGGGAAGAGTTCTGGCATCAAGCACATCAACATTGTTGGCTTAAAAGCCTTTGAAATGGAGGACTTGCTTGGCCAGTTAGAACTGCGTCACCCGAGCCTGACTTCGTTTTATAAAAATGATGACAAATACTCACGTGAAAAACTGTCCGGAGATTTGGAAACGCTGGAAGCGTTTTACAAAAACCGGGGCTATGCTGACTTTAATATCAAATCGACGCAGGTCAGCATCACCCCGGATCGTCAGCAGGTCTATATCACCATGGCCGTAGCGGAAGGCGATGTTTATACAATCAATAAGGTCAACTTGGTTGGCGAGCTAGGGGATGTTGAAGCAGACGATTTGCGGCGTTTGATCATCGTTGAAGAAGGCCAGACATTCTCGCAGGCATTGCTGACTGCATCTGAAGAGCGTTTAACCGGTGCTTTGGGCAATGGTGGTTTTACCTTTGCCACTGCGAGTGGTGTCCCCAAGCTAAATGACGATAAGACTGTTGATGTCGAGTTTTTTGTCGATTCTGGCAAACGCGCGTACGTTCGCCGCATCTCCTTTTCCGGCAATGAGCTCACTCAGGATGAGGTCATGCGGCGCGAGTCACGCCAAATGGAAGGAGGCTGGGCCTCTACATCGCAGATCGATTTGACCAAGATTCGCCTGGAGCGGCTTGGCTATTTTAAAGGCGTGGAGGTGGATACCCCGCAGGTCGCTGGGACCGATGATCAGGTAGATGTGAACTTCTCGGTTGAAGAACAACCCTCCGGATCAATTTCGGGCACCTTGGCTTATTCTCAGGGTTACGGACTAATAGTCGGCGGCAACTATCAGCAGTCGAATCTACAGGGTACCGGCAACAGCCTTAACCTTGGCGTAAGCCTTTCCGATTTTCAGAAGTCGATTAATCTGAATTACTTCGACCCCTACTATACCCTCGACGGCATTAGTCGAGGATTTACCGGGTTTTTGCGAAGGTTGGATTATGACGCCCGCAACATCGCCCGCTACAGCACAGATGCCGGTGGTCTGGGAATGAACTTTGGATTCCCTATTGGCGAAACACAGCGCCTAAGTTTCGGTTTCATGGGTGAGTCCACGAAGATCACCGAGGGATATTACGCCGCGCAGGAGATTTCGGAATTCATTGAGAAGAACGGCGACTCTTCCTCGAATTTCAAAGTGAATTTCTCTTGGAGCCGATCGACGTTGAATCGCGGTGTTTTTGCAGATCGCGGCAATTCTCAGTCGCTTTCCTTCGAACTGGCCGTGCCAGGTAGTGATTTGCAGTTCTTTCGGTTGGTTTATAACGGCGAGCGCTATTTCCCCCTCACATCTACCTTTACGCTGCGACTGCGTGGTGAGTTAGGTTACGGTGATGGTTACGGCAGTACCATCGGACTGCCATTTTATGAACACTTCTATGCTGGTGGATTTGGCTCAATCCGCGGATTCGAAAATTCTACGTTAGGCCCTCGCAGCACCCCCCCCTTGGATAGTGATGGTAACCCAGTTTACTTTAGAGACCGCGACGGCGAGCCGTTTGGCGGCAACCTGTTGATAGAGACCAGCGCTGAATTGATCTTCCCGCTGCCCTTCGTGGAAGATAATCGGCAGTTTAGACCCGCAATATTTGTCGATGCCGGGAACGTGTTCAATACCAACTGCCCCGATGTGAGTATTAACTGCTTTGGCTTGAGTCCGGACAACATGCGGTATTCGGTCGGATTCGGTCTCAGTTGGTTGAGCGGCATGGGACCGCTCACCTTTAGCATTGCGCAACCTTTCAATACACAGTCTTTTGATGAAAAGGAAGTGTTCCAGTTTGAGTTGGGCAGAACTCTATAGCGATTAGGCGAGCAGTCATTGAACCGGGCAGTCATTGA
>DJYW01000034.1:8053-31675 GCA_002450255.1 Gammaproteobacteria bacterium UBA6968
CCGGGCATGGCCTCTAATTTTATAGATACTTTAAGTGGCTGGGCGCTATGGCGTTAACGCTTGGTTAGGTTAGAATGCGCGCCCCAAGACCTGTCACGGTTGACCAAAAGGAAAGGACAATGATCAAAAAGATCTCTATGACATTAGCAGTGCTACTGATGTGTATGACACAAGCCGTGAGCGCAGAACTGAAAGTCGCGTTTCTGAATCCTGAAATAGCTATTCTGGGAACCGAAGAAGCAAAGATGCTGGGTGAAGCGGCCAACAAGGAATTAGAAACAGAGCAAAATGAGCTACGAACTTTGCGCGAAAAAATTGAAGCTCAGCAAAAGAAGATGCAAACAGACGGTGAAATTTTGAGCGATGCGGAAAAGCGTAAAATGGCCGCAGACGTGGAAGAGATGACCGCAGACTTTCAGTTCAATGGACAGAAGCTGCA
Organism: Gammaproteobacteria bacterium UBA6968; assembly: GCA_002450255.1. Lineage (GTDB taxonomy): Bacteria > Pseudomonadota > Gammaproteobacteria > Pseudomonadales > Azotimanducaceae > UBA4421. The sequence goes on from DJYW01000034.1 coordinate 8,493, forward strand.
GAAGCGGGCGCAGGATATGCGCACAGAGATCATCGCGCAGCTTGAACCCAAATATCGCGCAGTTGTTGATGAGATTGTGCAAATCGACCAACTTGACGTGATTATGGCACCAGGTACGGCGATTTATGTTAACCCTAAGCACGATATCACCCGTCGCGTGACGGAAAAAATGAATGAGCAGGCGCAGTAAGTAATCTACGCAAGTTTAGTACGGCCCGGGTAATGTAAGGGCGGACTGGGTTTTATGACATCACCAATTCGCCTTACTGAACTCGCTACTGCTATCGGTGCCGCAATCGTCGCACCCTCTTCAGTCAACATTGCTGCCGTAGAAATCACCGGCCTCGCCAGTTTGGACGAGGCCGGTCCCGGCCAAATAAGCCACCTTTCAAGTGTTAAATTCCGACCTTTGTTGGCCGAGTCCCAGGCGACGGCCGTTATTTGCGCGGAACGCGATGTCGGATCTTGTCCAGGCATAGCCCTGCAAGTAGACAATCCCTATGTCGCCTATGCCAAAGCAACTCAACTCTTCCGTCAGCCTCGATGCTTAGAAGCAGGTATACATGACTCGGCGGTTGTTCACCCAAGCGCCACCATCGACGCTTCAGCCTGTATTGGTCCAGGTGTTGTCGTTGGTGCCGACACCGTAGTGGCGGCTCGCGTGCAAATCCGTGCGAATACAGTTGTTGGCGATCGCTGCAATATTCAAGAAGGAACCTGTCTTATGAGTCAGGTTGCGGTCTACGACGATGTAAAGATCGGCGCTGAGAGCATTATTCATAGTGCTGCCGTTATCGGTGCAGATGGTTTTGGCTGGGCGCCAGATGAGAACGGGCACTTGCATGAGATCGCGCAGTTGGGCGGCGTGACTATTGGCGATCGCGTCAGTATTGGCGCAGGCTCTGCGGTGGACCGGGGTGCTTTGACCGACACGGTGATTGAGACCGGTGTGAAAATCGATAATCTGGTCCAAATTGGCCATAATTCCCGGGTTGGCGCGCACACAGTGATCTGCGGCTCGTCGGGCATGGCAGGAAGCACTCGGGTCGGCAAGCATTGCGTTTTGGCAGGGCGCGTTAGCATTGGTGGCGATGGGCCGATAACAATTTGTGATCGTGTTGTGGTTTCGGTCGGCACAACCGTGACACGATCTATTTCGACACCGGGGACTTATTCAGCGTCATTGCCCGCATTACCCCACGCCGAGTGGATGCGTAACGCGGCGAGCATTAAGCGTCTTGCGAAGCTAGTAAAGCAAGTGACTCGACTTGAGCGCCGCCTTAACGACGAATGAGCAGCGCTAACTCAACGCGTAAAGCGTTTAGCATTTGGGCAGCGATTATGAGCGTCTTGAGACGATCGACCTCAATGGCGACAGGACATCTTGAGCCTGCACTAACAAACATCGGCTTGGGTCTTATGATGAAAGGCAAAGACTCATTGATTTGCTCAGGCGCTCGCCCGCTGATTGCTTAAGTAGCTGATTAAGCTGTGGGCTGGGGTTTCTATAGTCCAACTATCAGATCCGCATAAGGAGAGGATGCGATGAATCAGAAAATGATCGAAGAGATACTCGAGTACTTGCCGCATCGCTATCCCATGCTGCTCGTAGACCGTATTACCGATGTTGTAACCGACGAGTCGATTCGGGGCTTTAAGAATATCACCTACAACGAACAGGTTTTTCAGGGGCATTTTCCGCAACGCCCGATATTGCCCGGCGTCATGATTTTAGAAGCGCTTGCGCAGATTTCAGGCATTTTGGCGTTACAAGGTCGAGATCTAGCAAAGGATAATCCTGGCATCTATCTGTTTGCCGGAATCGACAAAGCACGGTTTAGACGTCCCGTTGTACCCGGAGATCGCCTTGATTTAGTAGCCACTTATAAAGCCCGCAAGTCGAATTTCGCTAAGTTTGATTGCGAAGCGAGTGTGGATGGCCAGTTGGCCTGCTCAGCCTCCCTGACCGTCGTGGAGCAAAAAACATGATTGATGAAAACGCCGTGATAGACCCGGGTGTGCGTCTGGGTAGCGGGGTTAGCGTAGGGCCGTTTACTGTTATTGGGCCGGGTGTTGAGATTGGTGACGGTGCGCAAATTGCGTCGCATGTTGTCATAAAGGGTCCGACGCGGTTGGGTGCAGGCGTCAAAATCTATCAATTTGCCAGCGTCGGTGAAGACACTTCGGCGCTCGCTTACGAGGGCGAAGACAGTTCGTTAACAGTTGGCGACCACACGGTTATTCGCGAAGGTGTGACCATTCATCGTGGCATGGATAAGGGCGGTATCGGCCGTACCGAGGTGGGCAGTCATTGTTTGTTCATGGCCTATGCTCACGTGGCCCATGATTGCATCGTTGGAGATCATGTGATCATGGCTAACGCATCGCTGCTTGCCGGTCATGTAGAAGTCGGCGATTACGCTAATATCGGTGGTGCCGTGGGCGTTGCTCAATATCGAAAAATTGGAGCCTACTCCCACCTTGCGGCATTGAGTCTTATCACTAAAGATGTTCCCGCCTATCTTACCGTCGGCGGCAATCCAGCGAGGGTTGTAGGCCTCAACAAAGAAGGCATGCGCCGTCGCGGTTTTTCAGCCGAGGTGTCGCGTGCGTTAGAAGAAGCCTATCGCATCGTACTTCGCCGTGGTTTGCGGACGCAAGATGCGCTTGCCGAACTCACCGAATTGCGCGAGCAGTACGCCGAAGTCGATTTGTTTGCGCGTACCGTCGAGACTTCGGACCGAGGCATTATGCGGGTGCGTCGGCGCGGTACTTCCGCCTGATTGGTCTGTGCCTAGATTTATATTGCCAATGTTGCAGTTTTTTCGGCCTTCCCGGTTGCCACTTTCTTTATTGCGGTGCTTGTGCTGCGGCAGAGTCACCACGGCCGCTAATGCGAATTTGTTGTCAACGCGAGGTTGGCATTGCATGGGCAAAACCTCAGGTCGAGCTCATGTCCCACGATCCAATACGCCCGCTTTTACACTGGGCCGCAACCTGGTGAGCGCCGCATGTCACTGACCATTGGCGTGTTAGCGGGCGAGGTATCCGGGGACTTGCTGGGTGCCAGTCTCATGGACGCTTTGCACAAGCGCGCTGAAGCTTACGGCGGTATCTCTTTCGTTGGCGTCGGCGGAGAACAAATGTGTCAGCGGGGGCTGACCTCGCTTGCGGAATTGGAAGATCTCTCGGTACAAGGGTTTATCGACCCGTTGTTGCGACTGCCTCAATTACTCGGTCTGCAGCGGCGTTTGCTGCGACGTTTTGTCGACATCAAAATTGACGCCTTTGTCGGCATAGACTTTAACGTTTTCAATTTCATGCTGGAAAAACGACTCAAGCGTGCTGGCGTGCTGACTGCCCATTATGTCAGTCCTTCTGTCTACGCTTGGCGCAAAAATCGGGTATACACGGTCGCAGCCAGTGCCGATCTGTTGTTTTGTTTATATCCCTTTGAGCCAAAACAGTACCTACAGACGTCAGTCAAAGCGATCTATGTTGGGCATCCGCTCACTAACTCGATCGCTGCTGATGCGGGAAATCAGGCCGAGCGCGAGGCGGCCCGCCGAGATTTGGGTCTATCACTAGAACAGCCGGTGCTGGCGTTATTACCAGGGAGTCGAGCCAGTGAGCTCAAATACATGCTACCCACATTCCTCGAGGCGGCGCGACAGTTCAACCAAAAGATGGCGCAGGCGGCGCAAATTGTTATTCCCTGTGTCAATGATCAGCGTTTACAAGAGGTTACGGCGAGTCAAAGTCAGTATCCGGATCTGTGGATTCATCCTTACCGGGGCAACGCCAGTCGCGGCTTGCAAGCGTCGGACGTGGCGCTGGTAAAATCAGGCACCGGTACCCTAGAAGCGGCTTTGCTGCAGCGCCCGTTGGTGATGAGCTACAAAACAGGCAGTTTAAATTATCAGTTAGCAAGGCGGCTGATCGAGCTAGATCAATTTGCCTTGCCCAATATTCTGCTCGGCCGGCCCAAGGTTCCTGAGTTTATTCAGGATGCAGCGACGCCAGAAGCATTGGCCGAAGCGTTGTTTAAGGAATGGCACGCGAGTCAAGCCGAGCCGGATTATTTCCAGGATTTTCAGGGCCTTTATCAAACCCTTGCTTTTGGCGAATCGGGCCTGTCTGCGGCGGACGCCGCGGGCGCTGCGTTATTAGAACGCCTTGCTAGGTTGACAAGCTTGAGCGCGCACGATGCTTGATTTTGAGGACTTGCTGGCGCGGTTACAGGACGGCCAAAAAGTCGGTGCATTGGACCCGGCTTGGTGGCGTGACTTAAGCGTTGCCGGTGTAGATGAGGTGGGTATCGGGCCTTTAGCCGGTCCAGTGGTCGCCGCCGCTGTAGTGCTGCCCGAGACGGTTGAGATAGCCCACCTACGCGACTCGAAAGCGACGACTCTTAAGCAACGCGAGCGCGCTAGTGAGGCGATACGCGACAACGCCGTCGACTTCGCTATCGGGTTGGCGAGTGAGGCTGAGATCGACGAGCTTAATATCTTGCGAGCCAGTCATCTGGCTATGCAGCGGGCCGTTGCGGGTCTGCGTGCACTGCCCGACCTCGCTCTGATTGATGGTAATAAAATACCTAAGTTGGGCTGTCCGGCTGCCGCAATTATTAACGGCGATCAGCGCGTGGGTGCGATCAGTGCGGCTTCGATCGTGGCTAAAGTTTATCGGGATAATCTCATGCTCGAAGCCGATCAACAGTTCCCAAACTACGGTTTTGCCGGACATAAGGGATACCCGACTGCCAAGCATTTGGCTGCGCTTGGAACGCACGGTCCTTGCCGTTTACACAGGCGAAGTTTCGCGCCGGTGCGGCGACTTCTTGAGAATGGCAAAAGCATCACGTAGGGTCTGTTGGCACGCGGTGTATTTAACGCTGCCTGTTGATTAACGGAGCCTATCGGAGCAACCCATTTATGCCGCACCAGCCCAGCGCCGCCGCGCCCTTTGTTCACCTCCATGTACACAGCGAATTTTCTTTAGTCGACGGTCTCTTAAAGGTAAAGAAGCTTGTGCAGCGCTGCGCCGAAGCTGGCATGCCCGCTGTCGCGCTAACGGATCACGGTAATTTATTTGCGCTCGTTAAATTTTACGAGAACTGCCTGGCGGCCGGTATTAAACCCATTCTGGGAGCGGAGGTGATGGTTAAAGCAAGCGATGCCCGCGATGCGCCTGCTGAAAGAGTGGTCTTGTTAGCTAAGCATTTGCAGGGTTACCGCCACTTAACCGAGCTTATTTCCGAGAGCTTCACTCAGGCGGAAGAGCGCGGTGCTCTGACAGAAACGCAGATTTTTGCGAAGCGCGATGGTCTCCTTGTGCTGTCTGGGGGCATAGGCGGCCATCTGTGGCGCGGGATGTTGGCGGATGATATAGAGCCAGTGACGCGTCGAGTGCAGCGTTGGGTCGACGTGTTTGGTGATGACTATTTTATTGAAATCACGCGCACAGGGCGTAGCGGCGAGGATGTGGCAATACAACGAGCAGTGCAGATTGCCGCCGCGTTAAACGTCGGCATTGTCGCAACTAATGATGTCTGTTTTGCAGAACGTGATGATTTTGAGGCACATGAAACACGAGTCTGCATTAACGAAGGACGCACTCTCAATGATCCTCGTCGCAGTCGCCGCTATAGCGATCAACAGCATTTCGCTTCTTCGGACTACATGGCTACTCGGTTTGCGGACCTGCCTCAAGCATTGGGCAATACCCTTAGCATTGCGCAAAAGTGCACGGTGGAAGTGCCGCTGGGGGTGTATCACTTGCCTGACTATCCGCTGCCTGATAATCAATCGTTGCAGGCGTTTTTTCATTGTCGTGCGCGTGAGGGTTTAGCCGCACGACTTGCCGCTACCGGTGTCAGCGAGGGGTTTAGTTGTGATGATTACGATGAACGCCTGGATTTCGAGCTCAATGTGATCGACCAGATGGGCTTTGCCGGCTACTTTCTAATCGTTATGGAATTTATTGGCTGGGCCAAGGAACACAAGATTCCTGTTGGGCCAGGGCGGGGTTCGGGTGGCGGGTCTTTAGTCGCCTATGCTTTAGGAATCACCGATCTGGATCCGCTGCAATACGATCTGTTGTTCGAGCGATTCCTCAACCCAGAACGTTTGTCCATGCCAGACTTTGACGTCGATTTTTGTATGGAGGGGCGCGATCAGGTCATTCAGCATGTTAGCGACTTATATGGCGCTAACGCAGTCAGTCAAATCATCACGTTCGGTACTATGGCTGCAAAGGCGGTGGTGCGGGACGTAGCTCGAGTGCAGGGCAAGGCTTATGGGTTGGCGGACAAGTTGTCCAAACTCATTCCGTTCGAAGTCGGCATGACGTTGAGCAAAGCCATGGCGGAAAGCGAGGATCTGAAGCACTTCGTAGAGACGACTGATGAAGCAGCCGAAATCATGGATATGGCCTATAAACTCGAAGGCATCGTTCGCAATGTGGGCCGACACGCAGGCGGCGTAGTCATCGCACCTTCTGCACTAACAGATTTTGTCCCACTTTATACGGAGGAAGGTGGTGAGGCGCTGGTCTCCCAGTTCGATAAAGACGATGTCGAACGTGCTGGCTTGGTTAAGTTCGATTTCCTGGGTCTTAAAACCCTCACTATCATTGACTGGACGGTGGCGGCGATAAACTCGGCGAGGCCAGACACCGCAGAAGCACCGCTAGATATAGCCACCATTCCACTAGAAGACCCGGCGGTTTACGCGTTGTTGAAGCGGGCTGAGACGACGGCTGTATTTCAGCTGGAATCTCGCGGCATGAAGGATCTAATTCGGCGGCTTCTGCCCGACGAAATCAATGACATTATTGCCCTAGTAGCGCTGTTCCGACCTGGGCCGCTGCAGTCCGGCGCGGTTGACGACTATGTTGATCGCAAACACGGTAAAGCCGCCGTGAGTTTTCCGCACGCCAGCTTGCAGGGGGTTTTGGAGTCAACCTACGGGGTTGTTTTGTACCAAGAGCAGGTCATGCAAATTGCTCAGGTTTTGGCTGGCTTTAGCCTCGGCCAGGCGGATCTACTGCGGCGCGCAATGGGTAAAAAGAAAGCGGATGAAATGGCTAAGGTTCGCGAGCAGTTTTTGACTGGGACAACCGCCAACAGCATTGATCCGAAACTGGCTAACGAAATTTTCGATCTGATGGAAAAATTTGCCGGTTACGCGTTTAACAAATCGCACTCGGCTACCTATGCCTTGGTCAGTTTCCAAACCGCGTGGTTGAAAACGCATTATCCAGCTGAGTTTATGGCAGCGAATCTGTCGGCGGAAATGCATAACATTGACCGTGTAGTGCAATTGATCGATGAGGTGCGTCGGATGCAGATTTCATTGCGACCGCCCAGTGTTAACGCTAGCGAGTTTCGTTTTTCGGTCCGAGAAGGCGAAATACTTTATGGTCTGGGCGCCATTCGCGGAGTCGGTGAGGGCCCCGTCGAAGCCATTTTGGCTGCCCGCGACGAGCAGCCATTTAGCGGCTTGGAAGACTTTTGTTTGAGAGTTGGGTCGAAAAAGGCCAATAAGCGGGTGGTCGAAGCACTCATATTAGCCGGGGCGATGGATGAGTTCACGGCTGATTCTAACGATTTAAATGTGACCCGCTCAAGCTTGCTCGCCAATCTTGGGCGAGCCATGCAGGGTGCTGAGCAGGTCGCCCGTAATGAAGCCGCTGGTATTACTGACCTATTCGGCACGGCAGAAGGATCGCAAACCGTTTCGCCGCAGGCGCTAGAGCAGTCTAAGCCGCAAACCACAGCGGCCCGCCTGCGCGGTGAAAAGGATACGTTGGGGCTGTTTTTGACAGGGCATCCTATTCAGCAGTACGAACAAGAAATACGACGATTTAACCCGACCCGACTCAATGACATTCGGATTGGAAAGCAAAACCAGTGGGCGGTCGGCATGGTCGTGAGCAGCCGCGTCATGAAAAGTCGGCGCGGCGCTTCCCTGTGTTTTCTGGTCCTGGATGACCGCAGCGCCCGACTCGAAGTGTCGCTGTTTCCCGAAGTCTACGAAAACTATAAATCGAAAGTGGTTAAAGACGAAGTGCTGGTGGTGGAAGGCGAGGTCCAGGCTGATGACTTCACTGGCGGTCCGGCGCTGCGTGCTAACAAGGTCCTTACCATAGCCGAGGCGCGCCAGCACTTTGGCCAGAGTTTGTTAATTGATTACAGTAATGCATCGCCGCCATCGGATCTGGATGAGCGACTTCACAAGGTGCTTGCGCCGCGTACGAGTTTCGCGGGGCAAGGCGTTAGCGGCCCAGGTCACGCAATACCAAAGCCAGGCTCGGATATAGGAGCTAATACAGGGGTAAGCCTAGGCAGCAGTGCTGGACCCAGCGTAGATAGTGGCGCTTCAAAGTTGTCTCCTATCACGATTCTGTACCGTCATGAGCAGGCCATTGGTCGAGTGAGTTTGGGTAAAGATTGGCGTGTGCAAGTAACCGACGAACTGTTGGAGGAGCTGAAGGCTGCGCTTGAGCACGAAGCCATAGAGATGCACTACCCGCCGCGCAGGGCCATGTTTTAGCAGGTATGTTAGGAGCGTCCGACAAGTCGCCGAGGCACAGCCGGATAGCACCTAACGCTTAGTCTAGAATATGGAGCATCCTAGCTATCCCCAATTCCGAATCCCGAATCCCGAACCCCCTAATACTTAATACCTATGCATGATTTGGAGAACCATCTGGCCGAAAAATTACGCGGGCTGTTGCGCGAGGCCCGGGTCGATGATGGTGAACCGCCTTTGGCGCGGTTAGTCGTAGGTCTTAGCGGTGGCGCCGATTCTGTTGCGTTATTGCGTGCCACGCTCGCGGTAAATCAAACGCTTCGTTTTGCCAAGACGGTCGTCGCACTACACGTCGATCATCAGATTCACGAGCAATCAGGCAGTTGGGCCGAGTTTTGTGTTTCGATGTGCGCGAGATTATCCGTTGAGCTCATTACCCGATCAGTAAACGTTGCCCGTCAGGGCAATCTAGAGGCCGCGGCGCGTGACGCGCGCTATGCCGCTTTCACCGAAGTGTTAACCGATCAAGATCTGCTGCTGCTTGCCCAGCATGCTCAAGATCAAACCGAAACAGTCTTGTTGCGCCTTTTGCAAGGTCGCGGTGTATTACCGATGCGTGATTTCGGGCGTATCGGTGCGAGCAAGTTTTTGCGACCGCTCTTAGCGCTTGGACCGCTTGCTTTACGCGACTATCTCGAATTTTTGGGACAAACTTGGATTGAGGATCCGAGCAATGCCGAGACGCGCTTCGACCGTAATTATCTGCGTCGCGAAGTACTCCCCAAAGTAGTTGAGCGTTGGCCCAAGACCGATCAGGCCGTTGCACGGGTGACCGCGTATCAAGCGGGCGAGCGCGCGCTGCTTGATATCTGGCTGTCCCAGCTTCAATTTCCGCTTTCGGTGGCGGCGCTTCCGGAGGCCGATTTGCCCGCACAGATTCTACTTCGCAGGCTGCTTCAAGCTGAAGGTTTTGGCGCGATCTCGGACCCTGCGTTAGCGGAGTTTTTGCGCCAGGTGAGGCAGGCATCTCTGGCAGAATTGCGAATGATTGATGGTGTGTCGCTGCGGCTTTGGCGTCGGCATCTTTATTTGGTTGGTGCGGATGAAGCCAAAGTCTGGCACCTGGCTGGCATGCCGACGCTGCAGCTGCATGAAACATTTGTAGCGGCTGGTTTTGAAATCCGTTTGGAACAAACCGAAGCAGCAAATCCGACGGCCTTTGTGTATCCCGGTCCCTTGCATATTAGACCTCGCCGAGGCGGCGAAGTGATCGAATTGAACGGCGCGACTAAGGGCCCAACGTCAGTGAAGGACCTGTTGGTGCGGAGTGCCGTGCCACCATGGCAACGGTCGTCTTATCCACTGCTCTACCACGACAGGGCGCTCTGTTGTGTGCCAGGTATTGCGGTAGCGAAAGCGTATCAAGAAGCCGCCAGCGAAGATCCAGCGGGTCTTTGGTGTCAGGCTGCTATCTTGACTAAGGGAGCTAGGTGAGGGTCTGACGTTTCTTCTTTGCAGATTCTTGGCGGCGGTTCGACCAGCCGTACTGTCTTTCACTATATCCGCAAATTCTTGTGTAACGGACTGCCTTTTCATTGTGATGGAAACCGCCTTTTGCTATCTTGACAGCCCATCTAGCCGCGTTTGCGCAAGCCTAGCTTTGGGCTGACCAAGCGCGCAATTTCAATTCGCCCAAAGGCGATTCAACAGCGGTACAGATGGAGGCTCATGACGCGCTATATTTTCGTTACGGGTGGAGTGGTTTCGTCCCTGGGTAAGGGCATCCTCACCGCGTCATTAGCCGCTTCGTTAGAAGCGCGTGCGCTTCAAGTCAACGTCCTGAAAATGGATCCCTATATCAACGTCGACCCTGGCACCATGAGTCCCGTCCAGCACGGCGAAGTCTATGTTACTGCAGATGGCGCTGAAACCGATTTAGATCTTGGCCACTACGAGCGTTTTTCCGGCGCACGGATGACGCGGGACAACAACTTTACCACTGGTTCCATTTACGCTGAGGTACTGCGTCGCGAGCGACGCGGTGATTACCTTGGCGGAACTGTCCAGGTGATTCCGCATATCACCGATGAAATTAAGCGGCGTATCAGGTTGGTTGGAGAACGAACCGATATTTTGATCGTTGAGTGCGGTGGCACCGTGGGCGATATCGAGTCCCAGCCCTTTTTAGAAGCCATTCGCCAGTTACGCCTTGAAGAAGGTCGACTACGTTCGCTGTTGATTCACTTAACTCTGGTGCCATTTCTGCACAAAGCCGGCGAGATCAAGACCAAGCCAACGCAGCACTCGGTCAAAGAGTTACGTTCCATTGGCCTACAACCGGATATTCTTGTCTGTCGTTCGGAAGTGCAAATACCGGACTCACAACGCAAAAAAATTGCTCTGTTTACCAGTGTTGAGGAACGCGCGGTCATACCGATGGTAGATGTGGAGACAATTTATAAGGCGCCGATCGAACTTCATCGTCAAGGCCTTGATGCGTATGTCATCGAGCAACTACAAATCGATTGCGAAGCAGCAGATTTGAGTGATTGGGAGCGGGTTGTTGATGCACATCTGAATCCGGAAAAAATGGTCAAAATAGCATTTGTAGGCAAGTACTTGGGTTTACTAGATGCCTACAAATCTCTTATCGAAGCGCTCACTCACGCGGGTATACAGACTCGTACCGCGGTTGAAATCAACTACATTGACGCCGAAGACCTGGAACAGCAAGGCGAGAAGTTGTTGGCCGAGGCCAACGCGATCCTTGTGCCGGGTGGTTTTGGCGGGCGTGGTTTCGAGGGCAAGATCATGGCGGCGCGTTATGCCCGCAAAAACAACGTGCCGTATTTAGGTATTTGCTATGGCATGCATGCTGCTGTCATCGATATTGCCCGCGATTGCGCGCACTTGGACGGTGCTAATACCACCGAGGTGGATCCCGAGACACCGCACCCGGTGATCGCGTTGATCACCGAATGGATGGACAAAGATGGCAGTCTCGCGGTGCGGCAGGCGGATGGTGATTTGGGTGGTACCATGCGGCTTGGGGAGCAGGTGTGCGCGATCAATCAGGGCTCGATGGCCGAACGTATTTATGGCGGTTCGGTGTTACGCGAGCGACATCGACACCGTTATGAATTAAACAATCTCTTTGTCGAGAAATTGGAAGCGGGGGGCATGATTGTTTCAGGACGATCTGAGGACGGCGCTTTAGTTGAAATGATCGAATATCGAGATCATCCGTGGTTTGTCGCGTGTCAGTTTCATCCTGAGTTCTCGTCTACGCCGCGCGAAGGGCATCCGCTGTTTACCGGGTTCGTTAGCGCTGGGCTTGAGCGGGTCGGCGGGGTTGCGAGTGCAACCTCGGCGCAAACTTAGTAACCGGATTGAGAGCCGAGCAGTCAGCACGGAAAGGGGCCTAAACATGCAGTTAGCAGATTTTAACGTGGGCGACGGACGCTCCCTGTTTGTGATGGCGGGCCCTTGCGTTATTGAAACCGAGCAAATGGCTATGGAGACCGCACAGGCGCTAAAAGAGATTGCGGCTGCTGTGGGCGTGCAGTTCATATACAAAAGCTCCTACGATAAAGCGAATAGGTCTTCCATCGATAGCTATCGAGGCCCTGGCGTTGAGGCCGGGCTGAAGATCCTCGAGCGAGTAAAACGCGAAGTCGGCGTGCCTGTTGTCACTGATGTGCATGAGGATTCACCTCTTGATGAAGTGGCTGACGTTGTGGATGTGATGCAGACGCCGGCGTTCTTGTGTCGGCAAACGAACTTTATCGTCAACGTTTGTGAACAGGGCAGGCCGGTAAACATCAAAAAGGGTCAATTTCTTGCACCGCTGGATATGTTGCAGGTTGTCAAAAAAGCACGCTCTACCGGGAATAAGCAAGTAATGGTTTGCGAGCGCGGCGTTTCTTTTGGCTATAACAATTTGGTCTCGGATATGCGTTCACTGGCGTTGATGCGGCAGACCCAGTGCCCAGTGGTTTATGACGCAACGCATTCTGTGCAAATGCCTGGCGGGCAAGGCCACGTTTCCGGCGGGCAGCGCGAGATGGTGCCGGTACTGGCACGAGCGGCTGTGGCAGCAGGTATTGACGGCCTATTTATGGAATGTCACCCCAATCCCCGCGAGGCGAAATCAGATGGTCCAAATTCATGGCCACTTCACCTCGTCGAACCTTTGCTAAGGCAGCTTATGGCAATCGACAACGTCGTCAAAGCCGAGCACCGCTTGGAAGATCAAGTGGTTGAACAAGCGTAAAGGCCTGGACGAGATCGGCGCGATAGAACATGGGTTAGAGAGAACGCCTTCGAAAGCCGTCTCTTCGGTAGCTTAAAGGAAAAAGTTGGTTTGATGAGACACTTGAGTAACGCTAACGGACGAGAAGTAAAATGAGCGAAATTATTTCTGTGACAGCGCGCGAAATCCTCGACTCTCGGGGCAATCCGACCGTAGAGGCAGAGGTCACAACTGCAGCAGGCAATCGTCACTTCGCAGCAGCACCATCCGGTGCATCTACCGGCAGTCGCGAAGCATTAGAACTACGCGATGGCGACGCCGGCCGATTTATGGGCAAAGGTGTGAGCCAGGCGGTTGCACTGATTGATTCCGAAGTCGCTGCTGCGTTGCAGGGCCAAGATTGTACCGAACAAGTGCTCATTGACACCACGATGTGCGAACTAGATGGGACGGACAACAAAGCGCGTTTGGGGGCTAACGGTATCTTGGCTGTATCGTTAGCTGCCGCCAAAGCGGCTGCGGCGGATAAAAAAGTGCCACTCTACCAACACATCAACGAGCTAGCTGGCAACCCACGCATGCGTATGCCGGTGCCGATGATGAACATTCTCAACGGCGGTGAGCACGCTGATAACAACGTCGATATTCAGGAGTTTATGATCCAGCCGATTGCTGCATCTAGCTTTGCTGAAGCGCTTCGCTGCGGTGCAGAAGTGTTTCAGCAGTTGAAAAAAGTGCTCGGCTCGCATGGTTTGTCCACTGCGGTGGGCGACGAAGGTGGGTTTGCGCCAAATCTGGCGTCTAACGCTGCAGCGCTGGAGATGATTTCTGCAGCGGTTGCTGATTCCGGCTATCAATTGGGCCGCGATGTCACGCTTGCGTTGGATTGTGCCGCGTCGGAATTTTATGTCGATGGCAAATACAGTCTGAGCGGCGAGGGTAAGCATTATGACTCGGCCGGTTTTGTTGATTACCTTGCTGATCTCTGCGCGCAACATCCAATCGTTTCGATAGAAGATGGCATGGATGAGGCGGATTGGACTGGTTGGCGTCAGCTCACCGAGCGGTTGGGCGCTACAGTACAACTGGTTGGCGACGATCTTTTTGTCACCAATACGAGCATCCTGCAGCGAGGTATCGACGCTAAGGTTGGCAATTCGATTCTAATTAAACTGAATCAGATCGGCTCGTTAACAGAGACGCTGGCTGCAATCGCAATGGCAAATGATGCCGGCTATACCAGCGTGATTTCACATCGCTCTGGAGAAACCGAAGATACCACCATAGCGGACCTGGCGGTTGCAACAGGAGCCGGACAAATCAAAACAGGTTCGTTATGCCGATCGGATCGGGTTGCTAAGTATAATCAATTGCTGCGTATTGAAAGTCAGTTAGGCGCGCAAGCAGAGTATCCAGGCTTTGCAGCGATCAATGCTCGTTTGGTTTAGTTTCGAACACGGGAGGTTAGCAATGGCCTGGCAGAAGCCCTTAATGAAAGTGTTCATCGTCACCTTGCTGGTGCTTTTCGCGGTGTTGCAAAGCAGTCTTTGGTTTGGATCAGCCGGTTATTTTACGCAGCAGGGCTTGCAGCAAGCGGTCGCCGACAGCTCCGCCCGCGTGGCGGCATTAGAGGCGCAAAACAAAGCGCTTACGGTGGAAGTGTTGGCGCTTAAAGCTGACAGCAATGCGTTGGAAGCGCTCGCTCGCAGCGAGTTGGGTCTGGCCAAGAAAGACGAGGTTTTCTACCTTATTCCGGCGCAACCGGCCAGGCAATCGAAAGGGGCTAACCCTGACCGCCCCCGCTAAAGAAGCCGTCGCCGCTTCGCGCGTGGTTGTTATCAAGGCAACGCCGGGAGACTGGCGGGTTGACGAAGAACTAGGTTGGGATTTAGCTGGCAGCGGCGAGCACCTTTATCTATTCGTTGAAAAAGAAAATTTGAATACGCTGGACGTTGCACGCGGTTTAGCGCGGCATTTTGCAGTCTCTATCGACGCTATTGGCTATGCAGGACTGAAAGACAAACATGCAATCACTCGACAGTGGTTTAGCATCCCCACAGCTAACCTAATCACCGATGTTGAACAGGCGGCACCGGCTATGACGCAAGTTGTTGGCGGGGCAACCACAAAAGCTGATTCGACCGTCGCTCGCGCGTCTTGTTTGCGGGTGGGCCGGCATAGCAAGAAATTGCGTCGCGGGCGGCACGCTATGAATCACTTTCGGATAGTGTTGCGGAGCTCGGTTTTGCCCAGCGACGTCGAATTGACGGCTCTACAAGCTCCGTTCCCTAACATTTTTGGTCCGCAACGACTGGGGGGAGAGAACATTTCTCAAGCACTGCGGTGGTTAGCAAATCGTCGTGACCGACGTGTTTCCGCGCAGCGTAAAAGCTGGCATCTGTCGGTCCTGCGGAGTCATCTTTTCAATCAGATTGCTGCCCATCGGCTGAGCCAGCATATTGGCATAGAAGGGGTAGATGGCGATGTGCGTATAGACGGAGAGACTCAAGGACCTTTATGGGGGCGCGGCAGAAGTGCGGCACAAGGTGCTGCGCTGCGCCTGCAACAACAAGCATTGGTTGGTCTTGAGGCCGTTTGCGAGCAGTTGGAATACGCCGGCGTAGTGCAAGGGTTACGTCCATTCTGGGTGACACCGGTCGATTTGCAGCTGGCTGAATCTGTGGCAAGCTCGGCGACGATTGCGTCGCCTTATACCGACCTACCACAGGCCATAACGCTATCGTTTGGACTGCGACCGGGTGCTTATGCCACCGCTTTCCTGAAACAGCATTTTGCGGTCGAGGACGACAGCCGATGAGTCGCTTTGACTTGCAGGGCATTGGTATGACTTCCCAACGGACTCGTGACCGTCTGGTCGAAAGACTGCGCGAACAGGGTATTCAATCGGGTGCGGTCTTAGCGCAAATTGGGCAAGTCCCCAGACATATTTTCATCGACGAGGCGATAGCACATCGCGCCTACGAAGACACCGCCTTGCCGATCGGCCACAATCAAACCATCTCACAACCGTATATCGTCGCGCTGATGACGGAGCTGTTGCTCGATAAGCCGCGCGCGAAAGTGTTAGAAGTGGGCACCGGGTCCGGCTACCAAACCGCGGTTCTAGCCGGATTGTGTGAGACACTGTATAGCGTTGAGCGGATTCAGGCTTTGCTACCTCGTGCGCAGGAACGCTTAGCAGCATTGCGTCTGCGCAATGTTAAAGTGCGTCATTCGGATGGTGGCGAGGGTTGGGAAGCTAATGCACCTTATGATGGTATTCTGGTTACTGCCGCCGCGCAGGTGGTGCCGCAGCCGTTGCTCGAGCAATTACGGGTCGGTGGACGGATGGTGGTGCCAGTAGGCCCTTCTGAGGACCAGCAGCTCAAAGTCATTGACCGTACCGAAGATGGTTTTGATGAACAAATTACGAGCCAAGTTAAATTTGTGCCGCTGCTAGGCGGTATCAGCCGCAGTTAATTCTCGCGAATTGATTGGTATTTTCAGGTTGTTTGTAGATGAATGACGTAGAACCCGCAGCCCAGCTGAAGCAGCAGGATCAGCAAGATGACCCGGCCACAACAATGGGTCCGTTTGCGATCGCTCTACGCGGCTTGGCAATGGGGCTGGCCGAGTTGGTGCCTGGTGTGTCGGGTGGCACCATAGCTTTTGTGACGGGTATCTATTTTCGCCTGCTTGATGCGATCAGTGCTTTTGGCTTTGCCTCGCTGCGTCAAATCACCCAGCCTCGAGCGTTTTTTCGTACTCACGACTTGGCTTTTTTGCTGGCGTTGGCGGGAGGTATGGCCCTTGGAATTTTGCTGTTCGGTCGACTCGTTCAGTTTATGCTTACCCACATGGCGCCGGTGCTCTGGGCCTTCTTCTTTGGCGTTATTGTTTATTCTGCCTGGGATATTGGCCGCGCCCGACCGCTCGCGGCATTGCTGCGCTATGCACCATTAGGCATGGTGCTGAGCTTTTTGGTACTGATGATTCCGAACGCCGAACGGTCTGCAGAGGCCTGGATGATTTTTGTTGGCGGCGCCATTGCCGTGTGCGCCTGGATCCTACCTGCAGTGTCCGGCAGTTTTTTGTTGCTAGTACTAGGCTTGTACGATGAAGTGATCCGTGCCGTTGCGCAACTCGATTTGGTTACCCTGGCCACTCTGGCTGCTGGCTGTGCAACCGGGCTTATCTTGTTTGCGCGAGTGGTGACTTGGGTTATGCATCGAGCGGCCGACGCAACGCTTTCGTTTCTAACTGGATTCATGGTTGTGGCGCTGATGCGCTTGTGGCCCTGGCAGTTGCCAGGCACCGGGCAAGACTTGCTGGCGAGCATAACCGCACCCGCACAATATGCTGCGGCAACCCAGCAGGATGCTCGGTTGCCGGAAGCGCTATTGGCTTTTTTACTGGGAGTGATCGTACTGTGGGCGTTCGGCCGCTATTCCGCCAAATAGTCTATGTTGCCTGTTTCGGCTGCGTGGCCGTCGGCTGCGCGCCGCTAGGTCAGCCATTGGTGTTGGAACGCTCACCATCGGTGCTATCGTCCACGCAAACCTATACCGTGAAGCGGGGCGATACGCTTTACTCCATCGCCTGGCGACTGAGTATGAATTACGTCGATTTGGCGGAATACAACCGGATAACCGCTCCGTTTGTCATTTATCCCGGACAAGAATTGTCTCTCAGCCCAACTGCACAATTAGCGCCGGCGGCTAGCCAAGTTGCTACAGCGCGACCCGCCGCGCAGCCGGCCCAATCGACCAGCTCAAGCCAAGCTAAAAAAAGCGCTAAAGCCGTCGCCGCAAAAGCGACGCAAAGCAAATCTACGAAAACGGCCAGCACTGCAAATAAGACGGCAGACAGAGCACCACAACAAGCCAAGGTAGCGGTCAAGCAAGCGCCACAAACGGTCAGGAGCAAGCCTAAGGCGGCCAAGCCACCGGCTCAGAGTGTGTCCGGGGGACTAGCCCAGCGGTTCACCAAGAACGGTTGGATATGGCCTTTGGCGCAACGCCCCAGCCGTGACTTTGGCAATGGCAATAAAGGCTTAGATTTCGCGCTTGCTCGCTCTGCTCATGTGCGTGCTGTATCTCGCGGTGAAGTGGTTTATGCGGGCGACGGTATTGGCGGCTATGAGCGTCTTGTTATCGTCAAGCATTCCGGAGAGCTGCTCAGCGCCTACAGTTTCAATGGCGAGTTATTGGTTGCTGAGCAGCAATCGGTGCAGTCGGGGGACCGGGTCGCGCAGATCGTGCCGAGCAGGGGCCGCGGGCAAACATTACATTTCGAGATTCGCAAAAACGGTCAACCCATTAATCCGCGTACGCTGCTGAATTAGCAGTGCGACAGGTTAGCGTTCTAGAAGAGCCAGCTTGTTTGGTTTGCCGTCCCATTCCTCAGCATCTGCTGGTGCAGGCTTGGGTTCGGAGATATTCGGCCAGATCTCTGCCAACTCAGCGTTCAATTCGAGGAAATTGGTCTGGTCCTCGGGCACTTCATCCTCGGCAAAAATGGCTTCGGCGGGGCACTCCGGCTCGCATAGCGCACAGTCTATGCACTCATCCGGGTGTATGACCAACATATTGGGGCCCTCGTAAAAGCAGTCTACGGGGCATACGTCGACACAAGTGGTATGTTTACATTTAATGCAATTTTCACCGACTACAAAGGTCATAAGCTCGAGCCTTGTTTGGAAAGCGGGTAGTTTAGCGAAACAGCTTTGCCTGTCTAGGTCGTGCTCGCGTTATGCGGCACGCTGCGTGCTTCGCCGGATTCTCGTTAGTTAGTTTTTAGTCGTTTACTAAAGCGGCTCGAACGCGATAGAGCAGTTCAAGAGCCGCTTTTGGCGAAAAATCATCCGGATCGACTTCTAACAGCATTTCTAAGGCGCGGGACTCCGCGTCAGAAAGGGCTGCTTCTGGCGCAACTTCGGCGACGTTAGACGTTGCCAGAAAGAGGTCATCCTGACGCGGGTGCAGCGACTCTTGTTCGAATTTGCGCAGCTGCTGTTGCGCCCTGGTTAATACAGGCTTCGGTACCCCGGCAAGCTTCGCAACCTGAATACCGTAACTTTGGTTGGCGGCGCCAGGCGAGACTTGGTAGAGGAAAACGATATCGCCTTTATGTTCGGTTGCGTTCAAATGCGCGTTGCCCACATTAGGACAGAGGGTTGGCAGAGCGGTGAGTTCAAAATAGTGTGTCGCGAATAGCGTAAGCGCTTTAATGTCCCGGGCCAGATACTCAGCGACCGCCCAGGCTAGAGATAAACCGTCATAAGTGCTGGTGCCGCGACCTATTTCATCTAATAAGACCAGGCTGTAAGGGCTTGCATTGCGCAATATATTCGCGGTTTCCGTCATCTCGACCATAAAGGTGGAGCGCCCGCTGGTCAGGTCATCGGAAGCCCCGATGCGGGTAAAAATTCTGTCTATCGGGCCGATTTCTGCTGCTTGAGCGGGCACGTAACTACCGCAGTAGGCCAGCAGACAGATGATTGCGGTTTGCCGCATGTAGGTTGATTTACCGCCCATATTTGGTCCAGTGATAATCACCATGCTGGGTTCAGGCGGGGTCGCTTGCCGGCTAGCGAGCTCGCCTAGGGAGACATCATTCGCAATAAAGACCTCTTTGCTCGACGCTTTTACCACCGGATGCCAGCCGCCTTCTATACGTACTCCAATGGTGTCGCTGAAGGCCGGCCGACTAAAATCCAAATAACGTGCTCGCTCGGTTAGGCAAGCGAGCACATCTAGCTGCGCAAGCGCGTCGGCTGCCGCGCGCAGTGGCCCATATTCGCGATTTAGCTCGGCGAGCAGGTTAGTGAAAATTTCGCGCTCCAAGCGTTGTGCCTGGCCTTGGCTGCGTAAAGCCTTTTCCTCAAATTCCTTGAGCCCGGGCGTGATGTACCGTTCTGCATTTTTGAGTGTTTGGCGGCGGATATAGTCGTCCGGAATCTCGCCCTGTGCCGCCTTCGAGGTTTCTATGTAATAACCATGCACCCGGTTGTAACCGACTTTGAGTGTGTTTATACCAGTTCGTTCCCGCTCACTTTGTTCTAACTCAGCGAGCCAAGCGGAAGCGTCCTGGGTCAACGAACGTAGCTCATCCAATTCAGGATTGAAGCCAGTAGCGATGACACCACCGTCGCGCAATGTGACCGGAGGCGTTTCGACTAAGGCTTTTGAGAGCTGGCTTTGTAGTGTCTCGAAGCCGTGCAAGGCGAGACATAGAGAGGCATTAAGTTCGCCGGGAATGCTAGCTGCCGCTGCATGCACAGCAGGCAGGCAGGCTAATGCGTCGCGCAGCTTGGCGAGGTCTCTGGGGGAGGCGGATGCCAAGCCGATGCGAGTGATGATGCGCTGCAGGTCGCCGATCGGTTTTAAGGCACCGCGGGTGTCTTCGTCGCAGCGATTGGGCATGGCGAAATCGATCCAAGCCAAACGGGCATTAAGGGTGGCTTGAACACGGCTAGGTTCGTTGAGCCATTGTTTTAGCAAGCGGCTGCCCATAGGTGTCACGTTGCTGTCCATCAAGCTGAATAAAGTATGGTCGGTGGCTCCATTGCTGCGTACGTCGATTTCCAGGTTGCGGCGCGTTTGTGCGTCTAAGCCTACGTGGTCTGCTAAACCTCGATGCCGGATGGTTTGCAGAAAGCTGAGTGGTTGGCACTGCGTTGAGCGTGCGTAGCCTAGTGCGGCGGCGGCAGCACCAATGCTGACGTCATCAGCAGTGAGACCGGTCGTGACCAGTACATCGTGCTTAAAGTGCAGGTTGAGTTCCTTGAGTCCCTGAGCCTGATCGAAAGACTCCTTTGGAACACTGCGAAGTGAAGCCGGAGAAACGGCACCCCCTTGTGGCAACGCCTCGCACAACCAGGCGAAGTGCGTTTCATTAACGATAACCTCGCTTGGCCGCAATTGTTCCAACGCATCGCAGAGGGTTTGTTCATTTTGCAACGATTGTAGTTCGATCGCGCTGCCAGTGAGATCAAGTAGCGCGACACCGATCAATTTCGGTCTCCGGGTGACCGCGAGAATAGTGCTGCGGTGATCCGCAGCCAACAATGCCTCATCCGTTAGCGTCCCAGGGGTGACAATGCGTTTGACCTGTCGTTCTACAGGCCCCTTGGTGGTTTCTGGGTCTCCTATTTGTTCGCAAATTGCTACGGAACGGCCCAATTGGACCAACTTGACGAGGTAGTTGTCGGCGGCATGATAAGGAATTCCACACATGGGAATTGGGTTGCCGCCACTGTGCCCGCGTGCGGTCAGGGTGATACCCAATAAATCCGCTGCGACTTCTGCGTCGCTAAAAAAGAGTTCATAAAAGTCGCCCATGCGGTAGAACAAAAGCTCTTCTGCATGGTTGGCTTTGATGGTCAGATACTGACGCATCATAGGCGTATGTTCCGCCAGTGATTCCGGCGAAAAGATGTCGGCAGGAGTGCTTTGCTGCATCAAAATTAGGGCGAACCCGTTCAGACAAAATAGCAGTGAACAACAGGCATCAGGATGGGTCAACTGTGGCTGACGAAAGCGTAGACATTGGGGCGATTGTCCAGGCAAGCGGCAGCGGCCTGAGTCGTAGCCTTCGCCATGTGAGGTCGACAGAAAATTTAATGAACAGATGAATACAGCTGCGAGCTGTGCAAAAGCGGTAAAATAGCGCTTGCGCGAAATACTGATCATATATACAGTAATTAGGGTGGTGGTGCGGAACGATACCAACCGAGGTGCACTTAGAAATTGCGGCATCGCTCTGCGCGGAGAAAGACGAGATTTAAACGCAACTGCTTTTATGTTGGTGACAACTTATCGGGCAGAACCTGTGACTACTTCGCGGCTTACTCTGCAGTCTTGGAGACAGACGAAGCAAACGCCAGCGCGAGATCAGAGTGAGATCAGATCTATAAGATGGCACAGCAAAACTAGTAGCAAGACAACTGAACGAAACAAACAACCCAACAAATACAAAGACTTTAAGATTTCATCTGTGGAGGGTGATATGAGCCAAAGATCAAGCAGCAGCAAAAACAGTGCTTCCGATACGAGTGGTTCGCCGGAAAAAGATCGCGCCTTAACCGCCGCGCTTGCGCAAATTGAACGTCAATTTGGCAAAGGTTCGATGATGCGTTTGGGAGATAAAGAACAAATCGCGATTCCTTCCATTTCGACCGGGTCATTAGGCCTCGACATCGCGCTAGGTATAGGCGGGTTACCACGTGGACGGGTCGTAGAAATTTATGGACCAGAGTCTTCGGGTAAAACGACACTGACACTGCAGGTGATCGCAGAAGCTCAAAAAGTTGGCGGCACCTGTGCCTTCATTGATGCCGAACACGCGCTTGATCCGATGTATGCCCAAGCACTAGGCGTGGACACCGATAATCTGTTGGTTTCGCAGCCAGATACTGGTGAACAGGCTTTAGAAATATGCGATATGTTGGTTCGCTCTGCGGCAGTAGATGTCGTTGTTGTGGACTCAGTGGCGGCGCTGACGCCAAAGGCAGAGATCGAGGGTGATATGGGCGACGCTCACGTCGGCCTGCAGGCTCGCTTAATGAGCCAGGCGCTACGTAAAATGACGGGCAACATCAAACAATCCAACACGTTAGTGATTTTCATCAACCAAATCAGAATGAAAATCGGTGTAATGTTTGGCTCACCGGAGACCACTACTGGTGGTAATGCGCTTAAGTTTTACGCCTCCGTTCGACTTGATATCCGCCGTATTGGTGCCGTTAAAGATGGCGACGAAGTCACCGGCAACGAAACACGGGTCAAAGTGGTCAAAAACAAAGTAGCACCTCCGTTTAGGCAAACTGAGTTCCAAATTTTGTATGGCCAAGGCATTCACCGAACCGGTGAAATCCTCGAGCTTGGTGTCCAGCAAGGTGTGATCGAGAAGTCCGGTGCTTGGTATAGCTACAACACTGATCGGATCGGGCAAGGCCGTAAGAATGCCGCCGATTACATTGATGAGCATCCGGAAATTAAGAGCACGATCGAGCAAACCATTCGTCAACAACTTATGCCTCAATTGCAGAGCGGCGAGGAAGTTGTCATCCCTGAAGCATCGGAAGAAAGCCTGGGTTAGGTAATGGACGGTGGGGACACTTCGGCGGAATAGTTGTAAGCAGAAAGGCCTCCTTTACTTAGCGGGTCAGATAGAAAAGGGCAGGAACAGAAATGATGCCATCGCAAGTAAATCGATCTAGCCAGAGCTCGTCTCGTTCTGAACGGGCATTGAGCGAGGATTTGTTTCCTGGATTATCGAGTGATAGCGGTGGCGGCAACGGCAGCGATGCTATCGTTGCGGGGCATGCTCAGAATGAACCGGCCTCGGCAGCCGGTGTCGTAATCGGCACTCTTAGCGCGGATAAAGCCCTTAGC
>DJYW01000034.1:31999-32733 GCA_002450255.1 Gammaproteobacteria bacterium UBA6968
TAGCGCGGATAAAGCCCTTAGCGCCGATAAAGCCCTTAGCGCCGATAAAAAAGCTCTTAACGAGTCAGAGGAATCCTTCAGTGATGATAAAAATCACGCTCAAAAATCCTATCAGGCGATCTATCGGAAAGGACTTACCTATCTCAGTCGCCGTGAATACAGCCGCTATGAATTGATGCAGAAGCTGCAAAGGCATGGCTCGCGAGAAGTCATCGAAAAAGCGTTACAAGCCCTACGAGAAAATGGCTACCAGAGCGATGAACGGTTTGCCGAATCCCTTTGCAACGGCCGTCGTAATAGAGGGTACGGTCCGAACTATATTGCCAATGAGCTCCAGAGCCGCGGTATCGCCTCTGAAACTGCGTCCGCCACGCTAGCGGCCTACGAAGGCTCTTGGTTCGAATTAGCTGTTGCTGCGGTGGATAAGAAATTTATACGGGATATTGAAGCTTGGAGCCGCGCGGAAGAGTCAGCACAAATCGAAGGTGATCGAGGAGCCAGACAAGTCAGCCAAGGTAACCGACGGAAATTGAGTGTGAAGATTTCCCAGTTTCTTGCCCGTCGGGGTTTTCCCGGTGACATTATCCGTAACGCAGCTGACAAGTTTTTCGATTAACGCTACTACGTTTGAGTTATGGTTTCGATTTGAAGGTCGGGCCGAGGCCTCTATCGATACTTCTATCTGTGCTTCTACCAATACTTCTATCAGTGCTTCTATCAATACTTCTATCAGT
>DJYW01000034.1:33094-33688 GCA_002450255.1 Gammaproteobacteria bacterium UBA6968
GTACTTTTATAGCAACTTCTAGACCATTTGCCTTAATAGGCTAGTTTCATGGCCGTTTTGGTCTGCAATTTTGCTTTGGCTGCCAACAAATCTTTGTGTCACCTGTCCTGAAGAGCCGATCAGTTAGAAAACCAATTTAGGGCTACTTCACAAAACGCTTCTGGCTGAGTCTTTGTTAGACACCGGCTTAATCCCAGTCACTAGCCTCTTCGCCAAATAGGACGCGAATTATTTGGGGCGCATACCTGCTTACTTTATACTCGCGTCTCTTTCCAGCGAGTTTAAAGCTATGCAAACCGCCGAACTGCGTGCTGCCTTTTTGCAGTTTTTCGAATCCAAAGGCCATCGTATTTTGCCTTCGGGTTCATTGGTGCCTATTAACGACCCGACATTATTATTTACTAACGCAGGCATGAACCAGTTTAAGGATCCGTTGCTCGGTAAAATTGACTTGGGGTACTACCGTGCGACCACTGCGCAACGGTGTGTTAGAGCCGGTGGTAAGCATAACGACCTTGAAAATGTAGGGTTCACAGCGCGGCATCACACTTTCTTTGAAATGATGGGAAATTTTAGTTTTGGAGACTATTTCAA
>DJYW01000135.1:0-7238 GCA_002450255.1 Gammaproteobacteria bacterium UBA6968
AGGCTGCCAACTTGATCTTTGATGCATCGTTTAAAAACAAATCTAAAATCCAACAATAAAAATAAGTCGTCAAGTTAATGGGTAGATTGCAGCGCGATGCTACCGTGACCGGCTTTAATGGTACGGCAGTCACCCGCTTCACTCAGGTGCTTTATCGGCATGGCCTGATGATGGGCGCAGCGGCACTCGTGTTCGGTCTGCTCAGTTTAGAGTCGGGTCCGTTGTGGCCGTCTTTGACGGGCTTCCTTGAAAATCCCGGCAAATATATTGGCGCGTTGTTAGGAATATTGGTCTTTATAGGGGTCTACGTGCATTTCAGCAAAGCCGGACGGCAACCGCAGCATGTATGGTGGCTCGTTTATCTCTTGTACATTTCAGTGGTAGAAGAACTGGCGTTTCGTCTCTTTTTGCCTGATTTAGCATCAATCTGGATGACGCCGTTCGCCGCTATAATCCTGAGTAACCTGATTTTTGCTGGGCTGCATTACGTGACGCTGCGTTGGAAGCTTGCCAATTGTATCTTCACTTTTTTCGGCGGTATTGGCCTGAGCCGGTTGTTTGAGTTTAGCGGTGATCTCGCGTTAGTGGTGTTGGCGCACTTTTTAGTGACTTTTTTGAACACTCCTCGGCCGCCGGATCGACCGGTGCAAGATCGAACCTAAAGTAGCGTCCGAGCATTCTTCAAGAACGCGCCCTGAGAGGTTCAAAAGAAGCAGCTGTCACTAAACGTTTCCGTCGCCTAGCTTCTGTCAATTAGTCGTACAACTATGTCTTTAAGCAATAAGTGTTTTGAGCGATTATGGCTTCAGTAGATGGCTGCTATAGACCGGTGTAGCAGCCCAGGTCTTGGTTGGTGTAAACGGCATACCAGATATAATTTATCAAACGACCTTCTAACTTGCGTTGTGGCGTTTTCGCTCATTGATCCATAAACCCTAGTGCGCGCCGAACCGGTATATTTTGATTCCCCTGATTGCTTAAGAAAGCCCAATGTTTTGCTCACCCGCGCCGTTAAGTCGTGACGCGAGTCCGGTCGGAGTGCCGTGACTTACTCTTCCAAACGCAGCTCGCGCAAATTCGGGTCTGCCAAAATCTGCTCTTCTCGAAACGGTAAATCAATCCATTCCAGCTGTGCGTAAAGCTTGGTCAAATCGCTGTAATGCGGCGAGTCCGGCTCGGGCGATTGCGAGTAAGTCAGCATCGCCTTTGGTTGTACGTTGCCGTCCTTGTCCCAACTGATCACCTGGATATAGCTGTTGCCATGCATGATTTGGGCATAACCTTTGTTGGGCAGTAGTTTGGTTTGTATCATGCTGAACATGCCAGCCCAGCCTTCGCCGCCGGGAATCGGGATCCGTTCGCCGTTGCGTTCTGCGTACTGAATGTCGCCGAGACGCGCATTCAGCGCGATGCCTGCTTCAGTTAAGCGTTCTGCTGCATCCTTAAGGGCCGCGGTTACCGCGCTCGTTACCTGAGGGGCATCGACTCTGATACCAGTCGGTGTATGCACCGGGTTGTTCGGGTCGAAAGGTACCGCGTATAAGCCGTCGATGCTCCGAGCATTGCGCCAGAATTCGCGCCACAGATGTCCGCCTTGCGAGTTCGCATTCATGGTGCGATCCCACTGGTCGAGTGCGTTACAAATGGGCGCCAAATCGGCAGACCCTGCACAAATCTCCAGGACGTTATCTAACATTATTTCTGCAGCGTAGTTGCGCTGGTTATATAACATTTCCTGAATATGCTCTGGTTCAAGTTTGTCACCCCGGCTGAGCATCTCTTCCATTTGCGCTAATCCGGCTCGCGTGCGCAGAGTGCGTGCGGCACCCTCGTCACCGATCATCGGTGAATAGCCTTCCAATGGCGCGGCCGGATTGGAGAGCCAGTAGGAATCGTTGGAGTTAGTGACATAGTCACCACGGGTCAAGCGCGGCATTTTGCTGGCAGGCAAGGTGCCGGCCACACGGCTTTCTGGATCGTCATACCATTCGCAGTCGCTATCGTTGCCGCGCAGCAGTGAGATCTGCTTGGGCAGCTTTGCGTTTTTTATCTGGCAGCGATCGAGTAATGCCTGATCAATATTAGGGGTGCCGCTAATGTCGGCGTAGAACGCATTGCCACTGCGATCCGCCGCAATGGTATTTGTCCAATAAACGCCTTGCTGACTAATCGCCGCCTCCACATCGTTGGTTGAAGTCGCTTTATTCAAGGCATCGTAGGTACGAGCCGTATGATAATTGTCAATAACCGCGTCTCGCAGCGCATATGCTACTTGCTCGGTCCAAGGGAATTGCTTACTCGCAACAATTGGACCGAAGTGGGTAAAGCGCGCGGTTTGTTGCTGGGTCTCTAGTTCGCCTTGTGCGTTGCGTACTTGCACGTCGACAGTCCGCGTTTCGATAGGACGGTATTCACCGTCGTATTCATATTCGTAGGGGTTGTCCGGGTTCAAGCTCAATTGATACAGAGTAAATCGCTGTGCGGTAGAAACGGTATGGGTCCAGGCCATGTCTTTGTTGAAGCCTATGGCGACCCGATTTGTGCTCAGCAGGCTTGTACCCATAACGTCTACTTCGCCGGGAATAGTCACGTGAATCAGATGAAAGCGCGATGAACCATGCCAGGGGTAGTGGGGATTGCCGAGTAACATGCCGCGACCGCTCGCACTGATGTCGCGCCCGACGGCCACGGCATTGCTGCCCAAGCCGACAGGAAGACGCCATGCTGCTTCGGCAAGTTGGTCTGGTGATCGGTTTGGCGAAGCATCGGCGATTTGCTGTTTAAATTGGCCCAGTCCATAGCGGATGCCAAAGCCAATTGCTAAACGATGGATATCCCTTTCCGAAATCGGTTTTACCCAGGCTGCACCGGCACAACTAGCGGGCAAGCTGTCTCGGTGGTCGCGTATGTAGCGGTTGTAGCCTGCGGCATAGCCCTTATCCATGGCGAGTGCGCGCGGGCTTTGTGCAGCCACGAATTCGGTGAGTTTGGCTTCAGTCAGCAGTGCTTTGTGAAAAATGTCGCTGGCAAGGTTACCTTTTTCGCTTCCGAAGTTAGCACTCAGTTCGCCGTTCACCATAGCCATGTCTTTGGCGATAACACATACGGCATCGGTGGCTGTGGCATAGGCAAAGCCGTAGCCGAGGCTTGCCCAGTCCTCTGCTTTAACGTGTGGGATGCCATAGCTGGTCCAGCGAATATCGACTGCATAGCTGGATCTTTTGATGGTTGATTGCAAGTCGTCCTGCGGCAGATCGGTTAACTGCGAGCATGCAGCGAGTGTGGTGATAATGATTAACGCGAGTAACAGATGGCGCATCTTCTAGTCTCCTCTCCGGAATAAGAGCCACTTAG
Source organism: Gammaproteobacteria bacterium UBA6968 (assembly GCA_002450255.1). Classification (GTDB taxonomy): domain Bacteria; phylum Pseudomonadota; class Gammaproteobacteria; order Pseudomonadales; family Azotimanducaceae; genus UBA4421. The sequence goes on from DJYW01000135.1 coordinate 3,355, forward strand.
CATGGGAGTGACTTAACGGTTTTGCAATTCAGATTTTTACCAAGGCGGCGTAGTATAACGATGAGTGTTAGGAGGCTGGCATGCAGCGAAGACGATTTTTGATTTCTGGTGCGTCGTTAGGTAGTGCGGGTCTTTTGCCGGGGCTGTCGGCTGGAGGGGCGTGGGCCGTGGCGGGTAGTCGGTCCGCGAATGATACGGTTAATATTGGCGTCATCGGCTGCAAGGGCATGGGCGCGTCCAATCTGCAGGCGATGCTGTTGACGCCAAATACTCGGTGTATCGCATTATGCGATGTCGATCGCTCGGTACTGACGCAACGGCGAGAAGATGTGCGCAAAGCCACCGGTAGGGCGCCGCAAACGTTTACTGACTATCGGCGCTTATTGGACTTAAACGAGTTGGATGCGGTCATAATTGCTACCCCAGACCATTGGCACTGTCTGCAAATGGTCGACGCTTGCTCTGCGGGTAAGCACGTTTATGTTGAAAAGCCCATTGCAAATTCTATTACCGAGACGAATGCGATGCTGGTCGCCGCCAAGTATTACGGCACCGTCGTGCAGGTAGGCCAGTGGCAGCGCAGCGGTGCGCACTGGCAAGAAGCAATGCGGTATGTTCAATCTGGCCAGCTTGGGCAGATACGCACGGTTAAAGCTTGGGCATATATGGATTGGCTCAAGAGCATTCCCAAACGTCCTAACGAACCCGCTCCGCCGGGTGTGGATTACGATATGTGGCTTGGGCCGGCGCCGTTGCGACCGTTTAACCCGAATCGTTTCCACTTCACTTTTCGCTGGTTTTGGGACTATGCCGGCGGCTTGATGACCGACTGGGGCGTGCATTTGTTAGATGTCGTGCTGTGGGGGATGGGGGCTTCTGCGCCGCATAAAGTGATGTCTAGCGGCGGTAATTTCGCCTATCCGAGCAGTGCGATGGAAACGCCCGATACGCAGCAAGCCATTTACCAGTTCGATGACTTTACGATGATTTGGGAGCATGCCAACGGGATTGGTCTTGGGCCGTTTCAGCGTAGCCACGGTATCGCTTTTATCGGTAATAACGGGACCTTGGTGGTTGATCGGGGTAAGTGGGAAGTGCTGCCCGAAATGGCGCGTGACGGAACGAAAGCGACGCCTAAAGTTGCACCTGTCGCGCAGCAGCTTGGCCGCAAAGGCGAGGGCGGGCTGGCCCAGCACACTGCAAATTTTATTGACTGCATTCGTAATGGAGGCAAACCAAATTGTGATATCGAGACCGGTAGTCTCGCTGCCATCAATGCGCATCTGGGCAATATCGCTTTACTTACCGGCGCGACATTGCAATGGGATGCGTCGGCGAGTCGATTCACTAGTAACCAAAGAGCTAACGATATGCTAACGCCAAGCTATCGGAGTCCTTGGCAGCTACCACCCAGCGTTTATCCAAATTAGTCGCCTATCATCTGTAACCGCGCACTTTGAAGCGCGGCTTTGGCTGTGAAAATGCTTATGAGGGAGTGCGCTGCGAAATTTTGTCAAAAATACCGCAAAGCAGGTGGCCTCGCACATGATTGTGGTGCGTAGATTGAAAGCGATAATCGCTAGGCCTTACAGACGTAGACGTGATGAACGAGGGAAAATGGGATGGCTGAACAGCAACAGGATCTCCAACAGATACAGCACCTGGTACAACGCTACTTCGATTCGATGTACGAATCCAGCGAAGCGCTGGTGCGTGAGGTATTCCACGAGAATGCCAAAATCACCGGCTATATGGGCAAAAATCTAATGCAGCAGAGCGTAGCGGATTTTTCGACCTTCGTCGGTTCACAGCAGCCATCAGCAAAAGCGAAAGATGAGCCGATTTTGCTGGAGACGCTTTCTGTCGAGATTGCCGGTGACACAGCCGTTGCCCGTGTACGCGATGGTTATCTCGGCCTGACCTTTTTGGATACCCTGTCGCTCCTGCGAGTAGATGGGCGGTGGCAGATTTATAACAAACTGTTCCACGTCGAGACATAGAGGTTACGTCGGAGTGGGCCGTGTTCGAAGCGTTAGCCTGGTTGAGGCGATTCAAATTTTAAGCCCCAAGGTAGGGGCTTCTTTGGAGTCGTATCCGTAGGGCCAAATCTCGTCAGATGTTGACGGTTCGATATAGCCGACCTAATTGATGTATGTCTGGTTTTACTCATCGAGATTAGGCGGGCTGGGCGTTTTGCGCGGCAATCTCGGATTGGATCTCAGCCAGACGCTGCTCTGTTAGCGGGTAATTCCAAAGCATCGGTACGGCGACGAACTTAAAGACAGCCGGCACAATTGAATAGAGACAGGCTAACCACAGCAGAGATTCGGTCGTATTAGGCGCATTGATCGGATCAGCTAACGAGTTAAACCCAACGATAGTGGCAGCGGTAGTGCCGACAACCAAGCCGAGTGCGTAAGCCAGCTTGCGCGTCATGGTCCAAATGCTGAAATAGGCGCCGCCCTGTTTCTTGCCAGTTTGCGCGCTGTCTAAGTCAATAACATCTGCGGCCATCGCATACGGCAAAGCGCTGAGCGCTCCGATAGCGCTGCCCTTCAAACACATGATCACAATGAAGAACGCAAACTTGCCGGTTGGAATGCCTTCGAAGCGTGAATTCAATCCAGCCATCCAATCGCTAGGCAAAAATGACAGCAAATTGCTCAACTCCAAGCCGTTAAACCAGGCTTGTGGAGCGATGGTGATCAATGGAATGAAGCATGACCAAATTGAGTACCAAAATATCGCCACCATGGTAGCGCGATGTTTACCAACTCTGCGTGATAGTTTGAACCACAGAGGTATTGCCGCAATTTGCGAAAGAAAATAGGGCGCGAGATAAAAGCCGTACAAATCACCGGCTAAAAGCACGTGCTTCACAAAGAAGAAGCTTAGTGAATTGGTCATTGCCGCGCCGATGGTAGAGAACAAAAAGATAATCACCAGGTTGCGATACGGGATGTTGGCCCAGACAAACTTGAAGATTTCCCGAATCGGCAGAGGTTTATCGCCTTTTTCCTTGATTGGATATTCCGGCACCGCAAAAAGCATGTTGAACACCAGGAGTGGCATGACGATGGCGATGGCAATGGTTAGGAAATAGACATTGTCGGTGGGTTTGGTATAACCCCAAAACACGAGCAAAGCCGGTGTCAGCGCGCCGATCAAAGAACCGGCTACGGTAAACGCTTCCTTCCAACTCATAACCAAAGTGCGCTCGTTGTAATCCTGCGCAAGTTCAGCACCCCAGGCAGAGTAGGGCACATCCTTAATGGTCGCACCGACATACATCAACATGAGCACCCCAAGTAAGTAGGGGTAGCCAATGTTGAAAGTAAAGCCGAACAAGCTGACGTCGTAAAACTCGAAGGGCGGAATCCACAGCAACCAGACGCCAAGAATAAAAATGGGCAGGCCGATTAGCACGAAGGGTTTGCGGCGTCCCCAGCGCGTTTTCATACGGTCAGATAGAAAACCAATAACCGGATCGGTAACGCCGTCGAAAACCCGCGATAAGGCAAGCATAAGACCGACGAAAGCCAAACTGAGGCCAAAGCCATCTGCGTCGGCATAAACCGGTGTGAGGTAGACCGCAAGCGGTAACCCAACCATTGAGAGTGGTAATGCCGGCGCGCCATAGGACGCCAGTTGATAGCGATTTAATTTATCTTGAACGGACAAGACCTTCCCCTCCTTGTCGATTCCCTAAAGTTACAGCCTGCTATGCATTTGTACAGACCTATTTGCGTTCCGCGTCCGTCGAATATGTGGCTCTTTTTGTATTTTCTCAACTTAAATTAGCGCCTTAGACTCAGCCTACTCTCTGCAGTTAAAGACGGCCAAAAGCGGTTGCGTGCTCCGAAACGCATGAAACGCATGAAACG
>DJYW01000135.1:7550-9890 GCA_002450255.1 Gammaproteobacteria bacterium UBA6968
ACGCATGAAACGCATGAAACGCATATAGTGGCTTGCAATATCGATGTATCTCACGCAATTTCGATAGGGACGAGTCTAGGCCAATTAAGGGGGGCGCTATGCCAAGTGCTACACAGGAAATCTTTTATCGGTCTGCCACTGACCTGGCAGCGATGCTTAAAAACAAAGAAATCAGCTCTTTCGAGCTAACTAAGCTGTTTATCGAGCGTATTGAACAATACGACGGCGCGATCAACGCGTTTTGCGTCCGCACCTTCGAGCAGGCACTGGCGGATGCAGCGGCGGCAGATACGGCCATTGCTAATGGCATGGCGACAGGGCCACTGCATGGCGTTCCCATGAGCATTAAGGAGTCCTATGTGATGGCAAATACGCCAGCCACATGGGGCCTAGCAGCGTATCGCAACAATATTGCCAGTGCCGATGGCTTGGCAGTCGCCCGATTTCGCGCTGCCGGCGCGCATTTCCTCGGTAAAACCAACGTGCCGAAGGATTTAGCAGATTTTCAGAGCTTTAACTCGATTTACGGCACGACCAACAACCCCTGGGACGTCTCGCGAGTGCCGGGCGGTTCATCGGGTGGTAGTGGGGCCGCTTTGGCTGCCGGTATGACGGCGCTTGAAGCCGGTTCCGACATTGGCGGGTCGATACGCACGCCGGCGCACTTTTGCGGTGTATTTGGGCATAAGCCGACATGGGGCATTGTTCCTATGCAGGGCCACGAACTCATGTCTGGTGTGCCCGATGCAGATCTGTCTGTTTGCGGCCCATTAGCGCGAGACGCTCGGGATTTGGCAACGGCACTGGACACCATGGCCGGTCCTGTAGGACGGCAGGCAGTAGGCTGGCAGCTGTCTTTACCGAGGTATCATCGCGACAGCCTAGCGGGTCTAAAAGTGGCGGTGTGGGCGACGGATAAGCTCGCGCCGGTAGCCAAGGAAACTGAAGCGCGAGTGCTCAAGGTAGCGCAACAACTCGAGCAATCCGGTGCGATCATCGACACCACGGCGCGGCCGAATTTCGATACCCAAAAAGCACACCTAACCTACGAAAGTCTGCTAACGGCGGTGATGTCTAGCGCACAAGCCCCGGAGGCGGTTGAGGCAGCCAAGCAAGCGGTACAGGCCTTGGATCCCGCGGATGAAAGTCGCGATGCGGTAGTCGCACGTGCCAGTGTAATGATGCATCGTGATTGGCTGCGGCATAACTTCCGGCGCGAAAAGCTGCGCAAGGCCTGGGACGCTTTTTTCGAGGAATGGGATGTACTGTTGTGTCCACAATTTAATGTACCAGCCATTCCCCACGATCAGCGGCCGTTTTTCGAGCGTACCATCGACGTGGACGGAGAAGCGCGACCTTATTTTGAATCGCTATTTTGGTCGGGTTTAATCATCGCGTCATATTTGCCGAGCACTGTGTTTCCAACCGGAGTCGGTGCCGAAGGCCTCCCCATCGGACTGCAGATCGCGGGCGGCGCCTATCAAGATCATAAGACCATTGAAGTTGCGCGACTTATTAGCCAAGCGCTAGGGGGCTTTCAGGCTCCGGAACTAGGCTAGGATCATAGGCGGACTATGTTTTAAACCTGATTCGCCAGCCCAAGGCAATCAATAAGTTGGGGTAAGGTTCTAGTAGCCATTCGGTGATGATTTGGTAGTCGGGGATCAGGTCCAGCCGATCGGTTGAATCAGCCGGAAGCGTATTGGGCCTGATTCAGATGCGCTGATATAGAACGCCACGAGTTTAGCGGTGGCTAATTAAGGGACCTTGTGATGCGAAGCTTCGTTTACGGTAGTGCGAGCTTAGGCTTGTCGTTAGTGGTTTTGGCTGTGTTGGTAGGGTGTGCTGAAAGACCCCAGCCGTCGGCTCCATGTTTGGGAACCGAGGGAGCGGTTGAGCGACTGCTGATGCAACAGATCGGCCCGGATCGCGCAATCATTAAGTGGCGGGGCGATGCCAGCGCTGTCTGTGTCGGCACAGATCAGCAGCAGCTGAGTCAATTTATTGAAGCTGAAACGTTAGCGGGAGCTGGAGCCGTTCCGGAAACCAGCGACAAGCGCGTCGTCGTGACAGGTCTCATCCCAGAAACCCGCTATTACTACTCTGTTGGCGGAGCATCCACAGCCCAGGCAAATCGTTACTTCACGACAGCGCCGCTGCCGGGCAAGTCACCCAAAGATGAGAATATTCACGTTCTCATACTCGGAGATTCGGGTACTGCAACCGAGTTTGCGCGTGATAATTCGCCGTCGTATCCCGGTGTGCAAGCGTCCGTCCTCGCCGGTTTTTGGGAGTATAACGGTGCGCAAGCCAATAACGAGCCCATCGATCTGCTACTTC
>DJYW01000122.1 GCA_002450255.1 Gammaproteobacteria bacterium UBA6968
AGTCGTTTATAAAAGAGTCGTTTATAAAAGAGTCATTTATAAAAGGTTTGTTCGACTTTTCCGTCGATATTTTGGCCTTTTTTGTTGACCTGTATGATGGTTTTTTATCGATTTATCTAAAAATCGATAACAACCATCTTAGACACAGTAGCCTGACGCTCTGATCACTTAGCTACCACTCTGGCCGGGCGTGAGTTTAACACACGCAAGCAATTAGTGGAGTAGTAACCATTAGGATTTTGTTTCAACGGCGCGCTTACGGCGCTTAGGCCGCTAGAAGTTTCTGCGTAACTGGTCGATAGGCCAAGCTTGGGGGAATGCTGTAGCCAGTATCCTCTATCCCTAGCGCTTCGAGAATTGTGGCCGCTTGCGCGCTTTGCGGAGTCCAACCTTCTTTCTTTCGACGGCGCGAGCATCGCGAGTAAGAAACCCCGCTTGTCGAAGCGGGCCGCGTAGCGTCTCATCATAGTCAACGAGGGCTCTGGCGATACCGTGGCGAATCGCGCCTGCCTGGCCAGAGTTACCGCCACCTTTCACGGTCACTTTAACGTCTAGCTTTTCCGTCATATCTGCCGCCTCAAGCGCCTGACGTACGACCATTCGCGAGGTCTCGCGACCAAAGAATTCGTCTAGTGGCTTTGCGTTAACGGTGATTTGACCCGTTCCGTTGGACAAAAATACGCGCGCAGCAGATGTTTTTCTGCGGCCGGTTCCGTAGTTGTACTGAATCATGATTTACGCAACTCCAAAACTTGCGGCTGTTGTGCCGAATGCGGGTGTTCACTACCCGCGTAAACTTTTAACTTTCTGTACATAGCGCGGCCCAATGAATTCTTGGGCAACATGCCTTTTACCGCGATTTCGATCATGCGTTCCGGGTGAGTCGCGCGCATTTTTTCCACGCTAGTGCTTTTAATACCGCCTGGATAGCCGGTATGGCGCCAATACATTTTGTTTTGCTCTTTATTGCCCGTTACGCGCACTTTCTCAGCGTTGACTACGACTATGAAATCACCAGTGTCCACATGCGGTGTGAACTCCGGCTTGTGCTTGCCACGAAGTCGATGAGCCACTTCCGTCGCCAAGCGCCCAAGCGTTTGGTCTTCAGCGTCGATTACCCACCACGCTCTAACGACGTCTTGGTCTCGCATGCTTACTGTTGTCATTTTGTGCCTCACGTTTGTAACCCGCGTCCTCTGAAAAAACGCCCATCGGTGTTGTTGCGATAGGACTTTTCAGTTGCGCTCTCATTGTGAATGGTAACTCCGGCATGTTGCCACGCCGCTACCTCTTCAACCAAAGCCCACCAAATTTATTGGGTGGACCTTGTCGCGTTAACTTTTCCATTCATGCCCGCGTCGAACAATGGATTGCAGCGAAAGGGCAACCCAAACTTCAGACCACCAGTCTCCTGTCGCGCTTTTATTACGCTCCACTGCGGTTGCGTGGGCTTAAATTTTGGATCGCGGACTATAGAGGAGGCACTAAACTTTGTAAACCAGAATGCAGTTGGTTTAACCGCCTCCCGCGTCAAAAATGGCGAGTGCCAAAACAAAGTATTCGAGTGTTAGAGCGCTGATTCTCAAACGCTGGATGGCACCTGACCAACTGTAATGGCACACAGCGCTTCCGCTGATGTCAGACCCGATCTACTGCATGGTGAGCAGCGCTAAGGTACTCAGTGGATTGCATCTCAAGTAGACGGCTGCGCGTACGATCAAATTCAAATGCCGATCGGGTGCCTGTATATAATTCTGTAATCCCAGCGGCAGCAGTGATAATCAATTTAACCCGGCGGTCGTAAAATTCATCGACCAAACTGATAAAACGACGCGCAGCGTCCTCCTTATCGCCGTTCAACAGCGGCATTTCGCTGATTAATACCGTGTGATAAAGCGTCGCAAGCTCGATGTAATCGTTCTGACTGCGAGGTCCTTCGCACAGCGCTGCGAATCGAAACCAGGCAACGCCATCACCATATTGCTCAACCGGGATGTCCCGCCCCTCAATCCGCATGAACCCACCTTGCTGCGCGCCAGCAGGCACGAGCGCAGCAAAGCTGCCGCGAAGCTTTTGTTCGGCCTCCGCGTTAAGCGGGCTATGAAACAGTCCGGCTTGCTGCAATGTGCGCAAACGGAAATCCTGACCATCCATTACATGATGCACTTGGCAGTGTTTATAAAGCAGATCAATCGCGGGCAAAAACCGGCTACGCTGCAGTCCGTTTGCGTACAAATTTTTAGGTTCCACATTCGAAGTCGCGACCAGTGTTATGTTTCGCTCAAACAGTGCCGCGAGCGTTTCTGCAAGGATCATCGCATCGCCGATATCGCTGACAAAGAACTCATCAAAACAAAGCACGTCTGCTTCCAAGGCAAACTCATCGGCTACGGATCGCAAGGGATTGGCAACGCCCGCATGCCGCCGCAAGCCCTCATGCACGCGCCGCATAAAACGGTGAAAGTGCATCCGCACGACTCGCTCTTCGGATAGACAGGACACGAACAGATCCATCAGCATGGTTTTGCCGCGGCCTACCCCCCCCCAGAAGTAAAGGCCATCGAGGGCTGGCTGCGAACGGCCCAAGAGAACCCGCAGCCAAGCGGACCAGCCGCTGTGTCGTGCAACCGCCTGTTTCCGCACCACATGATAGAGGGCATCGATTGACTCAATCATTGCGGCCTGAGCTGCATCGACTTGTAACTCGCCCTGTTCAATTTTACTGAGATAAAGTTGTTTGGGGGTCTCGGTCATTAGTTCGTAAGCATCCATCCCGCCACTGCATTGTGGGCTTTCTAAAAATCATTCTTATGCGTAGTTCGCGGCCACTACCACCCGACGCCTATGCAACGCCTGTGGGCTACCTGCGGGCCGCAGAACGCTTTTTCTACTATCGCCGAATTGCGACCGTCGTTTAGAAACAAGTCGAACCCAGACTAAAACGCTTCGCTTAGTCGGCGACGCATTAACGGCGAATCCGATCCGGGTGCGCTCGCACCGCCAGCTCTCAAGTCATAAACCCAAATCAACCGCCTACTTGTCGCACAGACTTGTCGGGCTGAAGTCTATGGCCTCATTAGATCGCCCCATGCACCGAGTTCAAGTGGTCGGCCCGAAGCTTTCTTAGCATCGCCAGCAAACACATCAGTGCTCATCAGAAGCGCTGATGAGAAGCGCTATTCCGAGTCAGTATTGCCGCCACGCACTCGAGCTGCTTCAGCATGCGCCTGCAACCCTTCCTTCCGAGCCAGCATTTCAGTTGAGTGCGCCAGTGCTTGCGCGCCTGTCTGACTAAACGTCACCAACGAACTGCGCTTCTGAAAATCGTAAACACCGAGCGGCGAAGCAAATCTTGCGGTTCCAAAGGTAGGCAATACATGCGACGGGCCGGCCATATAGTCCGCGAAAGTTTCCCCAGTATAGGGGCCGCAAAATATAGCGCCTGCGTGCCTTATCTTCGGCAGCCAGGCGGCGACATCAGCTAACGCAAGCTCCAAATGCTCAGGGGCGATCCGATTCACAATGTCAGCCCCTTCAGTCAAATCGCGGCAGTGAATCAGCGCACCTCGCCGAGCAAGTGACTCGCGAATGATTGGCGCACGCTCCATAGTCGCCAACCGCTTTGCAATATCTGCAGCGACACGATCCAAGAAGGCCGAATCCGGACTAACGAGGATGCTCTGCGCAGACGCGTCGTGCTCGGCTTGAGAAAACAGATCCAACACGGCCCACTCAACCGGAGTCGTGCCATCCGCCAAAATAAGCACCTCGCTTGGCCCAGCAATCATGTCGATACCAACTTGGCCAAAAACTTGTTTTTTGGCGGTCGCCACATAAGCACCACCGGGCCCAACAATTTTATCAACTCTGGGCACGCTCGCGGTGCCGTACGCCAGCGCTGCGACGGCCTGCGCACCACCAATCGATAAAACCAGATCGGGCTGAGCCAAGTGCAACGCTGCGAGTACCATCATATTCACTTCACCACCCGGCGTTGGCACAGTGACAATCAACTCATCTACACCAGCGACCTTCGCCGGAATGAGCGTCATCAAAACACTGGACGGATAGGCTGCCTGACCACCAGGCACATAAACACCCACCCGCTCGAGCGGCGTGACAAGCTGGCCGAGTTCGTTATCCAAGTCATCAGTGAACGACCAAGTTGACTCCAGCTGATGCTCATGAAAGGTGCGAATACGATCCCGCGCGGTGACTAGGACCTGCTTATCGGCTTCGCTCAATTGTTCCCACGCCGCTCGCATCCGCTCCGGGCCGAGCGTCAGTGCTGCGACGTCCGCCGCAGGGTTGCGGTCGAATTCCGCGGTAAAACGCAGTAATGCCGCGTCGCCCTCCTCACGAACCGCTTGAATAATCGCTGCGACTCGCTCATGCAGCTGCGAATCTACCGACATATCCCAGTGCAGCAATGCATCCAAACGCGATGCGAAGTCTGACTCCTTTGTATCTAGCCTGGTAATTGCTTGCTCAGGCATTGCCTAGCTGCCCGTTAGTGCTTGTCCCAATGACGGATTTGAGCGCGGTTATCAAATCTTCTACCTCGGTGAATTTCGTTTTCATTGAAGCGCGATTAACGATCAATCGAGTACTGATATCGCAGATGGTTTCGCGAGGCTCCAGGCCGTTTGCACGCAGCGTGTTTCCGGTATCGACGATATCGACAATGCAATCCGCCAAGCCAAGCAGAGGCGCTATTTCCATGGCGCCCGCCAACTTAATCAGAGCGACCTGGCGATTTTGCTGCTGGAAGTGACCGCGGGCGATCTGCGTAAATTTGGTCGCGACACGAAGCACACCGGGGGGGTCAGCCGCATCGACTGGGGCCGCTGTCATCATCCGACACAAGCCAATTTGCAGATCAAGACGCTCATAAAAACTCATGCCATCGCCAACCTCGAGAATCGTGTCTTTGCCGGTAATACCGACATCAGCAACGCCGTGTTCAACATAGGTAGGCACATCGCCAGAGCGGACAACAATGATCTGATGGTTGCCGGCCTCGCTATTGAATATGAGTTTACGCGAAGTAAATGGATCATCGTCTGGCGTGACGCCACAGCGTGCCAGCAAAGGCAGACACTCCGTTAAAATACGTCCCTTATTTAGCGCTATGGTCAGTCCCATACTAACTTCCGTCTAATCATCCAATTGTGGCTATGAGCAACGTGCCGGACGAGCTATCAATTGCACCTCGCCGTTATCCGCGGTTGGGGTATCGTCGAGCGGAATACTCCCACCTATTTCTACCAGCTGTTACGCCCTTCGTATGAGAACGCGACGGCGCAAACTAAGAAACCCGCCGTACCCGCGCGCCAAGTTGGCGTAACTTCTCTTCGATGGTCTCGTAACCGCGATCGATATGGTAGATACGATCTATCAAAGTCGTTCCCTCGGCAGCCAATGCCGCGACCACTAAGGAAAACGACGCGCGTAAATCCGTCGCCATAACTGGCGCAGCGCGCAGTTCGGAGACGCCATGCACAACTGCCTCGGAGGGACCGCGCAATACAATCTGAGCGCCCAACCGGTTCATCTCTTGGGCGTGCATAAATCGGTTTTCAAAGATGGTTTCGCGCACCACTGCGGTTCCTTCTGCTACGGCATTCAAGGCCATAAACTGCGACTGCATATCGGTGGGAAAACCCGGATAGGGCGCCGTCTCGATGTCTACGGCCTGCGGTCGCCGACCATGCATATCCAACTCAATCCAATCCTCTCCACATACCAATTCCGCACCAGCTAAGCGCAATTTTTCCAACACTGCCTGAAGCGTATCCGGAGCAGTGCAATTGACGCGAATTTTTCCGCCGGTGGCCGCCGCGGCAACCAGATATGTTCCCGTTTCGACACGATCCGGCATGATGCTGTATTGGGTGCCCATCAGCTTCGGCACGCCCTCGATTTCAATTGTTGCGGAACCATGCCCGGAAACCTGCGCGCCCATAGCATTCAAAAAATTTCCTAAGTCGACTACTTCTGGTTCACGCGCCGCATTGTGAAGAATGGTTTTACCCTTGGCGAGACTGGCGGCCATCATCAGATTCTGGGTGCCACCGACAGTAACCAGATCCATATTTATCGTGCCTCCGACCAGTCCTCCCGGCGCCTTTACAAATACATAGCCATCGCGGATTTCTATTCTCGCACCGAGGGCAGTAAATCCTTTGAGGTGTTGATCTACGGGTCTAGCGCCAATTGCGCAACCGCCAGGCAAAGAAACCTCTGCCGCCCCATAACGCGCCAGCATCGGTCCCATAACCAAAAACGAAGCGCGCATAGTTTTCACGAGTTCGTATGGTGCGCGAAGCTGGTCGATTTGCGCTGCTGACACCTCTACATCCATGCGCTCAGTCACTGCAACGTCCGCCCCCAGACAATTCAATAACTGAATCATCGTGGTCACATCCTGCAAATGAGGCATATTTTTGAGCAAGACTGGCTCTTCGGTGAGTAAAGCGGCAGCTAAAATCGGCAGAGCAGCATTTTTCGCACCCGAAATATTTATTTCTCCCGAGAGAGGGATACCGCCTTCTATGCTCAGTTTGTCCATGCTCTGAAACTATACGACCGCGTTGATTGTTACCGCGTGTACGGTTCCTGCAGCTATTAGATCCTCAATGCATGCATAAACCGCCTGTTGTCGCTTGACTCGATTTAACTCTGCAAACTGATCGCTCTGCACCGCGATCGCAACGCGGTTTCCGTCTACGCTCACTTCCGCATTACAGCCAGGAAATGCTTTTTGCACCCGTCCTTCAATTTCCGCCTGAAGCGAATCACTCATTTGTTCCATCCTTATCCAGCTGTTATCCAGCCCTTATCCAACGGCAATAGCTGTCTATTTCTCCGGCGTCGCGATTGCGCTCACGCTGAGAGCCGCACGCGATTTCGTTTGCCTTAAACAGGCTGCATTCACTGCGGCTTGCTCAGCTTGGTTGCGATCGCTGACGGGGCGGCCTTTTGCAAGCTACCTGTGGCGCGCAAGACTAACATCATTTATTCCAACGATCCTTGGCCAAGCCGGATTTTGCTAGCTCGTCGGCCGGTTCCGGACTGAGGCCAGGGCGGCAAGCACAGCTGCTCGTTGAAGCGACTAAGGATCAGTGGATGCCGGCAGACTCCACTTGGGTATATGCATGCGTTTCTTTCACCGTGGCAACCAAAGCCCAGTGCAAACGCTAGTCGTCGCCAGTCATTCATTTTTTAAGCGAGCAATGTTTCGGCGAGCATCAGACAGCAATCGCCGGGTGTAGATGTGTCCACGTTTGGTTAGTCTCCGCGCGATGATCACTTGGCGGATTCCTCATATACGACTAAAGTGCAGGCTTAATATTGAACCGATGAATTTTGTGACCGCTTCTCTACTTAGCTCTAGCAGCATTTCGACGGCAAAAGGACAGCGCTTTTAATGTGGTTTAACCTTCTTCTCCTGATTGCCGGATTTATTGCCTTAGTCTGGAGTGCCGATATTTTTCTCAATGGCGCTGCCGCAACAGCAAAAAATCTAGGCGTTCCGAAAATCCTTATTGGCCTTACCGTGGTCTCCGTTGGCACCTCTGCCCCAGAAATTTTTGTCGCCGTTTTCTCCGCTTTGGATGGCACCCCGCTATTGGCTGTGGGCAACGCGCTTGGTTCTAACATCACCAATATTGGCCTGGTGCTAGGCATCACCGCGATGGTGATGCCGCTAACCTTTTCCAAAAATGTTCGACGCAAAGAACTGCCCTGGCTGATGTTTGCGACCGCAGCTGCGATTGCGCTTTTAGCCAATGAGTACCTCAGCGCCCTCGATGGCATATTACTGCTTACTGCTATGACTCTGATCCTGCTGCAATTAGTCCGTTCGCACAAACAAGCGACTGAAATGGCCGCCAGCGAAGCGGAAGAAGATGCCCTCTTGGCGGAGGACATTCCCGACCTCTCCACGTTGAAAGCCGCTCTCTTTCTGGTATTTGGCCTTGTCGTTCTCTTGGCCTCGGCCGAGTTATTGGTTCGCGCAGCAACCGAAATTGCGGTGACGCTTGGCGTTAGCGAGCTAATTATCGGCCTAACCATTATCGCCATCGGAACAAGCCTGCCTGAATTAGCCGCCACCGTGGGTTCCGCACTGAAGGGCCATCCGGATATCGCCATTGGCAACGTCGTCGGATCAAATATTCTGAATATCCTGGTGGTTTTGTCGGTTCCAGGACTGCTTGGCGGCGTGGCCATTGACCATACTATTCTGTGGCGCGACGCTGGTATGATGGTGGCCCTAACAGTAATGCTGGCACTGTTCGCTTACGGTATAAATGCGAACTCCCGCGCCCTGATCACAAGGTTTGAAGGCTTCGTTATGTTACTCGCTTGGATCGGTTACAACGTCATTTTATTCCTGCAAGCCTAACGATCCCAAACAAGGATATGCCCGGTGGATGATGCACAGTTAACGGAACTTAGCCGCCACGTCCAAGGTCTGATTCTTGATGTAGACGGCGTTTTAACAGACGGTCGCATCACTTATGCGGACGATGGCACCGAGTCGAAACACTTCCACGTTAGAGACGGCGCTAGCTTGAAACTCCTGCAGGCTGAGGGCATCCCCGTGGCTATCATAACCGGCCGAAGCTCGCCCATGGTTGCACGCCGGGCCGAGGAACTTCAGATCCGCTTTCTAGTGCAAGGTGCCGCGTCAAAAGAAGCAGCTCTTCACGAATTGATCGAGCAAGGATTCCCCGCCAACAATCTGGCTGCAATCGGTGATGACTTACAGGATCTACAGCTTTTTCAAAGTCCTGCCGTCACGCTAAAAATAACGGTTGCTGACGCTCACCCGGTCGTCATCCAGGCAGCGGACTTTACCACCCACGGTGCCGGCGGATCTGGCGTTACCGCCGAAATCGCTACCCTGCTGCTAACCGCACAAGGCAAATGGCCTTTTTAGCCGCAACACAAATCAGGTCGTGGAAAACTCGGCAGCGTTTTAAAAAAGCGGCAGGCACTCTGGTCGAGCCGCTGACCCTAATCGCCGCGACCCTGATCACTACTCTGCCAATGGCCCTCGTCTGCCAAACACTAACATCAACCCAGCCTGCCGTGGCCAGCCAAGCGAAAAGCGCCAACAGCCTCATTTCGCATGCGCAACAGGCAAAGGTACCGGCGAGGCTCAGTCTTGCTGGAGAAACACTTGAGCTAAGCCAATTCGATGCGGAGGGTATGCTTCAATATCGTCTGTTTATGAAGAGCCTGGCGCATTCGTCACTATCGGAGCAAACGGAGATGGCTGAGCCGCTGCTGTTAGTTAACGGTCGCGGAGAGAGCATGTGGTCAGTTTCTGCAGCCAAAGGCACGGTTTTCCAACCAGCGGTTCGCGCGGCTTCGGCACCGAGCATCAGGCTTGCGCCAGCCGTTTTCGCCAAGGTCGGTGGCGGTGACCTCGAAGCTGGCGGTTACTTGTCGTTACGCGGCAATGTGTTACTGACGCAGAAGCCGGCGGCTGAGTCGAACATTATACTCAGCGCAACCCACCTGGCATTTTATCCGGACCAGAAAATAGCGCTCACAAAGCAACCGGTCGAACTGCGCATGGGAGCCAGTAAAACTCGAGCAGGTGCTATGCGAGCGGACTTGGCTGCAGGCAAGCTATACTTGCAGGCATCGGCTACGCAGCGGGTCAGCACCACTGTCTCGATAGCCGCAAATTGATCACGGTAAGTCACATGATAGATCTATTAGTTGCGCGGCGATTGACGCCGTTGCGATACCGGTTGCGAAGCCTATTACCGCCGGGTGCCCGATCCGCTGCGCCGTTACGCGCTGTGGTGTGGTTAGCAATGTCCGTCATTGGATTCGCCGGACTAAGCCCACACATGAGCTACGCGACGGATAGTCCATTCGATTCGTCTATTATGATAGAGGGCGACACCGCGGAGT
>DJYW01000147.1:0-4605 GCA_002450255.1 Gammaproteobacteria bacterium UBA6968
GTCTCGATTACTCACAGAATAACTGGCGTTGTGCTGTTCGCAGGCGTGGCTCTAGCTTTGTATGCGTTAGATTTAGCTCTGACTTCAGAGGCGGGGTACCTGGCAGCTGGCGAGTTGCTCGCTGCGCCATTACCTAAGCTTGTGATGCTCGCGCTGTTGTTCACGCTTACTTTTCATATCACTGCCGGAGTAAAACACCTGCTGCTGGATTTCCATGTCGGTGATTCCATTGCCGCATCACGTAATGGCGCGGCAGTCGTGATTGTCGTTTCTGTAATCGTCACGGCTCTGTTGGGGGTGTCACTATGGTAACGCAGGTTCTTTCACTGACCCGGAGCGGGCTATCTGACTTTGTCGTACAGCGCGTTACCGCTGTTATCTTGACCCTATACACCTTTGTCGTGGTCGGCTTTTTTATTCTCAATGATGTCAATCATGTATCGCTGGTTGCTTTTTTCGGCAGCTTCCCCATGAAGATGGCATCAGTATTGGCGATCTTCGCGACGGTAGGACACGCCTGGGTGGGCTTATGGACGATTGGCACGGACTATTTACGGCCAGCTCACGTCGGCAGCATGGCGACCGTCATCCGGTTTGGCTACCAAGTGCTGTGCTTACTGGCAATGTTTGTATACCTCGTATGGGGCATAAACCTAATTTTGAATTTATAGGAAATAACGAATGGCTCAAATTCGCAAAATGGAGTTCGATGGCGTCATTGTAGGGGGCGGTGGCTCTGGCATGCGCGCAGCGCTGCAGCTAGCGCAGTCTGGTTTGAAAACTGCGGTAATCACCAAGGTCTTCCCGACTCGCTCGCACACAGTTTCTGCACAGGGCGGTATCACTTGCGCGATTGCCAGTGATGATCCTAACGACGACTGGCGTTGGCATATGTATGACACGGTCAAAGGCTCCGACTACATCGGCGACCAAGACGCGATTGAATACATGTGCTCTGAAGGACCGCAAGCTGTATTTGAACTGGAACATATGGGCCTGCCGTTTTCTCGAACCGATAACGGACGCATTTATCAGCGTCCATTCGGCGGTCAATCTAAAGACTTTGGCAAAGGCGGGCAGGCGGCTCGAACCTGTGCAGCGGCAGACCGGACCGGCCACGCGTTGTTACATACGCTGTATCAGGCAAACGTTAAAGCGAATACGACCTTCCTAAATGAGTGGTTCGCCGTTGATCTGGTTAAAAACCAGGACGGCGCGATCATTGGGGTTGTCGCGATCTGCATTGAAACCGGCGAAGTGGTTTACGTAAATTCGAAAGCCACGGTTTTAGCGACCGGCGGGGCGGGCCGTATTTACGCATCCACTACAAATGCATTGATGTGCACAGGCGACGGCCAGGGCATGGCGCTACGTGCCGGCGTCCCAGCACAAGACATGGAAATGTGGCAATTCCACCCGACCGGCATCTACGGTGCCGGCACCTTGGTAACGGAAGGGTGTCGCGGTGAAGGTGGCTATCTAGTCAATAAAGATGGCGAACGCTTCATGGAGCGGTACGCGCCAAATGCCAAAGACCTCGCGGGACGTGACGTTGTTGCTCGCTCAATGATCATCGAAATTCTTGAAGGTCGTGGCTGCGGTCCTGATGGCGACCACGTGAAACTCAAGCTCGATCACTTAGGCGAAGAAGTCCTGAATAGTCGCTTGCCGGGTATTTTGGAACTGTCACGAACCTTTGCTCATGTCGACCCAGTGAAAGAGCCGATTCCGGTTGTGCCAACGTGCCACTACATGATGGGCGGAATTCCGACTCAAGTTAGCGGTCAGGCGCTCATGCAGGATCATGCGGGCAATGATGTTGCTGTTGACGGTTTATATGCTGCGGGCGAAGCCGCTTGTGTATCGGTCCATGGTGCCAATCGCTTAGGCGGCAACTCTTTGCTCGACCTGGTGGTGTTTGGCCGCGCCGCCGGTATCCACATCGAGGAAGTCATGCGCCAAGGCGTCTCTTACCGGGAAGCCAGCGATTCGGATTTGGAAGCGGCGATGACGCGTCTCAATCGATGGAACGAATCGACGGGTGGCGAATCTATCTACGATTTGAAGAAAGAACTGCAAACCACTATGCAAAACAGCTTCGGTGTGTTCCGCACCGAAACCAACATGCAAGAAGGCATTAAGCAACTAGAAGACCTGCGTGAGCGCATCGGTAATGCACACATGCCTGACAAATCGTCAGCTTTCAACACCGCTCGATTGGAAGCCCTGGAACTTGATAACCTGCTTGAAGTCGCTGAAGCGACGGCTATTGCAGCCGAGGCACGCAAAGAGAGCCGCGGCGCACATGCGCGTGACGATTTCCAGACACGTGATGATGACAACTGGCTGTGCCACTCCATGTTCGACCCAACCGATAAGAGCGTTGGCAAGCGCGGCGTGAACTTCGCGCCTAAGTCCATGGAAGCATTTGAACCGAAAGAACGAGTTTACTAACCCAAACTGAGTGCTGAGTTATGCGAGTAAGTGTGTATAGATATAACCCTGATGTGCACGAAGTGCCGACTTATCAGGACATGGAAGTCGATCTTCCTGATGGCAAGGATCTGATGGTGTTGGATGTTCTACATTTAATGAAGGACGATGACCCAACGCTAAGCTTTCGTCGCAGCTGCCGCGAAGGCGTATGCGGTTCGGATGGCATAAATATGAACGGTAAGAACGGCCTAGCGTGCATCACACCGGTTTCCGAGGTGGTGAAACGGGGTAAATTGGTACTAAGGCCGCTTCCGGGCTTACCCGTGGTGCGCGACTTGGTTGTAGATATGTCTCAGTTCTACAAGCAATACGCGAAGGTACAGCCGTATTTAGTGAACGATTCTGCGCCACCTGCACAAGAACGGTTGCAGTCTCCGGAAGAGCGCGAGGAGCTTGACGGCTTATACGAGTGCATCTTGTGTGCGTGCTGTTCGACCTCGTGCCCCTCATTTTGGTGGAATCCGGATAAGTTCATTGGTCCTGCCGGTTTGTTACAGGCCTACCGATTCCTGGCAGATTCTCGGGACACCGCAACTGATGAGCGTCTCGCCAATCTGGACGACCCCTTTAGCGTATTCCGTTGCAGAGGAATCATGAACTGCGTGAGTGTCTGCCCTAAAGGTTTGAATCCGACCCGGGCGATCGGCAAGATTCGTACCATGCTGATGCAGCGAGGCACCTAACAACGTGCGTTAACAATTCATCGGGTTATCGGCCCGATGAATATTTCCCTATCTAAACAATTCTTCAAAAAGGCGCCCGCCTGGCTACGGTCTCAGTCGCCAGCGTGGTTTGCATTGCCTCACATAACTGAGGGGGATGTTTCGAGGAAGAGGGAACGCAAAGAACCCAGCCTAAGACTCGCCTTCGAGATCTGCGACGGGCCTAAATCCCCACCCCCACCCCGGCATTACCTAAAAAACCGCCCGATCGACGATTAGTTTCGCTACTTAGGTGAATTTCGTATGTAAATAGTGCGAAAAATCAGTCTATTTATGGCGTGAGCACCCTCCAAATATTACAATCAGCCCATGTCCGTCAGCTGTTGCCACGCGCAACAATCCAAAGCAGTAAATCGCACAACAGACTTGCTGGTAAACCGTGCATCGAATGGGGCGCACTGCCCACAAGGAAAACGACGTTGTCTGAAGCCTATACGCAGCGCATGCAGCGCACTTCGCATTTGAGCGGCCAGAGTGCTGCTTATATCGAAGACCTTTACGAAACTTATTTAGCCAATCCAAACGACGTCACCGAAGAGTGGCGGCTGTATTTCGACACGTTGCCGAGAGTTAATGGTGACCTAGGTCGCGACACCCCTCGATCGACGGTGGTGCAACACTTCGAGCGTCTTGGACGCAATCGTTTAAAGGCGCAGCCGGAAAAAGTATCCACCCAGGTATCCAGCGAGCATCAGTCGCTGCAAATGCGGGTTCAGGATCTTGTATCTGCTTACCGACACCGTGGTCATAAGCGAGCCGATATCGACCCCTTGGGTATGATGGAGCGGCCCGCGGCACCAGTGCTGGACCTGGCTTATCACAATTTGTCGCCAGCCCATCTCGACGAAATTTTCCAGACCGGCACCTTTCATTATGAAGGCGGCTCGGCCTCGCTGCGTGATTTGATCGAAGCCTTAGAGCGAACTTATTGCGACTCTATTGGTGCCGAGTATATGCACATCGTCGACGCGTCAGAGCAGCTTTGGGTGCAGCGCCGCTTGGAGAGCGCACGCGGCCATGGTGCGTTTAACAGCGGCCAGAAGCTCATGATTTTGGAGCGCTTAATTGCCGCAGAAGGTTTGGAAAAGTATCTACATCGTCGTTACCCCGGCACGAAGCGTTTTGGTCTGGAAGGCGCGGAAGCGCTGATCCCTATGTTGCACGAGCTGCTGCAACGATTGGGCGGCCACGGCATTAAAGAATCCGTGATCGCGATGGCGCATCGTGGTCGATTAAATGTATTGGTTAACATCCTCGGCAAGAATCCGCGCGACCTGTTTGACGAGTTCGATGGCCACGTGC
The DNA here is from genome assembly GCA_002450255.1 of Gammaproteobacteria bacterium UBA6968. Classification (GTDB taxonomy): domain Bacteria; phylum Pseudomonadota; class Gammaproteobacteria; order Pseudomonadales; family Azotimanducaceae; genus UBA4421. The sequence continues at coordinate 4,521 of DJYW01000147.1, forward strand.
GCATTGAGAATGGTTCGGGAGATGTGAAGTATCACCAAGGTTTCTCCTCCAACGTGATGACGCCGGGCGGAGAGATGCACCTGGC
>DJYW01000147.1:4911-5146 GCA_002450255.1 Gammaproteobacteria bacterium UBA6968
GCCGGGCGGAGAGATGCACCTGGCGCTAATGTACAACCCATCCCACCTGGAAATCGTCGATCCAGTTGCGGAAGGGTCGGTGCGGGCACGTCAGGATCGACGTCGCGATTACACCGGTGATTTGGTGGCGCCGATCATTATCCATGGCGACGCGGCTTTCGCGGGCCAGGGTGTGGTTATGGAAACGTTTCAGATGTCGCAGACTCGCGGGTTTAAAACCGGGGGCAGCATTCAC
>DJYW01000128.1:0-2032 GCA_002450255.1 Gammaproteobacteria bacterium UBA6968
TACTGGTAGTCTTGAGAATTTTTTTGGCGCGTCGTTTGAAGATGCTTTACCGAAGGCATCTAGTTCACACGTTTACTCTTTACTACCGCGAAGATGTACATGAGGGGATGACTGATAGGTGTTAATTAGGAGTGTTGCTAACTGCAAAGCATATGTTTGGCAAACGGCAATTTCAGACGAGGCAGCATACGTTGCTGCTCACAAGAAAGTGATGGATGCGCGAGTTAAAAGTGGACAAATCCACTTAATTTTTGGCTCCGATTCTTTTAAGTTGAACATATGGAGAGGGTATACATAAGAGCTAACGTCCGCGCGGGCCCTGTGCCGCTGCGGAGCAAAGTCTTTCAGGGCTTCGGTTCGATAAGCGACAGCCATATTCAGTTCGCCTTTAATGCTCTGTTAATGCTTTATTACAATCAACTGCTTGGCATTTCTGCTACTTCAGTCTCGGTGGTGTTGGCTGTTTCACTCGTGTTCGATGCGATCAGTGACCCGCTCGTGGGTGCATTTTCCGATCGCCTGAATAGCCGGTTCGGGCGGCGGCATTTGCTAATGTATGCTGGCGCGCTGCCGCTGGGCATCATGATGTTTTGCCTTTTTTCACCGCCCGCGTTCTTGTCAGATTCACAACTGGTGGGCTGGTTGTTCTTCTCTGTAGTCGGTCTAAGGCTTGCATTCACAGTATTTCAGGTTCCTTGGGTCGCGTTTGGTATGGAGCTTAGTAGCGACTATGAGGAACGTAGTGAGATTATTGGATGGCGGTTGGTGGCAGGTTGGATCGGCGGTGTTGCCTTTAGTTTTGGTATGTATACGTTTGTATTTGGCGCATCAGAGGGATTCCCGCAAGGCCAACTCAATCCGAATAGCTATCCAGGTTTTGCCGTCATTACCGGGCTGCTAGTGACATCTTGGTGCTTTTTAACAGCACATCTCACCCGCCACGAGATACCCTATTTGTTACGGCCGACAGAACCAACTAACTATTCACTTTTGACCATGTTCAAGCAGTTTTGGTCTCTATTGTTTAATCCCTTCTATCGCAAATTGGTCATCAGCATGTTCTTTCTCGCCATCGTGTCGAGCTTCGGCGGTTTCTTTGATGCGATTATGAATACTTTTTTCTGGGGCCTAACCGGCGAGGATCTACGTTGGTTTGGTGTCGCTATCTTAGGTGCGGCGCTGGGGATTTTTCTCGCTGTGCGGCTTTCGCGATACTACCAAAAGCAGCACATCATAATTGCAGCACTCTCAATCAACATGGTTCTAGCGATCGTCAAAGTTAGTCTGCGATTTTTCGATTGGGTGCCCGAGAACGGTGATCCAATGCTGGTCTGGGTGCTGGTCATTCAAGAAGTGCTGCACGTAATTGTTGTTTCTATGCCTATGACCTTGTTCCCTTCTATGCTGGCGGACTTGAGTGACCACCAAGAAACGCGCAGTGGCGAGCGCCAGGAAGGAACGATCGGTGCGATCGTAGGTTTTGCGATGAAGTTGACATCTAGCGTTGGCTTGATTCTCGGCGGTCTCATGCTCGACCACTTCATCGGTATGCCCGCGGGCGCAGCGAATGCGGGTGTACCGATTGAATCAGATGTGCTTTTCCGATTAGCAATCTCCGACGGTATTATCGCTAGCTGCCTGCTGGTTATTCCGATCAGCATTTTGGCGACCTATAAGATGTCCCATGCCGACATCAAAGAAATCCAAAACCAGCTTCGCTATAAACGCCACACAAACCATGAATTATGAGCTTCTCAACCAGATGTAGCATAATCCAGTCGCGTGCGGAGGCTTAGCCTGTCTAAATGTCTTGCTTCTTGTTACGGTCGCAAGGGCTTTCGATAGCGCAGAAAGCATCTACAACCATCTCTTTTTGAAGTGCTCTTGCACGGTTAATGCAGGAGTCAGGTGTGATTTCACAACCAATCTCTAAACGGTGCGGCATCTGCGCTCGAGTACTGATCCAGTGATCTGCAGCCCAAGCGCTTTATTAAGTAATGAACAGATCCGTTGCTATGGGTAACGTAGGCGA
>DJYW01000128.1:2387-4132 GCA_002450255.1 Gammaproteobacteria bacterium UBA6968
TGTTCTTTTATTTTGTGTTGCTCTTTTATTCTGTCCTTTTACACGACGACAGGGATTCTAAGCATCCGTAATGGTGGGAAGGGTAGGATAAATGCTTTGCCTTGGAACACGACGCAGGAGTTGCTTAGCAAATATCTCTGCTTCGTTCGAACGTAAGTTAAGTCAGAAGTCATCCAATCGTGATGCGAGTTGCATTGTGGCATAGCGAGCCGGTGGTCGGGACTTAGGCCTTAAGCACTGAATGATTCATGCTTTGAGATCTTGGTTTCTTAAACCTGCGGATACAGGCCTGGAGAGGTAAACCACACCACGCTTGATGTATGTGTATCTGGGAGGAGAAAGGTCTACCACTTTGTCTTCCGCCTGAGTCCACGTTGATAAAAACGTGAACAATTTCAGAGGCTTGTGAAGACTTTCAGAGGGAAAGTGGTCCCCAGGGAGGGCACCCTATTTAGGCTAAGCCCTTATGGAATCGTTATCATAGCTGCGTTTCCGGACAGACCATATCAGATTATTGACAAGATTCTTGACGAAAACACTGCGTAGCGCGCAAACGCTGGCTTTTAGTCTGGGGCGGGGCGCTTTAATAGGCGCCGGGGGAATAGTCTGAGTTGTCTAGTTGTTATTGGTTCTGGTGGGGTACTTGAGAGTGGGTTTTGTCACACATCTGACTGATGAGGTTTAAGACTGTTGGATTCTTATCAGTCTGTTGGGAATATCATCAATACTGGCTTGGCTAGCTCCGCGGTCTTTTGCTTTTTTCGCATCCAAAAGCTAAGTACGTGAACAATAGTATTGTTATGAAAGACCTGACGAATATCATTGCCGCTGCATCTCCTGTCTTAGTAAAGTCAAAGGTCAACAATTGTCTATCTTTTTTGAAAAAGGAAGATCTATGCGTGTATTGCTCATTCTTTCGTTTGTTTTTTTGTTCCCACCATTGCTCAGGCAGGTGCCGTAAAGTGTCAAAAGCTTGGCGTTGGCGGTTCAGACTACTATGTATACGAGAGTGGTCAGTGCCCAGTTGGTATGATTACACTTGGCCCAGTGAAGTCATCAGAACGGCCAAATTTGAGGTTTTCAGAGGGAACGCTGCAAGGATTGAGAGAGATGGGTACAGGGACAGACCCTCTAGCGCAATCACTTGCCAACAGCGTCAACGGTTTGTTCGGAGGAAACCAGCGCCAGGGTAAATCAGCTGCGCAGAAGAAAATTGAGGCAATTCAGTCGATTGATACGCTTGTTGCGTCAGGCTACATCAGCGAAAAGCAGGGCCAGAAGCTTAAATCAGAAGTTATAAACCACTAACTAGTTCGCATTGGGAGACCTTAGATTATTCACCCCAGCTAAAAGGAGAAGCGAAGGCTAACAGTGTGAGTAGAATCAGTTGTTTCATTGTTCTTCTTCTCCAGATTCCTTTTTTCTGCTCTTAAACACCAAGGGCGGCAAGACAAACAACAAAGGCAGCAAAAAGAACCCTGCGCTTGCACTGACCTTCAAGACCATAAAGCAACATTAGAGAGCTAAGACAGCAATTAGAATGTGTGCAGCGGGAGCATGGCTAAACGATACCCAAACACCTCATACAACGCACTTAGCGGTTCAGAAAGCCATGCTAAGGGTAAAGAGAAGGTAGGTAGCGGCCGGTATTTTAAGTCCTCAGACGACTTCTTCAAGGCTTGGCAAAATTAGACAGTTTTGGGAGGCGTTTCAACGTTGCCGTAGCTCTTGCAAACAAGCAGATT
>DJYW01000075.1 GCA_002450255.1 Gammaproteobacteria bacterium UBA6968
GCCCCAACAAAGCCCCAACAAAGCAAAGGGCGGCATGGCTAGACGAGGGATGCCTAAGCTAGGCATGAGTTTTAGCACCGTGGCTTAAGTGCCCCTCAATGTTTGATTTTGGTAGATAAAATATGCAACCACGGGAACGGTGATGGGTAGGAGTGCAATGGAGGCAATAGCGCCGAGCCAGAATGCAAATTGGTCCAGTCCCTTCGCGTATGCAGGGCCCAACGCGTGCGGCGCGAAGTAGATGTTGGAATAGAGCGACGGATAGTCGGCAAAGTGTCGTTGCATTTCGCCGATCCATTGTCGGGTTCGAGACAGCCGCGGGTCGGACTGCAAGGCAAACAACGTCGGCACCGGGATACTGCAATGACATTGGACGATACCGAACAAGAGGAGATCGGTTGAGTCCGGTTCGTCTCCGGCAAGAAACCGCCCTGGCATACTCGCAAACCGTTGTTCCCATTCCATAAAAGCGTCGCCGTGACGTTCAGGGTCTCCGTAGCCACGCGTTATGACACCAAAACGAATCAACAAAAAGAAGTACAGGATGGTGAACGCGCGGAGGAAGTTGTTGAGAAAACGGGGCACAAATGCGGGATTGGGGTCGCTTGCTAAACTAAATTCTCCCCAGAAGCGTGGCCAGTAATCGGTCCGGTGCATCACACCGCTCCAGGCACGTCGTATTGCGAACATCTCATCGTCGGTGACTGGGGCGTAGCCCAGTCGATGCAATATATCTTTTGACTCGAGGAACCAAGGCTCACCGTCGATGCTGGCTGCAGGCATCATTGGGCCCCATTTTTTAAAGGCCTCCAAAGGTGGAACGGTGCGACGCTCATAGTCCATCTGCTTCTGATGCAGTCCCATCATGATCGCCTGCACCCAAGGGGAATGGTCGTTACCGTAAAGTCTGACACTCGGTTTCGTATTCATAGTCACTCCTGAGCCCCGGTTTTCGACGGATTGTATATCGATAATCTCAAAACAAAAACGCCATCACCCGCATGCTTGCTTCACTGGCTATAGGCCAGCTTGGAGCGGAACGCACAAACAAAAAGTATGAGTTATTTTAATCAGCGAAAAGTATGCACAAGAAGGTAATGCCTGCGTCCGTTTCATGATCACGCCAAGAGACGTGGCATTGGGTTTAACTCAGCCTAAAGATGTGGCCTTCCCACTGCGCTGAGGCATTCTCGACACAGACGAAATTTCGCGCCAGTTTGTTGGCTCTTCCCGAGAATGTGCTGGTGCAATTATGACGACGGTCGCCGCCCGATCCGCAGCCAAGGCTGATGCGTTTGCTGCTGCGCATGGCGTTCCACCCGCATTTGGCGGCTACGTCGACATGTTGGCTTGTGATGATACGGATACCGCCGGTCGCGCTTGCACGGTCTACTGGCGGATGACCCAGCATAGGACGGGTAGGGGATTGAGAGGCCAGTCAGCCTAGACCGGCCTATGCTTGTATCGCTATGCTCAGTCTTCAAAACCCAAGAAATTGGACGCTTCCGCCACACTCTTCCTTTCGGAAACCACTGCATTGGCGGGGAAACTGTCATCCGGCCAGCCTAGCGCAACTGCTTTCATAATGACCTGGTCTTCGGCAATTTTTGCATGCTCACGCACGACAGGTGACTGCATAATTCCTTGGCTGTTGATTACCGCGCCGAGGCCTCGCGACCACGCAGCGTTTACCAGCGCAGTGGTGACAGCGCCGCAATCAAAAGCAGTATCGTCACTGTCCGCCAGCACTGCGTCATAAGTGATGATTACGCATACCGGCGCATCGAATTGACGGAAGCCGCGTAAAACCCAATCTTGACGCTTCTCTTTATCCTCCCGGGCAATATCCATGGCTGCAAACAACTGTTTTGCAACGCCAACTTGGCGGTCACGATGTTGTCCGGCAAAAGGCTCGCCAATACGAAACTCGCGGGAATGCGGGACGCCAGCGAGATTGCGTTCGGTATTACCGGCGCGAATGAGATCTAAAGTTTCCCCGGAGACAACGGTAAAGTTCCACGGCTGAGTATTCATAGATGAAGGAGAGCGCATTGCGAGGGCCAATATTTCTTCGATCAATGCTTTTGGTACGGGGTCGTCTTTATATCCACGAATGCTACGACGCCCGAGAACGACTTCATCGTATTGCACCTTGCTTCTCCCTAGTAATGATTTCGGAAATGTTACGATACTTCGCCGCGTTAGTAATCAATTGCCTGCTTAGATGTGCAAAGCTTACGCGTGACGATTCAACGCTCAGGAAACACCTCCAGCAGCGCTTGTGCAAGGGCGTTGTGCCGGTTGGACATGTTGGAGCGCATAAACCGATTGGCGTTTTATCCAAACTGTTCTTTAAGTAGAACGGAAAACCAACGACTTTATTACTGCGCAACGAATCTCTGGTAACCGTCGCGCCAATTTCTACTACGGCAGGGTTAAATGGCGACCGATAAAGCAGTCAAACATAGCGCCTAACGCATATGTGGCGTGTAAACCTCGAGTCCTGCACGGACATTAGTTCGAGGCTGGTGAGAATAAAACGGAGAGCGTTTTATCTGGGCATAACCGCGGCAGTAGTCTTATGCGGAAATTCTAGATCTTTCTAGAGAAACCAAAGAATTGTTAATTGCCTGCCGAAACGTCTCGACAAAGTGATAATTCCAAACTTCATCAAATTTCTTGGATGACTTGCCTTTTAAAAAGCCCGCGTACTTTGCGAGCGTTTTGTAGGGCAGGTCAAGGTGAATTAAAAAAAGCGTATTGAGTCTTGTAAAGGCTCCGTCAACGCCTATTTGGATCGCATAGTCTTCCCAATGCTGATCAAAATCGTTAAGGTCTCCCGGTTCTCCGCCCTTCAGTCAGTTAACTCGGCTTATGACTTCGGTTAGATCTGAATTTTTGTCAAAACATCAATCGCGTATTACCGGGTTTGTAGAAATGTAGTAAAGAGTAAGGAGCGGGCGGCAAATTAAATCGCTCCCATACTCTAATGCTGACTCGCTATTCAGACGAATTCGTTGCAAGTGACGCATGCAACGCCCGGTAGCCCATTTGAAGAAGAACTGAATCATGGCTTAGGGGTAATGAGTGGCTCCTGGAAAAGTGGCTGATAGCCAAACACAGCTCCAGTAAATTCACCATGGTGGGGGTTGCAGCTTGTGCTACTCGGGCGGTTGGGACTTCCTACGATAGCTATAGCGGATCTGTCACCCTTACTTTTATTCTAGTTCTGCGTCATCCCGATCCTCATCTTCGCCGCCTTTACAGCTCTCTGGCAAATGGCGGCTGGCTAAGGCATCTACTGTGACAACGTCCGCGACGCACTCCCATTGTATGGTGTCGTCGTCCTGGGCCCGCGCAATGAACAGGAAGCCAGATTCGATGTCTTCGAATCGTGCACCAAATTCTGTCATGTCTACCAGAGCTCTGAGCGTTCCGGTGCGTAACTTGTCGGCAGCAGGTACTCCCAACTCACCTGCCTGGTAGTCCATACCGGTAAGAATGCCTTCCGGAACGAACGCGCTTAGATTGATGTCCGTTTCTGACCGCGGCATCTCGCCGTGGGCATTGAAGTATTCTTCAATCATTGCTTGCTGCTCCAGCCCTAGATCAACGGCAGCGGACACTGCGTCGTCGATTCTGGAGTTGTGGTAAAAACCAAACGCAACACCTATAAGCACTGCTACTATCATGGGATAGACAACCTTCTCGGATGTTGTGAACCTTTTCTGCCGGTTCTCTGTTTGCGGTTTTGTCATCAAGCTGAATTCCAATTATGCAGATAGTGATGTCCTGCGTTATCGCAGGCGCACATCACCATGCAACTTTCGCTCCCTCGCGCCATTTAATTTCTTGTCCAATTTCTTATCGGGCTTCCTTTTCTGTGCCGATGCTTTCGATCGCTGCGACAGCTTTCGCCCGCCTGGTTTGGGTTACACGTTGCGCGTGCGGAGATTTTACCGGTGACCGCCTATAGGGGCGCCTGTTCAGCCAGCACTTACGAAGTAGTGAGCTTTTCTGATGGGCGCGCTGCCTACCTTCGAAATAATTGCGGACGTCTTTGCGGCCAGCTCGTAATTCCTGCAGGAACTTCGACGGGACTAGCACCAAGCGCGACTTGCTATGCTGGGCACGGTAATTGCACGATGACTGCGAGCAAGTTACGTATTATGTCCGAAACTCGTGCTTTCTCGACGCATCTGGAGACGTACCGAGTTTAAAGCGCACAGATTCCGTGCACCTTTTTTTCTTTTGTATCAAAAAGAGGCGGCAACCTTATGGAAATTTGGAACAATCTGATCGACAAGTTTGATCTATTACTAAGCAAGATCAAGCTAGAACGTAAAGTGAAAATCGCTGGGCGAGAGATTCCTCCGGTAGTTATGGGCTTTGCGTTGATCGTTATCTGCATTCCCATCTGGGGCTACCTGGAATACGAAGGTAAGAACAAACTTATCGGTGCGCTGGTCGCTATTCTGATGGCCTGGAGCGTTGTCCAATTAGGCACGCTGGGGTTGGGTGACAGTGTCGGAGAGAAACCAGGCAGTTCGTCGTCCGATGATTCTTAGGCAAATCGGGCATGGTTTGTTGAAGGATGCCGAGCGCTTCGGCGCGTTGGAGACGGCCAAACTTAGGTGGGTAACTCGCCACGGGGCAAAGGCAGCGCAAAACACCGGCCGCTGTGCCTCGTGATAATCGCCGCAGTGAATCGTAACGACTTTTAATACAAAGCGAGAGCGCACGACGGTCGCCTAGTGCTTTGAAACACGGCCTGAACTTTGCCGCAAACTCTCATACAAAAGAGCAATTAATGGACGCAAGCGAGACTCAGTCCGCTCGGCAGCAGCGAGTAGCCCGATTCGCATTCGCGGGTGTCATAGTCGCATTAATTGTCATTTTTATCGTGAGAAATGCAGACAGTTACAATGATCTGAATATTGAGTTTCGCTACAGCGTACTTGTAGACAAGGTACAGCCTATCCAAGACGCAGTAGAGGCAGCTTTATTATCCGGGCGCGTCGCAAATATGGACTCTCTCGACAGCGGCCTGGAAGGGTTGCCCGAT
>DJYW01000176.1:0-10616 GCA_002450255.1 Gammaproteobacteria bacterium UBA6968
GCGGCTATGCGGCTATGCGGTTTGCGGTAGTTCGGCGACGCTCGGTGATGAGCTTGGCTAAATACTTCGTGCAGAGAAAGTATATGTCAGTCCTTAGCGGAATCGCCTAATTTGCGGAATCTGTTGGGGCGCGGCGCAGGCTGTACGGTTTTTTATCCCACCCTTCTATAGTGCCCTTTGATAGCCGCCTGGGTCACCGTAGTCAGTCCAGCGTAATCGTTAGCGTTTGGTAGCCAGCCGCCTGCATCGCCTTAGCAACCCGAACCTGGGCATCTGGGCACAGCGCAACCATTGATCCGCCGCCACCGCCGCCAGTTAGCTTGGCACCCAACGCGCCACTTTGGCGCGCAATATGAATCAGCTCCTCGAGCTCTGGTGTCGCCAATTGCAGTGCGTTGAGATAACCATGACAGAGATTCATCAACTCGCCTAACTCGTTCAGTTGGCCCCCTTGCACAGCCTCTTTTGCAGATTCTGTGAGTAAACCGATCTGCGTAAAGATGGCCTCGTAGCGGGCTGGATAGTGCTCCCAGGAGCGCCGTACTCGGGCAACCGTGTCAGCGGTCAGGCTTTCCTTACCCGTCATGCCAATCACCAGATCCAACGGCTGCGCCAGCTTAATGTCAGCAAAGCGAGCGGTCTCATTTTCGCGCTGATAGAACAGGGATGTACCATAAGTGGCGACAGTATTATCTACGCCAGAGGGGGTACCGTGCGCCGCTTTTTCGCAGTCAAAAGCCAGATCGTTGATTTGTCCCAGACTCAGGCGCAGCTGATAGGTTTCGTTAAGGGCTCGGATGATGGCGACCGCTAACGCGGAAGACCCCCCGAGGCCCATCGCGCGGGGGACGTGAGGGAACACTTCGATCGTCATGTGTTCACCCGCTAGCCCCATTTTTTGAACCAGCTGAGCCATGATGCCGGAAAAGCCCTGAGTTTGCTGATTGACGCGTTGCTCTAGACCCCAGCGTGGAATGACGACATAGATGCCACGGTCACTTTGACTGGATTCTTTGCGCACCGAGGCTTCTACTGCCAAGGGGATGGGCAATGCAATCGCCGGGCGACCATAAACAACGGCATGCTCCCCTAACAAAATAATTTTTCCGCAGGCGCCCTGACGTTCAATTTCAGGTCTCTCGACGGTTTTGCGCGCCAGATTTTTAGCCAGCTCTTGCGCCTTCCATACTTTGATCTCGCCTGACTCGATTAGCCCTTCAACCACTGATTCAAAGTACTCGTCGGCAACACCCGCGGTGCTGGCGACACTGCGCGCGTGCAGGTTCATGTGATTTTGCTGTATGCCATCGGTAGACAGAGAGCGTAACGCGGCGAAGTTTTGCGCTAGGCCAATGGCGCCCATGATGCCGGCTAGACGGGAAGCGTCCGGCGAACCGAGCAATCGATGATTGATGCGGACACTCGGATTAGTCTCTAAAGAGCCGCCGACGGTGCCAACCTTCATCGGGATTTCGATTTCACCGACTAAAAAGCCTGGCTCGCGCTTATGCCAAACCGTCAGCGCCCGATATTGTCCGTCGCGCGCGGCATAAGCATGCGCAGCCGCCTCAATAGCACGCCAATCGTTTCCTGTAGCTAGAGCCAGCGCGTCGACACCGTTCATTATGCCTTTATTGTGAGTAGCCGCCCGGTATGGATCCGCCAGTGCAAGATCGTTAGCCAGGACGATGCCATCGCGCACTTGTTCACCGCTATAGCCCTTACCTTCCAGGTTTTGGATGGGAATGCGGACCTTGGCGCGAGCGATGGCTCGGTCAGTTAGATTTGACAGAATGCGCAAGAAAACTTTGCCGCCAGTCAGCGTTTCTACCAGGCCAGCGACGCCCTCGCACATGGTGTTGACCAGGTTTGCGCCCATGGCATCGCGGGTGTCGACTAACAAATGCATGACAACCATGTTGCGGCCATCTTCTTTCGCCACGTGGGTAAATACTTCAATGTCCAAAGCACCTCCACCACGAGCCACCATTTTCGGGTGGAGACTGTTGGCCAACGCGAGCACATCTTCTTTGTGTTCATTCAAAGCGCGAACCGCCAGTTCAGGGTTGCCATCGACCACCGCTTGCACCTGGCCAATTAAAATTGGTGTGACGGGTTCGGTCATGAAACCGCCGCCTAACCGCGCTAAACGCGCCGCGCCGGATAAGCCTGCGACTATTGACGGCTCCTCAACGACCAACGGAATAACAAAGTCTTCATTGTCGATCATAAAATTCAGCGCCACGCCCATAGGCAGGCCAAATACGCCGACAACATTTTCGATCATCTTGTCGGCAACATTGAGTTGCAACTGGTGGTCTGCGGTCAGCAACGCCTGCACATCGGTACTGCTCAGGAGCTGGCGTTCGTGAAGCGTCTTAATGCGCTCGGTAACAGCTAACCTGAAAAAATTGGGGATACGCGAAGAGCGTTGTTGCTCAGTTGTCGACTCTGATGCCATGTTGTGTTGTTCCGAGGTCTAATGGAAAAAAACGGTGCTCAGTGCACGCGTCTTGAAAACGCTGCAAAGCTTGCTTACGCGCGCTGGCATCATCATGTAGAGCAAAAGCGATACCAACATCCCCGCCACCTGCACCACAAGGTTTATAGGTCAGCCCACAAACCGCGGCGAGTTTACCTAATGTTCTGTGCGCTGCGGTAAAAATATTGAGTTTGGCAACCTCGTCAAGACGCTCCAAACAAGAAACGTAGTGAAGCAAGGTCGCGGTGGTGAAGTCGTGAAATAGTGCCGCGCTGGCATCGCCGAGCGCCGTCAGGGGTTGCACGTCGGCGGTATTCCGCCAGGCGCTAAATCCGCCCAAATTAGTTGCCGTGGAGGTACTGTTGCCTACCCAAACAACCAGCCAGTCTGCTGCCACAGGCGCGGTGCTAGTGGCTTCGCCGGATGCAAAGCGAATGGTGCCGCCAAGCCAACTACAGGCGATGTCTAAACCGGAACCGCGTCCTCCCTGCCAGATTCGATGAATCGCCAATGCTTCGGCCAGCGTTGCGGGCCGGTCATACACGTACGCTAACGCGGCGTAGGTGGCACAGCAGATGGCGGCAGATGAGCCAAGTCCGAGTTTTTCTGCTGCGAGAAAAAAATCGCTGCTGTCACTGTGCATCGCAAACGGCTTAGATAAGGTTTTTACACCCCAGTATTCACAGATCGTGCGCGTAAAACCGGCCGCGGCAGCGGTGGGGAGTTTGGCTGACGTTTGTTGGTGCGGCCGACTCGTGAATCCTGCTGTTGTGAAGTGCCAGGCGTCACCGTGCGGATTGAGTCTGACTTGTGCCAGGCGATCTACTGCCATAACGCAAGCAGGCGCGCCATCCAAGACCGCATATTCACCCCAAAGCACGATCTTACCGGGTGCTGAGCAGCGTATTGATTTTGTGGCTTCGGTAGTCCTCAAGTGGGTTGGTACCACGTTAGCTGGAGGTAAGTTGGTGTGCTGAAGCGGCGCTGAGCGAATCCGCATAGTCCGGGTCGGACGGCTCTAAAACACGTGCCCCGGTGCCTATGGTGCAGTTTATTGTACGAATAACGCCGGGTACTTTGTCTAAAGCGGTTTGTACAGCTTGCGTATCGTCGGGCAGGCAAATGGCTTTCACTTGTGGGCCTGCATCGATTGTAAAAAACACGCCATGGCCTTGTTCGCGTAGCTTGCGGACTGTTTCCATGCAGGCGATGGTGGCGGGATTCCAGTAATTTAGAGTCGGTTGTGTTGTCAGCATGACACTGTGCATCTTTAAGCAATTTAGCTCTGCGATAGCGCCTAGCCTTGGAAAGTCCTGACGCGCGATGGCGTCGTTTGCCTCTGCAAAGTCATCGGTAGCGCCGTTTAACCAGGTTTTGTAAAACGGCGAAGTCAGGCGCGACGCATCCATGCCCAGGGTTGAGGTTATCGCTTTCGGTGCTTCACTGGTAACGGCCACAATGATATTGAGTGGCCAATGCTCGATGGGATACAGGCTTTGCGCTGACCAAAGTGGCGGCACCAGCGCGACAAAACCACCGCAAATAGAGCGAGCTGCACTCGCTGATCCGCGGCGCGCCCAACCGGATAATAACTCGGTCGATAAACCCAGCTGACAGTGGGCATTAATGGCGGTGACCAATGCGGCAACACCGGAGGCGGAAGAGGCCAAGCCTGCGCCAGTCGGAAAGTTGTTGTGGCTATCTATGCGAAGCGGCTGAATGGTGAAGACTTCGCGGAGTTCGGCGAGCAATTTATTGATCTTGTTGTCTTCCATCTGCACGCCGCTTAAGAAGAAACCGTCTGTTTCGGCATCTGCAACCTGTGTGTGAGTGGTCAACGTAGAGAGCGTAATCGATACGTTGGGCGTTGCCGGAAAATTGCCGGCTCGCTCTTGTTTGCCCCAATATTTGACCAACGCAATATTGGGATGTGCAATGGCCTGTGTACTATCCATTTCTAACTCGCCAACTCTCTAGCCAAACTTTACACATTTGTTACTCCATATCGGGCAAGAAGAACCGCAGCTCGAATCAAATCCGCGATGGCTCGTGTGGCCTAGCACCATTTTATAGGCCGCCAAGTGCATTACGACGTTGGCTTGCTAACTAAACCTTAACAATAGCCTTTCGGCGGTTCGAAGCAGAAACCAGCCGCCTCCAAACGCTGCGCCAAACCAATTGTAAGCAGGTCGCCAAACTCTGGTCCGATGATCTGTACACCGATAGGTAATCCTTGCTCGTTTAAACCTGTGGGAATCACCGTTGACGGCAGGTAGGCCACGCCTGTGAGTCCAGACCAGAAAACCTGTTCACCGTAGGGGCGTTCCTGGTTATCGACCAGAATGGTGCGCTCAGCGAAGGGCTTGTGATCGTGCTTAAACGCAGCCGTCGCCATAACTGGCGCCAGCAAGACATCGTAGTCCTTAAAAAACTCGTGCCACAGCCAGCGCAGCTTATGTCGCTTTTCGTTAGCTTGAGACCAGGCGCGGAAACTAACGATCTGGTTGCGCAATACCTGTGTGCTTGGACGGTCATCGTCTGCCGCGAGCGTCGCCAGATAGTCGTGTATGCCCTGATATTCCGCGTCCGTTTTGCGCGAGGCCATAGTCGCTTGTAACAATAGCTGATAAATGCTGTTGGTATCTTCTGGGGTGAATTGGGGGCGCGCCGAATAATCAATTTGCGCGCCTTCATCCGCGAGGGCCTGGGCGACTTTCACAACGCGGTCTTCGACCTCTTTGCTCACCGGCGCGTAGCTGTCGTTTTGCCAAACTCCGACGCGCAAGCTGCTAGTGGCCTTATCACCCAGTTCGGGCAGGTTGAGGCTCAGGCCGCGGGCGGCGATATCGTCCGGTCCGGCCATGGTTTTGATTGCGGTTACCAAGTCGTCAGCGCTGCGCGCTAAGGGACCAATGACCGAGATGTCCGGCGTAGCGCGCACGCCTTCAACGGCAGAATGGCCCTTCATCCAGAGTAGGCCATGGGTGGGTTTGTGGCCAAAAACACCGCAAAAGTGGGCTGGATTGCGAATGGATCCACCGATGTCCGATCCGGTCTCCAGGCCAGTTAAGCCAGCTGCCAATGCCGCAGAGGAACCGCCGGATGAGCCGCCCGGTCCGCGACTTAAGTCATAGGGGTTATTGGTTGTGCCGTAAACCTCGTTGTAGCTTTGAAAGTCGGCGAGAGCCAGCGGAACGTTGGTTTTGCCAAAGATATTCACGCCAGCGCGTTGCAAGCGCTGTAGGGACTCGGCGGTTTCGCCGGGCCGATTGTTCTTAAGGTCCGGGTTGCCCCAAGTGCTCGGGGTGCCAGCGACGTGATACGACTCTTTCACAGTCATGGGTACGCCGTGTAAAGGACCTACGGTTTTGTCGTTGGCAAGATCGACGTCTGCGGTGGCCGCAACTTTCAGTGCCGCATCGCGAAAGTCTACGACAATCGCGTTGAGATCGGGATTAAATCGGTCAACTCTATCCAGATAGTGTTGCAGCAGTTCTACCGCGGAAATTTCTTTACTGCGAATCTTTCTCGCTAGTTGGGTAGCGGATAAAAAGGCTAGCTCGCTCATTCTGGTCTCCCCGTGTCCTTAGAATCCAGACTCTGACTAAGGCTGCCAAAATTATCAAGTTTGGAGCGATGCGGCGAGTGGATAGAGCCCTTTACTAGAGGATCGACTGCCCGGCCCAACAGGTAGGAGCAGATTGAGGCTAGGTGAAACGGCCAGGCGGATTGGGCCGACTGGAGCAATTGGTTGTTTGTCTGTTTTCGAGGCCTGTTTTAAACGTTTGTTATGAAGGTCAAGATCACAGCGTTTGGTTTGTAACCACAGGTTCGTAGCCGGAAATTGGTAACAGGAGGCTCGTAAAAAGCGGTCTACAGTAAAAGTCGCGCGGCAATCACAAGGTTAGCCCGGGCAATTTAAGATGGGTCTTGAGTCTCGGCCTCGAGTCGCGTAATCCAAGCGTTAATGGAGGTCCGGGTAAACGGTAAATCCAGGGCAATGAGCGCACCACCGAGTGGAATCATCCAAAAACCCAGCACAGGCAAAAAGCCGAATACACCGCCAATCATAAACAGGACACCTACCAGACTGCGTACACCAGGTGGTAATCGGTCTCGCCCCCATAGCAAAACGCGCAGCGTAATGCCCTTTACTTTGTCGCGTAAAACCTTCGCTCGAGTATCTTTGTCTGACATATCAGTCTGCGTGTTATGCGCGGTATCAATCGTCGAACTGGATGTGACACAGCGCTTCGTTGGCGTCTCGCTGCGCACGCTTAAGCGTGTCTTGGAGTCAAAGCATGCTTTGTTTGGATCAATCTTCCGTGCTATTGGCGGCTGGCTTGGAGCTCACACTATTTACTAGCTCGCCGTCCGCTTTAGGACCAATTGCTAACGTCTTGTCTGAACCTGACTTGAGTCAACCGGGGCGTCGTATTTAGCGGGCTGAGCGCGTCTCGCGAGGCCTGGATCACTCGACGTAAAACGGTAGACACCATCATCAGCCAAACTGCGTTGCAAGCGGTTCTGGTGCATCAACAAATGCACATGAGCGATGGCTTCGCCCAATGCCATCATCATTTGGCGCGGGTCAAGCTTACGTCGAAACAAAACTGGCAGAAGAGCTTTCGCGACCTGCGGTTCTTCGCACACTTCTTCAATAGCCAACATGCGATCATTGTGGTGATCGATCAAGTCGCGCAGGCGTGCGCGGACGCCGTAAAAAGGCAAATTGTGTGCGGGCAAAATAAAGGTGTCGTCCGGTGTCGCAAGGAACCGGTTATGCGATTCCATCCAATCTTTCAGTGGATTGGCGTTTGGTTCCGACGGATGCACGCTCACGTTAGAGGTAATCACCGGCAGGATTTGATCGCCGGAAAGCATGATTTTCAGAGCGGCGCTATACAGGCAGGCGTGCTCGGGTGAATGCCCTGAACCCACCTGAATCTGCCAATCATGCTCGCCAATAGTCAGCACCTGGCCGTCGCGTAAGCACTCGAATCCAGCCGGCATGCTTGGCATGCCCATACTATCGCTTGATCGGGATTCCCACATTTTGGCTAGCTGGTCTAGGTAATCAGCTGGCATGCCGGCACGGGTGTAAAAGGTTTCCCCGATCCATCCGGAACGGCTGTTGCCGCCGCCGTTGCTGAAGGCGCGCGCCTGGTAATATTCCCCGCTGGTCATATACAGCGGGCATTTAAAGTGCTCAGTGATCATGGCGGCCTGGCCAATATGATCGGGATGCATGTGCGTGCAGATCACGCCGATTACGGGTTTGCTGGCAAAATAGTCGTTGAAGATCTGTCGCCACAGGTCGCGGACGGCGGTTGAACTGAGGCCCGTATCGACAATCCACCAACCCGCTGTGTCTTCTAGGACATAGAGGTTGATGTGGCTTAGTGAACCGGGCATCGGCATGGTTAGCCAAAACACACCGCTGGCGACTTCCTGCAGAGTGCCGGGTTGCGGGTGCTCGGAGTAGGGGTACGTTAGTTCTGCGCTGCTCATTCAGATAGTATAACCACACTGCGCTCAACCTGCTGATGAAATAGGCGGACTGCAGCAACGTGTAGGCAGCGGTAGTCGGTTCTCTTTAACAATCCTAGAAAACAGGCCCGGTAAATCGGTCCAGAAAACCTACCAAGCCATCACCGTTACTAGCTCAGAGTAAACGTACTTAGCCTTAGCGACGCGATAGGTTCGCTCATTCGGGTCGCGCGTTGGGTACTTAACGACGGGTGCATAGGGGTGCTATGTTATTGCCATAACAAGGCAGGGCAATTCGGGCGGGGAGGCTAGAATGCAAATACTGCAGAACATAACCGTGGTTGAGGTGAGTAACGGGCCGTTGGCCGGGTTGACTGGCATGGTGTTGGCAGACTTTGGGGCCAAAGTCATCTGGCTGGAATATGGTGCAGCGGCCCCTGGTTATCAAATCTGGCAGCGCGGCAAACAGCGCGTAGCCGTTGCCTTACCTGGCGATGCTGATGACATCGCAGACGTCGTAAACACTGCTGCGGATGTTTTTCTGACTGACTTGGCCACGCCAACTTTGGCTGCCATGGGTTTGGATCAAGGTACGCTTCGGGTTGAACGCCCCGATATGGTCATTGCCCAGGTATCCGGTTTCGGCGAAGGCAACCCGTATAGTCATTTGGCAGCTAACGGTGATCGAGTGCCCGTGGACGAATCATTGGTGGCTGCCGCGATTGGTCGTATGAACGTTTTTGAGGGGGTTGCGGATCGGCCTGGTCCGGTTTTCCCAGCCGTCAAGGTCGGCACCCACGGCGCCAGCCAAGCTGCTGCAGCCGGAATCGTTGCTCAGTTGATGCGCCGCACCGATAGCGGCCGCGGCGGCTGTGTACGCAGCAGCATCCTGCGCGCATTAACCGCTTACGATTTGGTTAACTTAGGCGCAAGTCAGATTGACCCATCGCCGCTCCCGGAAATCGATCCGCTGACTCAGATGCCGATGCTGAACTTTCAACCGGTGCAATGCGCCGATGGTAAATGGCTACAGTTGGGTAATCTGTTGCCGCATTTACAGGCCAATTTTCTGCGCGCGGCGGGCTTAGAAGACATCCTCGATGATCCTGAATTCGATCAGGTGCCTTATGCGGAAGACACTCTTGAGCGTTATCGCGAGCGTATTTGCGAACAAATGTTGACCCGCAGCTCGGCTGAGTGGACCGAGCTATTTGTAGCGAACGCAGGCGTCGCCTCGCACCCCTATCAAACCACTCAGCAAGCGATGCGCGATCCGGATTTGGTTGCCAATGGACACAGTGTGGAAATGGACGGGGTTCTGCAGCTGGGTGTTTTAGGTCGTTTCGCCGAGACGCCAGGAAAGGTGGGCAAAAAGCCGGTGCAGGAAGTGTTGCGAGATCTCAAGCCAGCACCCGTCGCGCCACCGCCCTTAAAGGAGCAAGACCCCAGTCTACCGTTGCAAGGCGTGACGGTAGTGGAGGCAGCGGCAATTATCGCTTCGCCGTTGGGCGCATCCATGTTGGCTGACCTCGGCGCTCGCGTGATTAAAATCGAACCTTTAGATGGCGACCCGTTCCGAGAAATGGCATTCGGCATCGGCTCAGCACGGTGTAATACAGATAAAGAGAGTATCGCGCTGAATTTGAAAACACCCGAAGGGCAAGAGATCGCCCAGCAGTTGGTCGCTAAAGCGGATATTTTCATCCATAACTATCGTATCGGCGTACCGGAACGACTGGGTTTGGATTATGCGACTTTGGCGGCAGTTAACCCGAAGCTGGTTTACCTCGCCGTGGTGGGTTACGGCCCGCTGGGGCCAGGAGCCGTGCGGCCAGCTACGCATCCTGTGCCCGGTGCTGCACTTGGTGGGGTGATGTACCAGTTTGGCGAATTGCCTGAAACAATCGTCAGTTATGCGGAAAAGAAAGAGATTAGTCGCAGATTATTCCGCGCTAACGAAGTGAACCCGGATCCGAATACTTCTTTCGTGGTGGCAACAGCCGCCAGCCTGGGTCTTTACGCCGCACGAGTGCATGGCATAGGTCAACGCATTGATCTTGACATGTTTGGGGCCAATGCCTACGCGAACTTTGATGACTTTGCGGATATGGGTAATGGTTCGCAACGCCCGGCGATTGATCCGGATCATCTCGGCCTAGGCCCCTACCAGCAGCTCTATCCTTGTGCGGAGGGCTGGTTATACGTGTGCCTGCCGACCGCGAGGGAGCGACAGATTTTCCATGAGTACGTACCCGAATTTTCGGTTCTAAAACAACGCACGGCGGCGCAATGGGAAACGCTGTTATTAGCGGATGGACTCGGCTGTGTTCAGGCTGATGTTGATGTCACTGGATTACGCATTCAAGCGGAAAAATTCTTGGGCAGTGAACTGATCGCCGAATTTGAGCACCCTCGCCATGGGGCAGGAATTCGTCACGGTGCAATGTCCGATTGGCCCGGCATAGCACGTAGTCTGCAGGGACCATGCGAAATCGGCGATTACACGTTGGACCTATTGGCGGAGTTAGGCCACGCCGATGCGGAGATCCAGCGCCTGCAAGAAGATGGGATAGTCAAACAGTACGCGCCCTAGACTCCGCTGGAAACCCAGCAGGTAGCAGAACGCCGTGGCTTGCTGAACGCC
>DJYW01000176.1:10949-19806 GCA_002450255.1 Gammaproteobacteria bacterium UBA6968
TGAACGCCGTGGCTTGCTGAACGCTGTGGCTTTCTAAACGCTGTGGCCTAGCTGAGCAAAGCAGGCATTAATTGCAGGACTGGTGGCTGTGATAGCGGTCAGGTATTAGAAAAAGCATACTTACATGCGTGCCGGGACATCAAAAAGACCGCGGTGCGAAAAAGCTTTAAGGCTCATTACATATTGAATTTAGGGCTTATGCGGCGTACAAGTTTGGTCGCTAACTCAGAGTAAGGGCAACGGCATGGTTGTCCGGAGGAAACCGATGAACGAACCAAACACTGCACTTAATCCAAATGCAGCCAATACACAGCGGCCCAGCGATTTCTTTTCCGAAGACGAGTTGGCATATCTACGTGAAATCAACCCGTGGCGGGGTATTTGGTCAGTGATGCATTGTTGGGGTGTGATCGCTGCGACTTGGGTCGGGGTCGCGCTGTGGACGAACCCGCTAACGATATTACTCGGCGTGATGATTGTCGGCACGCGCCAACTGGGCTTGTTCGTTATCACACATGACGCCTCCCACGGCGCGCTGTTTCGCAATCGCAAGCTCAATGACTGGGTGTCGGAGTGGCTGTTAAACAGGCCGCTGACCGACGAGCATATCGAGACCTATCGTCGCTATCATTTGCAGCACCACGCTCATACCCAACAACCCGAAGATCCTGACTTGCCGCTTTCTTCTGCTTTCCCGACTTCACGTCAATCGCTGCATCGCAAAATATTTCGCGACCTGACTGGCCAAACCGGCTTGAACCAGTACGGACGCATTTTTAAGAGTGCATTTAAAGGCAACACGTTAGCAGAACGGTTGCAGCGTGGCTGGGCTCGTCTGGGCCCCAACATTTTGATCAACATGGGGATATTTGCCGGGTTTGCTGCAGCCGGGGTTTGGTATCTGTACTTCCTACTCTGGTGGTTGCCCGCGCTGACCTGGAATCGATTGGTCGTGCGCTTGCGTAACATTGGTGAGCATGCGGTGGTGCCGGATAATAATGATCGCTTGCGTAATACCCGCACCACAAAGGCTAATTGGTTGGAGCGCGCCTTTATCGCGCCATACAACGTGCACTATCACCTTGAGCATCACTTGGTGGTCAACTGTCCGCAGTACAAGCTGCCCGAGGCGCATCGCATGATGCTGGAAAAAGGGCACGGTCCGCGGATGGAAATTCAGCCCGGCTATCAGGCGGTGCTCGCGAAGGCGGCACCAGTTTAAATAGCTCAGCAAAAGAATCCCGGCAAAAAAATAGGCGGAGAAGAGGGTTAAATTCGCCAGAGGTCGAGCTTAACTCGCTACCACCGTCTTTCGAATTTGCCAGCGCAAACTTTTATAAGCGGTTTTTATCTAGGCCGTTTTCTAGGCCGTTTTTTTTAGGCGTTTTCAAACAAGCTAGTGAATTGCCGCGCCTCATTGCTGGTACGCGCGCGGCGCACACAGTCCGCCAGGATGGGTAGGCCTGCTGATATCTGCTCCAGAGTCAAATGTCCAAACGCAAGCCGCAGATACGGTACGTTACGCTTTTGATAATGGAACGAGACCCCGGGCAAAAAGGCAACGCCCGCTTGCTGAGACAAATTCCAAAGATGCTTTCGGTCCACGTCGTCAGGTAAGCGCACCCATATAAAGAGTCCCCCCACGGGTTCAGACCAAAGGCATAAGTCGCCCAGATGTTCGGACAATCCTTGCAGTGTGCGGTCGCGTTTTTCTTTGAGCACCGGGTTGGCAAACTGGGCGTGTTCATCAATCCCGTCCTTATAAAACTCTGCCGTCACCGCAGCAGCGAAGTAATTACTGCCCGCATCGTGTCGGCGAGCCAGTATTTTTTCTAGCATGGGTGGTTTAGCGTAGATGTAGCCTAGGCGCAGTCCCGGCGCTAATATCTTCGATAGAGAACACAGATAAATAATGTCAGGACTGTCGTCAATCGCATAAAACGACGGTGCTAGCGGTCCTTCATAATGTACATCTGCATAACAATTGTCCTCAATAATCGGCACCTCATAATGCTTGGCCAGATCAATAATGCGTTTGCGCCGCTCTAGTGGCATGACAAAACCAGTGGGGTTCTGATAAGTACTGATGGTGTATATGAAGCGCGGTTTGCGGCCTTGCTTGTGTAAGCGCGCCAGCTCCGCTTCGACGTGGTCCGGTGACATACCACCTTCGTCCAAAGGAATGCCGACCATATCGAAACCTAAACTGCGGTACGCGCCGAGAGTGCCTGGGTAGCTATATTCCTCAACCAGGATTGGGTCGCCGCGGTCGCCTTGCAGCGCTTCAGCGCTAAGGGTGACCCCCTGCATGGAGCCGTTAGTCAAAATCAAATGATCTGGATCAACTTGCACGCCCTCTCGGTTTGCCTCGCGCTCAGCCATGACTTTGCGCAGGCCTGGGTGGCCGAGGTTGCCTGGATATTGAGTCATTTCCGTGGCTTGTTCTGCCAGTACCTTCGTCGCAGCTTGTTGCAATGCCGCGACAGGGAAAGTGCTGGGGTCTGATCGGCCGCTGCCGAAATCGTAAAGAATGTTAGACATTACCGATCACCAGTTGTTGTGTTGTTAGATAGTTGTAGCTTTGCGCCACTGCCGTGAATATATCTGTATCGCAGCTGTCCAGTTCGACGACGGCCCATTCAAATACCGCCGGGTTCATTGCAGCGAAGACTGCTTCCAAGTCCATTTTACCTGAGCCAACCGCCACATGAGACTGGCCTGCCTCAAGAGGGCCATCTTTAATGTGTGCGTATGGCGTCCGATCGGCAACCCGCGCGAGTTCTGCGGCGGCATCATTGTTACCGAAATTAGCCGCCCAATAGGTGTCAATTTCAAACTCGACGTCGGGCACTTGCTCCTGGAGATAGTGGTAACCGGGACGACCATCGAGCAGATTAAATTCCCAATAGTGGTTATGCAGAAACAGCTTTAGATCGTATGGTTTGAGTGAATCGACCAACTTTTGCGTGGTTTCAATCGTATGTTGTAACGCTTCCATATCTTTAAAATCGTCCGGCGCATAGCCGCCAGGTACGCGGCTTAAACCCAGCGTTTTGACGATGTCGGCTACCTGCCCAATATCCGGACTGCGATTTACCCAGGGAAAGTGCGTGGATGACACCTGCATACCCAGATCTTCTACTTGGCGTTTAAATTCGGCTGGCTTCTTACCAAAGAGATGAAAGGGCTCCACACCTTTGTAGCCAATTTTGGCTATGACATCGAGAACGTGGTCAAAGTTATCCGCCGATGCCTCGCGTAGCGTATAGAGCTGCACCGAAATAGGCGGCTGAAAAGCCGATGGATTTGTACTCATATGATCCTCCCGATACGCTATCCTAGCGCGGTCGTGGAGGGATGGCACGCGTTACGCTAACCGTGTAACCGCGCCAGCAAAGTGGGCGTATTTGCAGCTGCTTGATCTCGAATTGCCTTTGAGTTCGCGCCGTGTTGGCGTTCTAAGTAGAGCCATTGATTGGGTTAGCGCGGCGGGCTGGGGATGTGGCATGAGAGCCGTGTCACTGACAGTAAAAGGGTTCGCAGGTTCAACCAAAGTATCCGCTCCAAATACTTAAACGGGATCCCCAAACGGTATCCAGTGCTTGTGACCTTTAAACGAAAATAATTTGAGACGCCTGTTTGGAAGTGACATGACAACGAACGGATTGACAAAGCTTCGGTTCGGCTTAGTTGGTGGCGGTGAAGGCGCATTCATTGGCCAGGTACATCGGCTTGCCGCAGAAATGGATGGCCTCGCGACCCTGGTTTGCGGTGCGTTTTCCAGTGATGCAGCTAAGTCGCAAAGTTCGGGCACCCAGTTATATCGCCTGCCCGCGGAACGCTGTTACGCGACCTATACCGAAATGTTCGCCGAACAAGCTCGCCTGAGCGAGGCCGAGCGGATGGATTTCGTGGTTGTAGCAACGCCCAATCATCTGCATGTTCCCGTGGCTATTGCCGCGCTAGAAGCGGGCTTTCACGTGATGTGCGATAAACCACTGGCGACCTCTCTGCAATCTGCCCAGCAACTACGTGAAGTAGTACGCGCTACGGGTAAACGCTTTGGGATCACCTACAACTACTGCGGTTATCCGATGATTCGCCAGGCGCGATATCTAATCGCCAACGGCGCGCTGGGCGCGATCCGCCGCGTTAATTGCAGCTATCTGCAAGGCTGGCTGGCGCAACCGCTGTTGGACAACAAGCAGGCCATTTGGCGTACCGATCCAGATCGGGCCGGTGCGGCGGGTTGTTTTGGGGACATCGGCAGTCACGCTGAACACCTGGTGCGCTATGCGACCGGTCTTTCTTACGCGTCTATTTATGCGGACCTGAGCACTTTCGTGCCTGATCGCGCCTTGGACGACGACGGCAACGTATTGCTGCGTTTTGCCGGTGGTGCCAAGGGTGTCCTGAGCGCAAGCCAGGTGGCTGTTGGCAAAGAAAACGACGTTTGTTTGCAGGTATTTGGAGAGCGTGGCGGTTTGGAATGGCGGCAAACGGATGCCAATACGCTATGTTTTTATCCGCAAGATGAACCCGCGCAAACACTTCGCACCGGTGGCCCGGGATTATGCCCCGCAGCCGCCCGCGCGAGTCGGGTGCCTGCCGGCCATCCGGAAGGCTATCTGGAAGCATTTGCGACGCTGTATCAGAATTTTTGCGGGACGTTGCTTGGGTTGGCTGAAACCTATGACTTTCCGACTATCGATGACGGTGTGGCGGGTATGGCGTTTATCGAAGGTGCCGTGCGCAGTGCGCAGAACGGTAGTTGGCAGAGCATCGCTGGCGACGCCTAGATTTTCGACATAAATTATCGGTTAGATAAACTCGCCAGGCTTAAGCAGAAGCAACTGAGAAGATCACAGACAACACGCAAGAGGTAACTATGCAAACACTCAAAGGTCCAGCGATTTTTCTTGCGCAATTTATGGCGGACGCAGATCCGTTTAACAACATTGACGCGATGGCCGCCTGGGCTGCACGCCTTGGGTTTGTAGGGGTGCAGGTGCCCATTGGCAACCCAGCGTTTATCGATGTTGCGCTGGCCGCAGAAAGCAAAACTTATTGTGACGAATTGCTTGGTCGAGTGGCCACTCATGGCGTCACCATTACGGAACTTTCAACGCATCTTGAAGGCCAGCTGGTAGCGGTTCACCCCGCCTACGACACCATGTTTGACGGGTTTGCGCCGCAGGCTGTGCGCGGCAATCCTAGTGCCCGGCAAGCTTGGGCAACACAACAGGTTCGTTTAGCTGCAAAAGCCAGCGCGAATTTGGGTTTATCTGAAAGCGTCACCTTTTCTGGCGCGTTATTGTGGCCCTATCTGTATCCTTGGCCGCAGCGTCCTGCAGGTCTTGTGGAAGAGGGGTTCGCTGAACTTGGCCGGCGTTGGCGTCCGTTGCTGGATGAGTATGCAGAGTATGGAATTGATCTTTGTTACGAAATTCATCCCGGCGAGGATTTGCATGATGGCGTGACTTTCGAGCGTTTCTTGGACGAAGTCGACCAGCATGCTGCTGCTAATATTCTTTACGATCCGAGCCATTTTGTACTGCAGAATCTGGATTATCTGGCGTTTATCGATTGCTACAAAGAGCGCATTAAGATGTTCCACGTAAAGGACGCGGAACTGAATCCTACAGGCCGCAGCGGCGTTTATGGCGGCTATCAAAGTTGGTTAGATCGTCCAGGGCGGTTTCGTTCTCTGGGCGATGGCAGTATTGATTTCAAAGCGATCTTTGCCAAGCTTGCCGCCTATGACTTTGCTGGGTGGGCGGTATTGGAGTGGGAGTGTTGTCTTAAGCATCAAGAGGACGGCGCGCGCGAAGGCGCGCAGTTTATTCGCGACCATATTATTCGCGTGACCGACAAACAGTTTGATGATTTTGCTGCGAGCGGTGTCGATGCAGCTATGAACAAAGAGCTGCTCGGTATTTAGGTTTGTCTTGGTATCTGGGGTGGCTATGATTTTGTATGGGATTCGTTTGGTCTAACGAATCGGATCACAGCCGCAAGAAAGGTAAGTCGAAAATGCGCGCGCTACATGCGGTTGTCGCGTTCGAAAAGCGGCAGGAAAACCCGGTTACCAAACTGCTGCGCATACTCGTGCTCAGTAGGCTTAAGCCCAGGTTTTTTTGCGTTGTTTTAAAGCGTAACCCGAATGCCGGTTATCAGGGTTCTCCCAGATTTTCGTTGAGAAATGCAACGAGTTGTCTTGCGAAAGCGATTCGAGTAGTAGCGCTACTAAAATTATGGTCGCCTTTGGGTAACTCAACGTAAGTAACCGGTTTCGATACGAGCGCGTCGGCCATGCGTTGCGAGTGAGCTACCGGAACGACGCGGTCGTCTTTACCGTGTACTAACAAAATGGGTATATCGATCTGCTCGGCAAGGTTTACCGGCGAGTTTTGTATCAGCATATCCTTATCGCGCCATAAATTGCCAATAAACCGCGATGCGTAACGGCCATCCACGTATTTCAGTTGATCTTTAACCAGTTGCCGTAAATCGCTAACGCCGTTGAAGCTCGCGGCACAGCGATATAACTTGCTTTCTTTTGCCGCACCCATCAGGGCGGCGTAGCCTCCGTAAGAGCCGCCTGCAATACAAATGCGATTAGCATCTGCCAAACCCTGCTCAATGAGCCAGCGGGTACCATCGGTGATGTCGTCTTGCATTAACTGTCCCCACTGGTTTGCGCCAAGCTCCTGAAACTCAACGCCGTAACCCGTGGAGCCTCGGAAGTTCATCTGTAGCACGCCGTATCCTTGGCTCGCCAACATTTGGGTAAGCCAGTCAAAGCGCGCAAAGTCCCGGGCGTGTGGCCCGCCGTGGGGTAGAACAACAAACGGCAGCCGCGGTCTAGTGTCCGAACGGGTTCCAACAGGCAGAGTCAGGTAACCGGGTATGGTGAGTTCATCCCGTGCTGAGTAGGTAATGCTTTGTACTTCTGCTAACGGTGCGGAGCGCAGTTTAGGGTAGGTGTTTTGCAGTGGACGGAGGGATCGCTTGGTCGCGTCGTAAAAATAATATTGTGCCGGTTTACTGGCATGACGCGCGAGAATGATCGCGCGGCTTTCCGTGTCGTTTGCCGACACGACACGATTAGTCGTGTTGGGTAGCGCGGCATCAATGGCATTAATCAAACCGCGAGTGCTCTCGCGTAAATAATCCGGGGCGAGATTCTCGTTCTTGTAAAACACTGCCACGATCTCGCTACCGTCGTGGCTGAGGCGCACGCCAGCGATATCGCTGTCAGGCTGAGTAGAGATCAGCGTTTCGACGCCGTTATGAGCATTAATTTTGAACAAAGAACGGTAACGGGATGGGGGTGTGTCTTCGCTGTCGCTGGGTTTTGGAAACATTTGAATGAGGTAGTGATTGCCGTTGTCGGTTAACGCGCCATGAAAGACAGCATTTCGTTTTAGTAAATGCGAGAAGTCTTGCCAGACGCCGTTTGCGTCTTTTAACAAACCTATCGGCGTTCGCTGGTCCTGCATGACGCCAATGGCTGCTCGCACATTACCGCGCGCATCGGCATACCATTGTCTGATGCCGCGCAACCAACCTTGCGCGGCTCTTCTGGGTAGCCTCTGCGCGCCTGCCTTAACCTGGAATACTCTGGGTTTGGCGGGGTCGTCTTTAGACCCGGCAATTAAAAACTCACGACTTTGGTCAGGCAGTTTGCCAACCACGCTGGACTGAATCTGGAAAAAACTGTTGCTTTCCTCACGTGCGAACATCATCTGCATGGCGCGCTTTTGGATATCGACGTGGACTAATCGAGTGACGGTAATGGGGGTTCGGAATATCTTCTCTGGTAGCGATATTTCTAACAAAATATCACTGTCGTTAATCCACTGATAGCCTTTGATGCGCCATTCTTTACTAGCGGCGATGTACGGTTTTTCCTGCTTGGCCAAATCCGCTACAAGTAACACGGTTTGGCCTTGCAGTTGGGCCAGTGCAGCGAAGTGGTTACCCGAAGGAGAGAGCGTTACCTCTTGTACTGCGGGTGGTGTCGCAAATAGTTCGATAGACGTGCTATTGGACTCTGCTACCGCTGCCGCGGAGCCGATAGCCAGTGCGACCGCTAAGTTAACCAATATTAAATGTCGATAGGTTCGGGCCATATTTGTTCCCCTCTGTTCTCCCAAACATGAATGTACTGCCGACAGGGCTGGTATTCCGCGGCACCTCAAAGAGGCGGTAGCTGGATGATCCGATGCCCACTTGTGCTGATGGCGAAATTGGCCAACCTGCCTCTCGGCTAGACACTCTTTTTGCAAGTAAGTCTTTGTACCTGTCCTTTTGTCAGCACGCTCCGATTCGCTCAACGGTTTGAATATGGATTGCCGTAGGTTTTTCCAATGCGCTCTCAATAGCGCTTACTTCATTGAGGAATCTATCAATGGGCGTGGCGCCAAGTAAAGTAACTGGCCGATCTTCAAAAGGACGCTCAGCACTAAATTTAGGTGATAAGGCGACAGTGCTAGGCCGCACTTGCGTCATTTGACCGCAGCGTTTCTCGCGTTGCAGTTTTCGTAGGCGACCTGCGTGTGGATTGCTGAGCAACCTTTGATAGACACTTCTCTACCGCTGAACGATTTTTGGCTGCAACTAATTAAAGAAGATTGACTTGGCCGGTGCTGGTCTCCACTATACGCGCCCTTTCGGAAGGGGGCGTTTTACAGATAAGGGACGCTCCGAACTTAACAAATATGTTGTAACCCTTGGTCGGCGGAAAAACCGATCGAACGGTATCGAAACCTTGCGACTGGTAGGAAAAGAGATGCATATCCGAATCAAGACACTGTTACGCAGCCTTTGTGAGAAGGCTTGCTCTGGCGCGGTA
>DJYW01000029.1:0-33671 GCA_002450255.1 Gammaproteobacteria bacterium UBA6968
AAAAGCCTTTAGCGCGAAGAAAAACCCTTTAGCGCAAAGCAAAAGTCGGCGGCGCGAAGCCAAATAAGTACTTGCCAAATTCGAGACGGAGAGGATATCTATTATCCGTGTCACCATATGGTTGATCTATTTCACTAATATACTCACAAGAGTCTTAGATTTGTCTAGGATTTATGACGTGTTGCATTTTAGCAATATGGTGTTGCGTTACCCTATGTTGCATAATCTGTTACCTGAGGTAACATAGCGATCATTAAATACAAAAACAGTTCTTTGAGGGATATCCGATCCTCCTCTCCCCTCCCCTCCCTTCGGATATCCCTCCCCCCTTCAAAGAGCGCCGCAAGGCGCTCTTTTTTTGTCAAAATTAAATATCGCGCGCGCATTTAGCTATTATGTCCGCATGACAAATGTAATTCCCCACTTCAACAACGTGCAAATATTGGCCGACGACCATCGGCCTAATCTGGCCTGGCTCTTCCTCAACCGCCCAGATAAAGCGAACGCCCTGAGCTACGACCATCTGCACGATATCGAGCAAGCAGCGCTCTACTTTCGAGAAACAGATGTTTTCCAAGTGGTGATCCTCGCCGGCCGTGGTAAGCATTTTTCAGCTGGCGCCGACCTCAGCGAAGGACAAACAACGACGCCGGCGGATAAACCGCCGAGCATGGTGCTTAGAAGGAGACGTATGCGCATCGGCCAGCGGGCCATTGAAGCGCTCTTAAGTGTAGATCAGATTACCGTCGCGGCGTGGCAAGGTGCGGCTATGGGGGGCGGCGCTTGCCTAACGACGGCATGTGATTTCCGTGTCGGAGCAGCCAATTGTTTCATGCAATATCCAGAAATTGATTTGGGCATCAATCTAATGTGGAAAAGCCTGCCGCTTATCGTCAACTTGGTCGGCCCAGCGCGGGCAAAACGGCTGGTCGTAGGCAGCGAACGCCTCGAAGCGGCGACGCTATTGGATTGGGGCATTTTAGATGAACTCGTCGATCCGTCAGATCTACTGCCAGCGGCAACGCGCATGGCAGACCGCTATCTGGCTAAACCCCCTATGGCTGCGCAGATGATCAAACAATCAGTTAACCAATACGCCAACGCTCTAAACCACGCGATAATGCATATGGACGTAGATCAGAATTTGCTCAATACGCTGACTGAAGATAGACGTATCGCAGCAACCACTTACCAAACGGATAAACCCCGAACATTCAGCGGCGATTGAGTTGGCGCCACGATTTTTCATTGTACAAATGAAGAACGCATCACGGTCAGCCACGACCCTTTCTAACAACCAACGGAACCGCAAGCAGCCCCAGAACTGCAAGCATAAGACTGCTGCGGTCTCGCTGCTCTGCACAGCTTACTCACGGCCACTCGGCCCAAAGATGTCCCGCTCGCTCAACAATATGCGGCTGCGGCCCCAACGCTAGCGGGCCGGCCAGTGCCCCCTCATGTTCGCAGGCACCTGTGACCACGTTAAAAACCGCGCCGTGCCAGGGGCAGCGGACCACATTGCCAACTAAGGTTGCTGAAGCTAGCGGCGCGAGCATATGCGGACACCAAGCCGGATAGGCTATCCACTCATCATGCAATCGAGTCAAGACGTATTCGCGATCTGACAGGGTGAACGTCTGCGGCACCACAACGACATCGACAGCGCCCAAGTCCAGTCGGCTATCCCGGTCAATCATATCGATGCGCACATTCAGGTGACGTTCGCGGACCTGCATGCGCTGCTCCTCGGTGGCAAGCACCTGATCGACAATGGCATGCACCATCGCGTTTTGTTCGTTCTCGGCGGGCGCTTCTGTGCTGCCGACAAGTGGGCCGTGAAACCGCCACTCCAGGTCCAGGCCGCAGCCGTTTGCTACTGCCGCCTGCACCCGACAAACCCATACCGAATCCAACCAGGGGCCCTCAGTCATAGACACCCAGCACCGGGCAGCTTCGCGGTCTAACTGTAAATGTAGGCCATGTATCTGGCCGCTGTGATCGAAAAGTCGCAAAGCCCAACCCCAAGCACCGCTTCGCGCGCATTCGCAAGCAGTCAATGCAGGCGAAAAAACCGTGACCAAATGACGCCAGTCGAGCCAGGTTTCATAATAGCGAGTCAGCGTCACGGCTAGATGACGCCGCCCGGTTGCTATCGGCTGACGGGATTCAATTTGCGCCAAACGACGAGAAAATTCTGCGCCTCTGCCGTCAGACTGCACGCGCTGCTAACCTGCTTTAGTAAGAATAAAGGTCACATCATGGCCGTCGATATGAGCTTGCTGGACAGCTTCACTAGAGGCGGTATTCGCGTCAGCCGTCAGTTCAAGACACAGCGTCTCTGCCTTAATGTAAGCCGCATGTTCGGCGATGGCCTGAGCCAACTCTGCCTCAGCGCCATAAACCATAGTGATTCGATCACTTACCGCAAAACCCGCGTCTTTGCGTGCTCGCTGCACCCGATTGACAAGCTCGCGCGCGTAACCGCCACGTATTAACTCGTCGGTCAGGGTGCAATCCAAATCCACCGCGATCCGACTATTCGAAACCGTATTAGTGCCCGGCCGCGCAACCTGCTGCACCACAATCTCTTCGCCGGTGAATGTTTCCGTTTCTCCGTCTGCACTCAGCGTTATCGAATCACCCGCCTGCAAAGTTTCAATTTGTGCAAGATCGAGCTGATTGATCTGCGCCTGAAATGATTTCATACGCTTACCAAGCCGCTTGCCCAGGAGGGGGAAATTTGGTTTCGCTTGAAGCTCTATGTATGCGGTTTCATCGTCAGCATAGGCTACCGACCAGACATTCAGTTCATCTTTGATATAACTTTCCAACCCCCGAATCTCATTCAGCACCGCCGGATCACGATTGATAATTGTTAGCTTCGCGAGTGGTGTGCGTAGCCCAATTTTGACTTCTTCACGCTTCTGGCGGCCCAGCAAAATCACCTGCTGCATGCGATCAACCGCGTCTTCGAGGTGCGGCTTGATCTGCACGTCATCAGGAATGGGGTAATCGCATAGATGCACTGATGCGGGCAACGGTTTTCGCTCCGCTAGCTGCGCCAGAGACTGATACAGATGCTCTGCCAAAAATGGCGTAAATGGCGCCATTAACTGGGACAACTCAGACAAGACAGCATAGAGCGTGGAATAGGCCGCGATTTTATCGGCATCAATTTCCTCACCCCAAAACCGCGACCGGTTTAGACGGATATACCAGTTGGTTAGATTTTCAATATAGTCCAACAACGGCGGCACGACGTTATACAGTCGATAGGCCGTCATCTCCTCCATGATTTGGAGCTTGAGTGTCTGCAGTCTCGACAGCAGCCACTGGTCTAAAATGTTGTCGCCGAAATGCGTGCCTTTTTCAGGAGACCACTGATCCAACTCTGCATAGGTTTTCAAAAAGGAGTAAGCGTTGTACCAGGGCAACAAAGCACGGCGCACCATGTCGCGCACACCCAAATCGGCAAACCGCTGCTCCTCTGCCTTAACCAGACCCGAATTAATCAGATATAAACGCAGCGCATCGGCCCCGTAAGACTCCATCAATTCATCCGGGGCAGTATAGTTGCGCAAACTTTTCGACATTTTCTTGCCGTCTTCCGCCATCACCATGCCATTTACAATGACGTTGCGGAAAGCAGGCTTATCGTAAAGCGCCGCAGCCAATACTGTTAAGGTATAAAACCAGCCACGGGTTTGATCCAAGCCTTCGGCAATGAATTCGGCGGGAAATCCGGCGGCGAAAACCTCTTCATTGGCAAACGGGTAGTGTAACTGCGCGTAAGGCATCGCACCGGATTCGAACCAGCAATCTAACACTTCAGGTATGCGGAAATATTCGCCCTCTTCACCCGGCAATGTAAACGTAACCGAATCCACATGTTCGCGGTGCAGGTCGGTCACGCGCACACCAGAGAGCTCGAACAGTTCTTCAATCGAACCTACACACAGCGTATTGCCGGTGATTTCATTACGCCAAATCGGTAGCGGCGTTCCCCACACGCGATTTCGCGACACCGCCCAATCGATCGCACCTTCCAGCCAATTACCAAAGCGTCCGGTTTTTATGTGGTTAGGCACCCAGCGGATACCCTCGTTCGCCCGTATCAGCTTGTCCTTGATAGAGGTGACATTGACATACCAGGAGGGTATTGCTCGATAGATTAAGGGTGTGTTGGAGCGGTAGCAGTAAGGATAGCTATGCTGAATCACTTCCTGACGATAAAGATCTCCGGCGTCTTTCAAAAACTGAATAATGTGTTTATCCGCTTCTTTGACGTGCTGGCCTTCAAACTCCGGAACCTCTTCCGTAAATTCTCCGGTCACACTCACCGGGCAGGCAAACGCGGTAATGCCGTGCTCCTTTAGAACCCGATGATCATCCTCGCCGAACGCCGGCGCTTGATGCACCATCCCGGTACCACTATCGGTTGTGACATAAGCGTCGCTGACCACCACAAACGCGCCCTCGTTGCGTTGCTCAAAAAAGTAGTCAAATAGGGGCCGATACTGACGCCCGACCAACTCGCTTCCTTGCAACCGTGACAAGATGGATAAATTGTTAGCGGCGTCTTGATAATGATCCAACCGCGCCTCAGCCAAATAGAATTTGCGGCCAGTATCCGCATCAGCAACAAGCACATAATCAATATCAGCGCCCACACAAATCGCCAGATTTGACGGCAACGTCCATGGTGTTGTTGTCCAGACCGCCAGCGACGCATCTTCGTCCAACAACGGCATCAGCACGGTGATAGCGGGATCCTGTACATCAACGTAATTCGAAGTCGCTTCAAAATTAGCCAAAGGCGTACCCAGCGCGGTGGATACAGGCATGACCTTTACCCCTTGGTAAATTAGCCCCTTATCCCACAGCTGTTTGAACACCCACCACACCGATTCCATGTACCAGGGTTCCATGGTCTTGTAGTCGTTATCGAAATCGACCCAGCGGCCAAGCCGCGTGATGGTGTGCCGCCACTCGGAGACATAGCGCTGCACAATGCCGCGACACGCTTCGTTATAGCCCGCCACACCCAACTGCTCGACTGCATTCGCGGCAGACAAACCCAATTGCTTGTCGATTTCATGCTCGATTGGCAAACCATGGCAGTCCCAACCAAAGCGCCGCGAAACATAGCGACCGCGCATGGTCCAGTAGCGTGGCACGATGTCTTTGATGGTGCTGGCAACCAGGTGGCCATGGTGCGGTAGTCCCGTAGCAAACGGCGGTCCGTCATAAAAAATGTATGGTTTCTTACCCTTGGTATTTTCCAGCGATTGCTGGAAAACCCGAGTCTCCTCCCAGAGCTTGAGAATCTCGTGCTCCATAGTGACGAAAGAAAACTGGGCGCTATCGGCAGGCTCGCTCATCGGGGTACTTATCGGCTGCAAAATTAGGCCGGTATATTACCCATTTTAGGACGCGGTTGCTGACAAGTTGCTGCAAAACTGGCTACATTGAGTGCTTCGGAGAGGAGACAAAACATGACCAGCAGCCTACACATTGGCGCGGTGTTACCGCACAACGAAATCGGTACCGACCACGGTGCTATAAAAGCTTATGCGCAAGGACTCGAAGCTCTCGGCGTGGAGAACCTACTGATTTACGACCACGTGCTTGGCGCCGATCCGGATCGCGAAGGCGGTTTTAAAGGCCCTTACGATAAAGATGTCGCATTTCATGAGCCACTTACTACCTTTGCCTATATCGCAGCGGTTACAGAACGGCTGGAAATGATGACCGCCGTGCTGATTTTGCCTCAGCGCCAAACCGTACTCGTTGCCAAACAAGCAGCGCAACTCGCCATTTTATCGGGTAATCGGTTCAAGCTTGGCATCGGCGTGGGTTGGAATACCGTGGAATACACCGGTTTGAACGAGACCTTTAACAATCGCGGACGCCGCCAGGCCGAACAAGTAGAACTGCTGCGACAACTATGGGAGGCCGACAGTTTGGATTACGACGGCGACTATCATCGCATCGACAAGGCGAGCATCCTGCCGCGCCCAGCTAAATCGGTTCCCGTTTGGTTCGGCGGTTCAGCGCCAGCGCTGATCGATCGTGTCGCGCGACTTGGCGACGGTTGGATTCCGCTCGGTGGAGCCAACGAAAAAACCAAAGCCGTAATTGATGCCATCCATGCCAAACGCCAGAGCTACGGGCGCCAGGGTCTGCCGTTCGGCATTCAAGCGCAGGCTCAATATGCCGGCGGCTCGCCGGAGCGCTGGCACAATCATGCGCTGGCGTGGCAAGACCTAGGGGCAACTCACCTGGCGATCGCGACGCATAATGCAGAACCCACCGATGTCGATGGGCACTTGCAACGAATTAGCGAGTATCAGGCAGCCGTGGCTGGCATCTAATGGCCAGCAAGCGATAGCACCGCCGATTAACGATTAGCCAGCGGCAACGCCCTCGCGGATAAAGTCAGCCACAAGTCCAGGATCCTGCATCGGAATAAAGTGGGTGAGTTCTGGCAGCAGCACATCCTGGCCATGCGGAAACTGCTGCGCGAGTTCAGGCCATGTCGGCGATGCGGAAAAGTCCATTTCTACGCCTCCCGGTGCACGCGGCCTAGCTCGTAACACTACCGTTGGCGTATTGATGGTGGGTATAAGCTCGTATAAGTCCGCGTCAAAGTTACCCATGTAGATAGCTGCCTCCACCTTGGCGGGACAAGCAAGCTCCAGGCCCTCCCCTGACGCAGCTGGCAGAAGCCCATATTCACAATAATCCCGGAAAATCTCTGGCTGCCAAAGCTGATACGGCATGCGCTCTGCATACCGGCCGTGCATCTCAGCCACTGATGCGAAGTGACTGCGCCGTCTGGCGACAGGGTGATCGTCAACTTGTTCGTACTGATGGCGATCTCGATTCTGATAGAGCTCCGGCGATAAAATAACCGGGTCGACGAGCACCAACTGACGAAAAAGCTGCGGCTTATAGCCACATGCATGAACAATGCAATGCCCGCCCATTGAATGCCCAACACCAATTGCATCCTTGATATTCAGCTGCGCACAAACATTAAGCAAATCACTGCCGAATTGATGCCAAGTCAAAGGGCCCGCGTTTGTGGAACGACCATGGCCACGCATATCGACAGCGAATATATGCCAGTCGTTGGGCAAAAGCCGCACCACCGCATCCCAACAACGCGCATGGAACCCGGTAGCGTGAACCAGCAAAATTTGTTGCCCACCCGATTGGCCCCACTCAAAAACACAAAAAGGCTCGCCGCCCAAATCAAGGTCATGTTGTTTAGGTTGGGGATGTGCCATGGTCGCTTCCTACTGATTCAGTCGCCGAATAAAACCAACAGTCTAGTGAAAAGGAAGTGGAAGCGTCATTAGAGGAATTGCTACTACGCAATCGGCGAACCGTTCATCACAAGCAACTCAGAACCTTCAAAA
Organism: Gammaproteobacteria bacterium UBA6968; assembly: GCA_002450255.1. Lineage (GTDB taxonomy): Bacteria > Pseudomonadota > Gammaproteobacteria > Pseudomonadales > Azotimanducaceae > UBA4421. Next base: position 7,425 of record DJYW01000029.1, read on the forward strand.
ACAAAAATTTGCCGGACTGCTTTACCGGACTGCGGCACTTTTCCTGAACGAAGCATCGCAAATAACCAGTAGGAAGATCAGCGTTTATTCTTGGCCGTTGGCTTTCCTAGCGAGTTATACTTCGCCATCCCTCGGCAGAAAGAACAGGTATCTAACGATGAGTACTTCAGCCATTCGATCTGAAATTGTTTCGCACGACTCCGAATCATTGATTTTGGTGGACTCTAACGACCAGGAGCTCGGCTATCTCAGCAAGGTTGAGTGTCATCAGGGTGCAGGGATTTTGCACCGGGCATTTTCTCTGTTCATCTTTAATGAATCGGGGGAGCTTCTCATACATCAGCGTGCTGAAGAAAAACCGCTATGGCCAGGCTTTTGGTCAAACTCGTGCTGTTCACATCCGCGCCAGGGTGAAAGCATTGCCAACGCCATGCAGCGGCGCTGCGCGGAAGAACTGGGCTTTACCACGACGCTACAATTCTTATATCAGTTTGAGTACGCCGCAACCTATCAAGATCTCGGCAGCGAACGCGAACTATGCTCGGTCTTTTGGGGCCTGTATAACGACAGCCCAAACGTTAACGTAGCGGAAATAAGCGATTGGCGTTGGGTCAACCCAAACAGTCTGACTCAGGACATGGCTGCTCGCCCGGAGCGCTATACCCCTTGGTTCCAAATGGAATGGCAGCGTATCCGCACAGAGTTTTCTAACCAGATCCCCAAGGCTGACTGATTCCGGCCTGAGTTGCCCGCCCCGCTTAGATTTATCTTCCGCCGCTCGCCTCGCTACAACCGGGCTCAACGAGGTTTTTCTTAACAGTTTACAAAGAGGCTTAGTCGCATTGCTAAATGCAGGTAAGGGTCGAAGCCATTTTTGCGCTTGTGGCGAACCCCTTTCTAAGTTTTCGTCACGTTCTAGTTAGGCTTTTACCTTTTTTTGTTCACTCAAAGTAAGCCTTTTATAAGGCCGTTACTCAAGGTTTCGCCTACGACTTGGCCTGCACTGCTCGAGGTTTAACTCTATTACCCGCCGCCGCAGCCACATAGCGATCAAACCACTGATCTGCAGTTTCCGGCAAACGACTACGAATACCGGATTTGATCAGAGCTGCAGTGCCCGCAGGGAATCCGGCCATCCGTGCGCACAACGCTGATGCTTCATCCAATACGTCATCATCATCGACACAGCGGTTAGCAAGGCCCATACGCACCAGCTCCTGGCCTGGAATACGATCACCTATCAGCGTTAACTCAGAAATAACCGCTTCGTTGTGACGTAAGTTAAGCCATGCCAGGTTGTAAGGTGCGGCCATGCCAATTTGTACTTCACCCACCTGCAAGAAGGCGCGCTCTCCCACCAGCAGATAGTCACAGGCCAGGGCTAACGCTGCGCCACCGTTAATTGCGTAGCGCTGCATCGCGCCGATGATTGGCGTGCGGCACTCAAACAATGCGCGATGAGCAGAACGCCAAATCGTTTGAAAATCTCCCAACCAGTCGGGTTCGGGGTTAGCGTTAAAAGCACCCAGGTCGAGGCCCGAGCAAAACGCCCCGCCAGCCCCACGAAACAATATGGCTTGGACGCCACGGTCCGCATCGAGCGTGCGTAAACCTTCCGCCAAGCCAACACCGAGCGGCCCTGTTATGGCATTTTTGCGTGCAGGACGATTAAGAATGAGTTCGCCCCAGCCAGCGCCGTCGTCGTTTTTATGTACTTTTATGAGAACGGCTGGTTCCTGTGCTGCGCCGTTATCGTCTGTCCCCGCTTTGCTCATATTCCCCCCTATTATCGCCTTAATCGGTGTAGACCTACTCGCCCGTTCCTTTTCTCGGCTCTCTTGCGTCGCTTGTGCTTGTTGGCTATTGCGGAATCCTACCCGCCACTGAAAGCCAGGTCACCTGCCCTTCGGACGCGTTTTACACCGCACCCGACTGGCAATTTAAATCACGGCCAGCACACCGAGCACGATTAAAGCCATGCCGACTATTTGTCTAAAACTAATCGCTTCGCGCAAGAAAAAAGCCGAAGTAAGCACTGTAAAAAGCAATTCCACCTGACTCACGGCACGCACAATTGCGGCATTTTGTATTGCCATTGCAGTAAACCAGGCGGTCGAACTGACCATACCTACCACGCCAACGCTTAGCGCAGTAGGCCAGCGCCTGGCCATTATCAAAAGCTGCTGCGGATCGCGCCATAAAATAAACACGCCCATCGCGAGGGTTTGCCAGGTCAAGGTGTACGCCAGGGTCACCGCACCACGCTCAGCGTCGTCAGGAAACGGCAAACTCAGCGCGGCCGCTCGGAAGCACACGGAACAGAGCGCAAACGCGGCGCCCGCTGCCAGGCCGTACCAAAGACTAACATCGTTATGAAAGAAGTCCCCGATACGGCGATTGCCAGTGAGCACGAATACCCCCAACAAACTGATGACGATACCAAGTGCCGCTAGCCAGGTGATGTTGTCCTGGATCAATATGGTGCCAAGTATTGCTGCCTGAGCAGCTTCCGTTTTGGAATAAGCGGTCCCCACCGCAAAATACCGGCCGCTGACCGCAGCCACGAGTGCAGAAGTAGCAAAGATTTGCGCGCTGCCGCCAAGCAGCACCCAAAAGATAAACGTGGAATTGATTTGAACTGCTCGTTCGGGCCAAAGCATTAACAGGTAAAGCCACGCGAAGGGCACCGCGAAACAGAATCTGGTATATGCCGCGCCGTTTATCGAGAGATCGCTGGTCAACCGTTTTTGCATTAACGATCGCAGGTTTTGTAAAAAGGCGCCGGTTAGAGTGAGAATCAGCCAAAATTCCAAAGTGACCCTCCCTTGCACGTACGCTTACTGTCGACTTGAATTCCGCGGTGTCTCTATCTTCTCACATCTCTTTCGGTGCGCGTTGAGGATATGGCGTCGCTCAAACTCCTCTGCTCGCGGCTGATATTCGGCATGCAGTTCAAATCCCAGCCGAAACCTAGAACACAGCGCTGGCTTATGTGCTCGCCGCACGACCTTAAACAGATAGATATCGTTACCAGTCGTCATAGTACGACAGCTTTTGGCCGGTGATGTTGTTGAGCAATCTACAATGCTAACTCTTTATAAAAACTGAGCAATTTCCGTGACGCTATCGACACCAACAGAGCGCTCGACGTTTCACGCGAATTCGACCTGAGCGCAGCTATTGTAAGGCGCTGCTAGCTCGTCTAACGGGCGGCTTTCGGGAAATAGGAATCATTATCATTCCTGATACCATTTAGGGTATCGATTGAGATTTCTTTATTGATAGCTTCAGTCTATCGGCACGATTAAAACAATGAAATGGAACTGCCACGTGAGCACCCTATACTGCTCATCGTTGCCATCGCTGTTCCCCAGCATTGGTTCACTCTTTACCTAACTCACATGGAGCACTAGCAATCATGGATTTAAAAGAAAGCACAACGTTGCAAAACCTAAAGGATGCTTTTGCAGGCGAATCGCAAGCAAATCGTCGTTACCTCTACTTCGCAGCAAAAGCTGACGTAGAAGGCGAGAACGACGTAGCAGCTGTATTCCGCTCAACTGCAGAGGGCGAAACCGGACACGCACATGGCCACCTAGAGTACATGGAAGCCGTTGGCGATCCAGCAACTGGCATGCCGATCGGCACCACCGCAGACAATCTGAAAGCAGCTGTCGCCGGTGAGACTCATGAGTACACCGATATGTACCCAGGTATGGCAAAAACCGCCCGCGATGAGGGTTTCGAAGAAATCGCCGACTGGTTTGAGACGCTGGCAAAAGCCGAACGTTCTCACGCTAATCGCTTTCAGAAAGCTCTGGATAGCATGGCGTAAATTTCCGCTAGCAGTTTTGCGGGAGTGTTCGTTACGACGGACGAATTGGGGGGCTACGCCCCCTTTTTTGTGCCGGAAAAAGATAGATAGCACTAATTAATCTGATAGAGAACTTAAATGAGTGTACGCGAAGGAAGTCTGGAAGCCCCCGAGAGGCAACCGTTGGATTGGAAAAACCCGGAATTTTACAACCGAGACAGCCTGCACAAGGAAATGGAACGGGTCTATGACATTTGTCATGGCTGCCGCCGTTGCGTCAGCCTTTGCGACTCTTTCCCTACCCTGTTTGATCTGATTGACGAATCAGATACGTTAGAAGTAGACGGGGTCGACAAAGCTGACTACAACAAGGTCGTCGATCAATGCTTTTTGTGTGACCTTTGTGCGGAAACCAAGTGCCCGTATGTGCCGCCGCATGAATGGGCCGTCGACTTCCCTCATTTAATGCTGCGTGCGAAAGCCCAGAATTTTAAAAATGGCGATACAAAGTGGCGTGATCGAATCATCACGTCTACCGATCCGATCTTCGACGCGATCTCTACGCCGGGAATTGCAGGCATGGCGAACGCGGCTGCCGCGTCACCGACCTTACGTAAGATGGGCGAATCAATGGTCGGCATTCATAAAGATGCGCCACTACCCCACTTTGAAACCACCCCTTTGACCAAGCGTCTGCCTGCAGACCATGCGGTCGCTGCCGCGCCCGTCGCGACAGAGCGCACCACTGGCAAGGTCGCGATATATGTCACGTGCTACGGCGACCATAACGAACCTCGGGTTGTCGAGGACATGATTGCGGTCCTCAATCACAACGGTATTGAGGTCAAACTGCTGCAAGACGCTAAGTGTTGCGGCATGCCCAAATTGGAATTAGGCGACTTGAAAAAAGTCGAACAGTTAAAAGACGGCAACGTGCCGCTGTTTTTGCAAGCAATTGAAGACGGCTACGACCTTATTGCGCCGATCCCATCTTGCGTGCTGATGTACAAGCAAGAGCTACCCTTGATGTATCCCGAGGACAGTGACATTGCCAAGATTAAGGCTCACTTCTTCGACCCATTTGAGTACTTGATGCTTCGTCATAAAGCAGAGTTGGTCACGACGACCTTTAGTACCGGACTTGGCAAAGTTGCCTATCATGTGGCCTGCCATCAACGCGTCCAAAACTTTGGCATGAAGACCAGAGATTTCTTAAATCTGATCCCCGACAGCGAAATCACAGCCATTGAGCGGTGTTCTGGTCACGACGGCACCTACGCCGTCAAAGCCGAAACCTACGAAAAAGCGAAAAAGATCGCACGTCCGGTTGTCCGTCGCGTCACCGAAAGCGAAGCGGACACCTTTGGCTCGGACTGCCCTATGGCGGGACGCTTGATTGCCGACGGCATTGAGGGCGGCACCGCTCAGCATCCAATCAGCATGGTGCGCCAGGCGTACGGAATCTAACAATATTTATTAGGAGTTAATCATGGCTTTAAATCGCCAAGATTTATGGAGTTTGGAAGAATACGCTGTGAAACGCCCATCTTTCCGTGAGCAGGTGATCGCGCATAAGAAAAACAGGCAAATCGCGCTCGACCCGCACGCCACCCTTTACTTTGAAGATGCGATGACAATGCAATATCAAATTCAGGAAATGCTACGCGTTGAACGGATCTTCAATCCTGAGGAAATCGAAGAAGAACTGGCTGCTTACAACCCGCTAATACCAGACGGTAGTAATTTCAAAGCGACCTTTATGATCGAATACGGCGACGTCGACGAACGCAAAGCAGCCTTAGCACGCATGGGCGGTATCGAAGAGACCGTCTGGGTCCGCGTCGGCGACGGTGAAAAAATATTCGCTATCGCTAACGAGGACATGGATCGATCACGCGAAGACAAAGCAGCAGCGGTGCACTTTTTGCGTTTTGAACTGCCCGCGTCGGCTAAAGCGAACTTACTAGAAGAAAGCGCAGTTCTGTCGATGGGCATCGACCACGAAGCGTTACCGTGCGAGATCGCGGTTGAAGGTGCTTCCAAAGAAAGCCTGCAAGCAGACCTAGCGCCGTAACCCTATCGGCCTACCACTTACTAGCGGCAACCCAAGTTGCCGCTATTCTCAGGCAACTGATTTTTTGTTAGGGGACTATGGTCTTCGGCAGGCAAAAACCAGTGCTCTGCGTGAATCGCGAAAAACAGCCTGCTGCAACCATGGCATCCTTAAGCTACTGAACCAAACGATTACCATTTTAGCGTACCAGGATCAGCCGCCCGCATTCACCATCTGCTTAAGTTCGTCTGCCAATTGGCGTAACAGCTCGGCGCGTGTTGACGTAGAGCGCCAGCATAAACCAAGGGTCCGGTATGGCGTATCACTGGCGAACGGAATGTAGCGTATTCCCGTTGCCGCCGCATTGCGAATTTGCGCGACGGCTAACTCCGGCATAAGCGTTATTCCCATATCCGCAGCCACCAATTGCTTTAAGGTCTCTAAGCTGGTGGCACTGTAATTTTTGCTTTCTTCACCATGATGCGCCTGACATACCGCTAAAGCCTGATCACGCAAGCAGTGACCATCTTCGAGCAACAATACCTGCTCACCTTCTAAATCCGCAGTAGATGCAGCCTTCTTATTCGCCAGGCGATGGTTAGAAGAAGTCGCAAGATAGAACGTTTCTCGATATAGCTCGAACTCCTCAATGTTTTCCTCTTGCAGCGGCAGCGCCAACAATACAGCATCGAGTTCACCGCGCTTTAAAAGTTGCGTCAATGGCAGCGTCTGGCCCTCAGTTAACTGAACTTGGAGATTGGGAAACGCGCCTTTGAGGGGATGTAGAATTTTCGGCAGTAAATAGGGCGCTACGGTCGGAATGATACCCAGTCGCACCTCCCCCCCAAGAGGATCCCGCAGCTGTTCAGACAACTCTGTTAAGTTATTAACCTCGCTCAGAATACGCTGCGCTTGCGCGACAATCTGCTCGCCTGCGGGCGACAGCATCACGCGCCGATTAGTGCGCTCAATTAGGGTCGCACCGAGGGTCTCTTCCAGCTTTTTGATTTGCGTGGAAAGCGTTGGCTGACTCACAAAACAAGCCTCAGCCGCACGCCCGAAGTGGCGATGCTCAGCCAGCGCAACGAGGTAACGTAGATCGCGTAAGTTCATACTTCGATTCCTGTCTAGCAACGCCGCAAGCGGTGCCCTATTTCTGCTGATAAATGGCCGAGTTGCGCTTCGATTCCTACCCCATCAACTGCCGAGCGATACCGAACCTAACGGTTTTTGTGGCATATCGAGCGGTCGCTTTAGCACGGCTGAACGCACGGTTACGCCAGCGGGACTCAAACCTCACCTGGCGCTACTCACTTTTCGCAGTAACCAGCATGTAGTCGATCACCTGAGCTAATTCTGCGTCGCTGCAGCTCATGCATAGCCCTCTTGGCGGCATGCCTGGCGCGATGCCTTCAATCGTCGTTTGTAACAGCAAGTCAGCGCCCTTTGCTGCTCGCGGTGCCCAAGCTTCGGCGTCCCCTAAACGCGGCGCGCCACCAATGCCAGGATTGTGACAGGAGTAACAATAATCCTGATATAACGCTTGTCCAGGATGCCCGTTGGCCGCCGCGATACTTGCTTGATCTGAGTTATCCGGTGCGCATCCGCTTAGTAGTGCTGCAATCAGCGCGGTCAACAGCATATTTAGAGGAGCAAGAGCACTAAATTTAAATTTCCGCATTATTTAGTCCTTATAGTTTTTGTTAGTTTGGCGAAACCTTATTTTCTTTATCGGCAAGGCCGCCGCCGATGTTCAGCATTGCTGTGCATCGGCTAAGTAGTTCATCAGCTTTTCTGTGTTCAGCGATTCAGCTAGGAAATCGTAAACGGGTCGGCATCCTGCCAAGCAGGGAATCGCTCGCGAAAATCTTGTAACGTTCGCCTATCCAGCGCGCCCAGCAAAACGCTAGGGTTATCATCTTGTTCGCAGACGGTGGTACCGTCAGGTGCATAGATTGCCGAACCACCTGTGTAGGCAACGTCATTACCATCAACTCCGACAATATTAACGCCCGCCACATAGGCCTGGTTTTCAATTGCGCGAGCCTGGAGCAAAGTATTCCATGCTTTCTGACGCGGAGCCGGCCAATTAGCCACGACCAGCAGGAGATCGTAATCAAGGTCGCCGTGAACATCACGCCTTTGTTGATTTCTTAACCAAACAGGAAAACGGAGGTCATAACATACGGCCAAACGAATACGCCAACCTTCAAGGACCACCGTTATCTGGTCTCCGCCAGCGGCGTAGTGTTGATGCTCGTTCGCCATACGAAACAGGTGGCGTTTATCGTACCAAATAAGCTCTGCACCTGGCGCCGCCCAAATAAAACGATTGAAGCACGCGCCGCGGTCACGGATAACGACGCTACCGCAGATTACTTTTTGGCTGTTCGCGGCCATCGCTTGCATCCACGCGACTGTCGCCCCATCCATCGACTCCGCAACCTCGGTCTGCATAGTAAATCCAGTGGAAAACATTTCTGGCAACACCACCAATTTCACTTCGGGCTGCAATTCCGCAATCGCATTCGTAAAAAGGATGCGATTTGCCTCAGGGTCGTGCCAGACCGTCGGCGATTGCAATAGTGCTATTTCTAAAGTCCGCATAAAATCTCCGCCGCTTGTTGCAAAGTGCCGTCGTCTTTTGCAAAACAAAAGCGCAGCACCTGCGGCGCATCAGGGTCGGGGTTCTGGTAGAAGACTGAAACCGGAATAGAAGCAATGCCGTGTTTTTTAGTCCAGTTAATCGCAAGATCTGTATCGTTAAAATCACTCAAGGCCGAGTAATTGAGTAACTGAAAATAAGTTCCTTGCGAAGGTACCAAAGTAAATTTTGAATCTTCCAGCAAATGGCAAAAGAGATCCCGTTTACGTTGATAAAAGGCACCTAATTCGCAATGAAACTCAGGCGATGCGTTCATAAAGTCGGCAAGCGCGTATTGCACCGGCGTACTGACTGTAAACGTGACAAATTGGTGGATACGACGGAACTCGGTGGTCAACGCTGTAGGCGCTACGCAATAACCGACTTTCCAACCGGTGACGTGGTAGGTCTTCCCGAAGGAAGACACCACAAAACTGCGCGCAAACAGATCGGGATAGCGACAAAGGCTCTCATGTCGCGCGCCATCAAAGATGATGTGCTCGTACACTTCATCGCCGAGCACGTACAACCCATGCCGAACGGCAAGCTCTTGCAGATTTTCGAGATCTTCTTGCGCTAAAACGCTACCGGTCGGGTTATGCGGCGTGTTAACGATAATCATGCGCGTGCGCGGGGTTATTGCATCACGCACGCGCTGCCAATCAATACAGTAGTCCGGCGCCGCGAGCGGGATATGAATGGCCTGACCGCCCTGCAAGCGAATTACCGGATCGTAGCTGTCGTAAGCAGGATCGAAGACGATGACCTCGTCGCCTGCCCTTACCGTAGCCGCGATAGCACAGAACAGGGCTTCCGTAGCCCCGGCCGTTACTGTCACTTCGGTGTCTGGGTCGCAGCGCCGGTCATATAGATTGGCTACCTTTGCCGCTATCGCTTCGCGTAAAGCGGCCACACCGAGCATAGGCGGATACTGATTTAACCCGGCCTCCATATGCATCGTGACACGCTCGATCAATGCGCTAGGCGCCTCAAAATCCGGGAACCCCTGAGATAAATTCAGTGCATTGTGGGTCTGAGCCAGGGCACTCATCTGCGTGAAAATAGTTGTACCGACATCAGGCAGCTTACTATCCAGACCGGGTAAGGCTGATGACGCTGCACTATTTGTTTGTCTTTTCATCTTGCCTTTGTGCACTTGCTTTGGCGCGGCGTGTCTGCGCTGATTATGTTCGCTCCAAATCGCCACGATAGGGATTTTTTGCCGCCATTTGTTGATGTCAGTTTGGCATAAACTCGGCCGCAAATTCTACGCGGGCCCGACACAACCCGCACATCTTCCACAAACGAAAAACATCCATAAAAATATTTTTATATTATAGATCGTCTGTTATCCTGCGCGACCTCGCACACATCCGAGCAGGCGAAAGCCCTCCATGGCAACCAATTCCGTAGTTTCTTTTAATAAGCAGACCGATCTAGCGACCGGTCTGGATGCAGTCATCACTGTCAACAAGGCACTCGGTGACCGCCTCCGCGCGCACGTGGTACGCACGTTGGCACAGGACGCCTTTAGCGTGAGCGAGCTCTGCACCATATTTGCGGTGACTCAACCTGCCATCAGCCATCACTTACGCATACTGCGCGACGCGCATCTGGTCGAGTCGCGTAAAGAAGGCACCAGCATTTTCTATCAGCGTCCGGTTCACCCCACGGCCAGTTGGGTGCAAGCGATTTTTTCAGCTTTGGACGTTCACCCGATGGCGAGCGAATATGCCGCAGGGGTCGCTGCGGTGTATAGCCAGCGCCAACGTCAGTCAGTCGAATTCTTTATCAACCACAGCGACATTTTGCAGCGGCAGCAGGATCTTGTCTGCCCGTCGCCAGTCTATAGCGAGCCAGTAATGGCCTGCGCTATGCAAGCGGCCGGCGCGCAAGCCCGTGCTTTGGAAGTCGGTCCCGGCGATGGCTTCCTACTCAACGCACTGAGCCCGCATTACGGATACATTGACGGCATTGATAGTAATCGCGCAATGCTCGACCAAGCCCGCATGGGCCTTGCGCAAGATGCCAACGTGGCATTATTGCACAAGGACTTTTTTGAGCTCCAAGCACCAGCGCGCTATCACTTGATTGTCGCCGCTATGGTCCTACACCACTTACCGTCACCAAGAGCGTTCTTTGAGCAGGCTGCCGGGTTGCTCGAACCGAATGGCCGCATAGTCGTGGCCGAACTCTGTGAGCACGACCAAGAATGGACGCGCACCCAATGCGGTGATTTATGGCTGGGCATCGCCCCCGAGACGCTAAATAGCTGGGCACGCCAATTCGACTTACAGCCAGACCAACATCACTTTCTAGCGCGCCGTAACGGCTTTCGTATTCAAGTTGCTAGTTTTCGTCGCGCCGACAGCACCGAATCATTTACTTCAGAATTTGCTACCACTAAAACCAAGGAGCCCCTATGACCGACTATAAAGTAGCCGACATTAATCTTGCCGACTTTGGTCGCAAGGAAATCACACTTGCAGAAAATGAAATGCCGGCTTTGATGGCCTTGCGCAAGCGCTATAAAGAAACTCAGCCTTTAGCGGGAGCGCGCATTATTGGTTGTATCCATATGACCATCCAAACCGCAGTATTGATCGAGACCCTAATGGACCTAGGCGCAGAAGTACGTTGGTCTTCATGCAATATATTCTCTACTCAAGATCACGCAGCCGCTGCCATTGCTGCACGCGGCATACCGGTTTTTGCTTGGAAAGGCGAAACGGAAGAAGAATATGACTGGTGTATCCATCAAACGATCGTCAAAGACGGAGAGACCTGGGATGCTAACCTGCTACTCGATGATGGCGGCGATCTAACGCAAATCATTCACGAGCAGTACCCTGCAATGCTGAATAGCATCCATGGCATCAGCGAAGAAACAACCACCGGTGTACATCGCCTCTACGAAATGATCAAAACAGGGGAGCTCAAAGTTCCGGCAATCAATGTGAACGACTCGGTGACGAAATCAAAGAACGACAACAAGTACGGCTGCCGCCATAGCTTAAATGATGCGGTTAAGCGCGGCACGGACATGTTGATGGCGGGCAAGCGTGCCTTGGTCGTTGGCTATGGTGATGTCGGCAAAGGTTCTGCGCAAAGCTTGCGCCAGGAGGGAATGATCGTTCGCGTTACCGAGGTTGATCCGATTTGTGGCATGCAAGCCTGCATGGATGGCTACGAAGTCGTTTCTTCTTATAACAATGGCGTCACTACCGGTAAAGCAGCTGACATCAATACCGCGCTACTGAGCGACACCGATTTAATCGTCACGTGTACTGGTAATGCGGATGTCTGCGACGCGGCAATGCTATCTACGGTCAAGAAAGGCGCCGTAATTTGCAATATCGGCCACTTTGATAATGAGATCGACACCGCCTACATGCGTGACAACTGGCGCTGGGAGATGGTTAAAGATCAGGTACATATGATCTTTCGCTCCGATGATCCATCGGATTACATAATCCTGTTATCTGAAGGACGTTTGGTTAACCTCGGTAATGCGACCGGACATCCATCACGAATTATGGACGGCTCATTCGCAAATCAGGTACTGGCGCAAATGCACCTATTCGAGCAAGCTTGGGCTAATCAACCCGAAAACCAGCGCCAGCCAATTGCTGTCGAGGTTTTGCCTAAGAAACTCGATGAGGAAGTGGCTGAGTTAATGGTCGAAGGTTTTGGTGGTGTGATAACCAGACTAACGAAAACTCAGGCCGACTATATTGGCGTCGCTGAACAAGGACCCTTCAAAACGGAGAGTTATAAGTACTAGTTCTTTTATAAAGAGTCCCGATTTAAAGAGGCGCGTCGCAATTGTGGCGCGCTTTTTTTATCTCAACATGTGTAACTTCCCAACAATCTATTCTTGCAACGCCCTCGTTGACTGACATCTATTTGCTCGCGCTTCACGACTCGGCTTAACTGATAGACCATTTTCTCAATTTGGTGGCTTTATTGAGGCAACTGCCTCGATAGCATCGTGAATCAAAATTTCCTTCGCCCAGACTCTTTCAATCCCTCTTCTTTGTAGCTCTTTTAGAAAGGCGCCGCATAAGACACCTAAAAAAATGGCAATTTAAACCTGCAGGACGAGTTTCTCGGATAAAAAAACACCGATACGAGTGAAACTATGAAAACGAGAGAGACGACCTGCCAAGAAATATACGAGAAGGACATACGAGACGGGCATGCAAGATAAGCATGAGAGCGCTGCAAAACGGCAGCAGGATAGAAATGAGCAAAGGCAGCATACGCGGCAAGAGCTTAGAAAATGTGATGCTGATCCACAGAAACGACGATATAAGATAAACAAAAGGTGGCTTTGAAACTCAAATCGTTCTTAACCACCTCTCCCATACATCGACCATGTCACGTTAACTTTTAAATAGCGATATCTTCTAACGACTTTCCGCTATCAAGCAAATCACGGACCCAACGAGGCTTTAATCCTCTACCGGTCCACGTCTGAGTTTTGTCGCCTGGGTTACGATATTTAGGCTTTACCGACCCACCTCGTTTGCGAGGTGTTTTCGCAACCTCTTTGAACAAGTCGCTTACCGGTATATTTAACGATTCTGCCTTGTCGCGTATTTCAGCAATCAGCAACTGCTTTTCGGTGGTCGCTCTTCGCTCTAATTCAGCGTTCAAATCCTTAATCAGAACGTTGATTTCTTTTACTGACAACTTTTTAATATTCAAAGCCATAACAATTTCTCTATCTAAGTATCAATATGTGGAGCGCAGAGTACCACGACCCGTGACTATTTAAACCCCGAATTTTGTAGTAGTACGTTTTTGTATAAAGCGCTTTTTATACGAATAAGCTTGTGCGTTGGTCAAGTTAATTCAAACAGGATGAATTTCGGGCTCTAAATGACAGTCACAGGTTTAACTGCCTATTCTTTTCATGTCACTTTCTATCTCTTTTCCCTGTGTCTCTTCTCGTGTCTTTTCCGGTGTTTTATACATGGCTTCTCCTCTGAGCCCGGCCTAGTATTTACCTGCCAATTTGCTGTGGTCCCAAGTTACGAAGGAATTAGGGACGAACTTTAAAACAACTCGCTTCTTTGCCGAAGCAATCATCGCTTCGCGTATTTTACCGAGCTGAGAATCGTCTAGGGCACTCCCCTTAGAATTAATTGCCACCAAGGTGTCCAAAACCACTTCTTGATCGGCAATGACTTCCGCGTCCGCATAAGCAAGAACCGATTTCAGCTCCGCGTAATCTTCACCGCTTTCTACCAACAATGTGGCCCTTGGGTCTCGCTTTAAATTGAGCACCTTCTGGCTTTTTTCAAAGGTGGTGCAATAAAAGCAGTCATTGTCGTCGACGCAAAACCACATTGGCATTGGGTGTGGATAACCATTTGCGCCATTTGAAACAATGACCAATGTTTTTTGTTGATTTAAATATTCCCGGCGTTCGGCATCGGTTAGTGCAATTAATTCACGACGTGATGGCATATCACTCCTCCTCAAAGTCAAATTTTTTCGTCTAGAACTATACTCACAAACTCACGTGGACGCACAAAACCGCCCACATAGATTTTTTAGTTTAAGCGAACTGAAAACGCGAATTTAGAAGCGAATACCGTTGCCAGCCTGACCTAAACTTTACTCAATCTCTGCGACGCCGTAAGGTATTAGATTTTGGTAACGGTCTTTATATGCAGCCTCTAACACGGATCATCGAAACGCTTAATCTCGAAGAAATTGAGCAAAACCATTACCTAGCCACGAGCCCTAATGAGGGCTGGCAGCGGGTATACGGTGGTCAGGTGATCGGTCAGGCTTTAGTCGCGGCCTCACGCACGGTTGACGCTGACCGCTATGCGCACAGTCTGCATGGTTATTTTTTGCGCGCCGGAGACAAAGAACGGCCCATTCTTTACAAGGTCGATCGCATTCGCGACGGCAAAAGTTTCACCACAAGACGCGTTGTTGCCATTCAAAAAGGCCAGCCTATCTTTTCAATGTCATTGTCTTTCCAGGTCGACGAAGAAGGCTTGAGCCATCAATTCGAGATGCCGTCAGTGGCAGAACCAGACACACTGCGAGATGAAGACGAAATACGCCTAGAACAATCAAAAAATTGGCCTGAAGACATTCGCACTGCGCTTCGCGAAGCTAACGCTCAGGCCGATGCAGAAGTCGCAAGCCCGTCAGACTTAACCGAGCCATCCGCGATTCAGATGCGGCCGATTGAACCATTGGATCTGCTCAACCCGAAGCCAACTGCAGCAATTCAGCGTTGCTGGATGAAGAGCCGCGAGACGCTACCTGACGATCCGCGCCTACATCAGTGCGTGCTGGCGTATCTGTCTGATTGGTCACTGCTGGACACCGCCACTCGACCACACGGCATCAGCTTCATGCAATCCAATATTCAGGTCGCGAGCCTCGATCACGCGATTTGGTTCCACCGACCATTTCGGGCAGACGAATGGCTGCTTTACGACCAGGACAGCCCTAGAGCCGGCGGCGCACGCGGCTTCAATCGAGGCTTAATCTACAACCAGGCCGGCGAATTGGTCGCCTCTACCGCTCAGGAGGGATTGGTGCGGTTGCACAACTGACCTATACATCCTCGCTGGGGACATAGATAATGCTTGGCTGTTTTGGTCCTAAAAACTGGCCAAAAAGTCTAGCCAGTCGAGTACGGGGTCGGCTGGTGACCGCGTCACGACACTAATTCCAAGCTCACAACCGGGGGTATGTAAGGCATCATGGCAGATATAGATCAAATAGCGGCTTCAGTGGAATCGCTGCAAAAACACCTGGAAGCCCACCGCTACATCTGCAGTGATCAAATTGCCACCGCTGTTTTCCTCGCTTTCCACCTGGAAAAACCTGTACTTATCGAGGGCCCTCCCGGTGTAGGTAAAACCGAGTTAGCCAAAACCGCCTCTGAATTATTTGAACTGCCGTTGATTCGCCTCCAGTGCTACGAAGGGCTAGACGAATCCAAGGCAATCTACGAATGGAAGTACGGCAAGCAGCTGTTGTACACGCAAGTATTGAAAGAAGCGCTTGATGAAGTGCTGCAGGGCGCGCAAGGCTTTCGCGAATCCGTGGTGCGGTTACACGAGTTTGGCGATATCTTTTTCTCCGAGGAGTTTTTAGAGCCACGCCCACTGCTCAAAGCCTTGCGCGAAGAGAATGGCTGCGTCTTGCTCATCGATGAAATCGATAAAGCCGATCATGAATTCGAATCAATGCTGCTGGAAATTCTGTCGGACTATCAGCTTTCTATTCCGGAGATTGGCACGATAAAAGCTAAACAAGCGCCGCCTATTGTATTTCTGACTTCGAATAACACCAGAGAAATCTCCGATGCGCTGAAGCGTCGGTGTCTGCACCTCTACATTCCATTCCCGGACTCTGATGTGGAACAACGCATTATCCAGGCTCGTGTGCCTGAAATCCCTGAATCCTTGCGTTTGCAGTTGGTTGCTTTCATTCACGAGTTACGTCAACTCGACCTGAAAAAACTTCCTGCTATCTCCGAGACCATCGACTGGGCCCGCACCCTGGTGCTACTGCACGCCGAATCGTTGGACCCGCAACTCGTCAAAGATACGCTCAATGTGATTCTTAAGTTTCAAGAAGACATTGATAACGTAGACAGCGAGGTCAACTCGTTGACAGCGAAAATAGCAAAGTGATTCAACGGAGCTGAGCATTGGAACGCACCCTTAGCAATTTCGTTCGCGCTCTGCGCAATGCCGACATTCGCGTCTCCACGGCGGAAACCCTGGACGCAATGAGCGCTGTGGACCTGGTGGGCTATGAGGACCGCGAGTTCCTCAAGCGCTCGCTGTCACTGGTCCTGCCTAAAACACCCGATGAAAAGGCGACTTTCGACGCCTGCTTCGACCAGTTTTTCGCGTTCAAAGACGTGCGCGGCGACGAAGCATCTGCGCAGGCAGAGCGAGACGGCCAGGACAGCCAGGAGGGAGAAGAAGGTGAAGGGGGCGACGGCGAAGGCGGCGGTTCCAGAGATCCAAACGCGCCGCCAAGTGGCCGCAAGAAAAAATCCAAGGCTAAAGCCAAGAAAAACCCTTATATAGAGGAAGAGGAAGAAGAGGATCTCGGCCCTGGCGAGATGACTGACCCCTCTTCTGAGCTTGGCCAACTGTTGATGAGCGACTCACGCACTGAGTTGACTATGGCAATGGCCAACGCCGGCGAAGAAGTCGAAGTGCGCGAAATCAAGATTTTTACTCAAAAAGGGCTGTACACCCGGCGGATAATGGATGCCATGGGGTTGCCTGATCTGAACCGAGAAATTTCAGACTTGCGCGATTCACCCGCTGTGCCGGCGCGACGCCTGGGTCAGCAGCTCAAACAGCGTCGGGACTTTTTGCGCGAACAAGTGCGCGACTATGTCGAACGCCAATTCATGCTTAACGCGGACGTTAGCGGCAAGCGGCTGCGCGAGGACATGCTAAAAAGCGTGAAGCTATCCAACGTGGAGGTTCGCAATTTTCGCCTAATCCAGGAAATGGTTTATAAAATGGCGAAAAAGCTGAGCACAATGTACAGCCGCCGCAAAAAAGTATTTAAGCGTGGCCAGCTGAATATTTCACGCACCCTACGCCGCAATATGTCTTATGACGGGGCCATATTTAATTTGCATTGGAAGTCGGTAAAAGTGGATCGGCCCAAAGTATTCGCTATTTGCGATGTCTCGGGTTCGGTCGCTAATTACGCGCGGTTTATGCTGATGTTTCTGTACAGCATGGATGAAGTCATGCCGAAGGTGCGCAGTTTCGCTTTCTCTTCGGATTTAGCGGAAGTCACCGAATTGTTTAACCGCAATAAAATCCAAGATGCCATTGCTAAGACCCTACGCGACTACAGCGGCGGATCAACCGACTACGGCCAAGCGCTGCTCGACTTTAAACGGCTGTGTCTTGATGACATCGACAATCGCACCACAATCATTATCTTGGGGGACGCCCGCAATAACTTCGGTGAAAACCATACCGAAGTCTTAAAAGAACTGTATGATCGGTCTAAACGGGTGATCTGGCTTAACCCAGAATCAAAGCTCGCCTGGAATACCGGTGATTCTGTTATGCGAAACTATTCTGCGTATGTGCATCAAGCCGAAGAGTGTAACTCGCTCATGCATCTGGAAAGGGTGGTGAGTAATCTGCTAAAACTCAACGGGTAAGCGAATTTGACGCAATTTCTATAGAACAACAAAACCAGGGCACACAGACAAAGATAACCGTGCACGAGACAATTACCGAAACACACTCCACCGCACCTTCAAATAAAGCGGTATTCAGCCAGCTACGCCGCTATTTTCTGTACGCATTTATTGCTGTCGGCGTACTCATGTTTGTCCTCGACTACCTCGCATCTAGCGTGGGCAGCGATACTCAGGAAGCGCGTGCCGTCGACTTCGAAACCCAGAGCATCGCCATCGCCATCGCTGAAGAACCGCCGCAGTTAAACAGCAGCCTTGCGACCGATGCTGTCTCGGGAATGGTGCTGGGCCATATTATGGAAGGTCTGCTACGTATGGGCGTTGATGATCAGTTAGAAGCTGGCATCGCGGAACGCTGGGAAGTTACACCGGAAACTGCCACATTTTGGTTACGCAAAGATGCCCGCTGGAGTGATGGAGAGCCAATTACCGCCAAGGATTTTCTATTTGCATGGCAGACTGCGCTCGACCCCGACAACGCGTCAGAGTATGCATTTCTACTGTATGCCATTAAAAACGCTGAAGCGATAAATCAAGGCAACTTGCCGCTTACCGATTTAGGTGTCCGCATACCTGACCCACATACGCTTGTTGTCGAGTTAGAACGTCCGGTGCCTTTTTTCGACAAAATGGTGGTTTTCCCCACCTTTCTGCCTATTCGCCAAGACTTTTACGAAGCAACTGGTGGGCGTTTCGGCGCAGATGCCAAAGACCTTTTATACAGCGGGCCGTTCGTTATGGCGTCCTGGGTGCACGGTTCATCTCTACTGCTACAGAAAAATCCCTACTATTGGGATAAAGACCGCATTCGGCTAAACGAAATCAACGTCGCGTATATCACTTCCGACGTGAATGCCCGCATTAACTTCTTCAAAGATGAGCGCATCGCTTTCACCGGCCTTCAGGCAGAAAACTTGATCGATGCAATGCGACAGAAGTGGCCAATCAAACGGTATCAGGACGGCACTGTATTTTTTCTGGAATTTAATCACCGCGAAGACCGCCTCAGCGAAAACCTTAATTTCCGGCGCGCGCTTCAATCTGTATTAGATATGGAAGAACTGGTTTATAAGGTCACCAAGCTGCCGGGCTATCGACCCGGCGAGTCTTTGTTTCCAACGTTTTTAATGGGCGTCGAAAAGTCTTTCCGGCAGGAATACCCAGCCACGAAAATACCGGTGGATTATGCTCAGGCCCGGGCGTATCTGGCGCAGGCCAAAGAAGAACTAGGCTTAGCAGAGTGGCCGGAGTTTGTTCTGTTATGCGGCGATAACCCGATCTCTAATATTCAATCCGAATGGGTGCAAGGCGCACTGAAAAAACACTTAGGGCTCACCTTAAAAATCGACAAACAAATCTTTAAGCAACGCCTCGCGAAAATGACCGCAGGCGACTTCGATTTGGTCCTGGCCGGCTGGGGCCCTGACTATAACGATCCGTTGACCTTTGGCGACTTATTTGCGTCTTGGAATCTGAACAATCGTGGTCGCTATGCCAGCCCAGAAATGGACCGGTTAATCGCGGTTGCCCAGAACGCCAGCACTCCACAATCACGCATGGAAGCGTTTGCCGGTATCCAACAGTTGATTATCGACGATGCCGTTATCTTGCCCATGTATGAGCGCGGTCTGACTTATGTGTTGCACCCTAAGTTGAAAGGGGTCAAGCGACGTGTCATCGGCGCTGACACCGACTTCACTAACGCCTATGTGGAACGCTAGGCCTATGTCTGAATTAACCGAAGCATGCGCCGCGAAGTGGCGCGTAATGCAGAACCAACCTATGACCAGCCAAGCCAAGACGAGTCACGCCATGCGGCAGCGAGCTATGGCGATTCGCAGCAACCTTAGCCTGTCTATCCATTCCGCGCGGCGTCACTCAGCCCGCTGTAACGAGGCGCGTCTATGACTCGATATTTTCTGCGTCGACTTGCGCAGGGTTTGCTGGCCGTTTGGTTTATTGCAACCGCCACTTTCTTCGGTATGCACGCGGTTCCCGGTGATCCACTCTCGTCGGATCGCGCGACCACCGAAAAAATCCGTGCCAATCTAGAATCAAAGTACGGACTCGATAAACCCCTGCCCGCGCAATATCTAATTTATATGGGCAACTTAGTTCAAGGCGATTTCGGTATTTCGTTTACCCAAGAAAACCGCAGCGTTAATGACATTATCCGCGACCACTTCCCGGTATCCGCCACGCTGGGTATTTTGGCGGTCATTTTCGCCGGCCTCGGCGGGATTTTATGGGGCGCACTCACGGCCCTTTTTCGTAATCGACTACCAGATACCATCATCATGTTTTTGGTTATTCTTGGGATATCGGTGCCAAGTTTTGTGGTTGCTGCGCTGAGCCAACTGATGCTCGTGCGCCTTAACGATACGGTTGGAATGTCGGTTCTACCTGTCGGGGGTTGGGGTAGTGTAGCGCACATGATCGTCCCAGCACTGGTACTGGGCCTATCCACCATGGCCTATCTGACTCGTCTAATGCGTTCGTCCATGCTCGAGATCGTTAACGCCGACTATATTAAAACCGCCCATGCCAAAGGGCTGCCCGCCGGACAAATATTCGTAAACCACCAATTACGCAACGCGGTACTGCCTGTGGTGACCGTGCTTGGACCCGCTATTGCCAGCATTACCACCGGTGGCTTCGTGGTAGAGATCGTCTTTGCTATCCCAGGGCTAGGACGCTACTTCGTACAAGCTATCCAACAACTTGATTACACTGTGATTATGGGAACGACCATATTTTACGGCGCTTTCCTAGTGTTTATGGTGATACTAGTGGATTTGGTATACGGCTTGATTGATCCAAGAGTGAGGGTGGAATAGTGGCTGACGTTTCTCCAACTCTACCCGTAGACGCTTTTGCGCCGCTAGATACAGCACAGTCCGCTGAGCAACTAACGCGACCCTCACTGTCCTATTGGCAGGACGCCTGGCGCCGCCTGCAAGCCAACAAACGCGCTATGGCGTCACTCGGCATCGTGATGGCCCTGCTGTTATTTACCCTAGCCGGGCCACTAGTCTGGCAAGTCGATCCAACCGCGCTGGATCCGGATCAGATCAGCATTGCGCCGGGCGCAGATCGCAGCGCGATGGTGGTAGACGAGTATCAGCCCTGGGTGCCACCGGCGCCCAGCCGCGCAACCAGCCCTGGCAGCCTTAATTTAGCCTTTGCCGAGTCGCCCACAACACAGTCTGTGCGCTTGGTTTGGCAGACGCCAATAGACACCAACGTCTTCGGATATCGAATTTATCGCAATATTTTTCCGGTCGGCGCAGAGCGCAATTTTGGCCTGCCGCTCACCGAGACAGGCAACCCTTTCTTTGAGGACCGGCTCGACCTTAAACCCAGTGCGTATTACTACACTGTGATCGGGCTAAATGAATTCGGCGAGGAAACGGACCTGTTTGCAACAATATCCACTACTTTAGTTCGCGCAATTACTGTTCCTGAAGCCCGTCTCAAAGGTCTGCTGGGCACACTTGAAAGCGCCGCAACGGGAACTGAGCTAGAACTCAAATCCCATCCACTCGGCACCGACTATCTTGGTCGGGACATGCTTTCCAGGCTTATGTACGGCGCCCGGGTGTCCCTCTTCATCGGTTTCTTTGCGCCCCTGCTATATGTGTTGGTCGGTGTGATCTACGGCAGTATTGCCGGCTTCCTTGGTGGCAGCGTAGATCAATTGATGATGCGGTTTGCGGACTTTGTGGTTGCCCTACCGTTTTTGCTCTTCATGATTTTATTCAAGGTTGTGTTCGGTATTGGTCCCGGCGAAAGCGGCATTATGCCCATGCTGATCGCGATGGTAGTCCTGCTGTGGCCCGGTACGGCTCGCCTGGTACGCGGGCAGATTTTACAAATTCGTGAAGAAGCTTATGTCAGCGCTTCGCGTCTTTTAGGTGCGCCCACTGGCTACCTGATCTTTCGCCATATGGTGCCCAATACGCTTGGGGTGATTCTGGTTACCGTCACTTTCGCCGTCCCCAGCGCAATCTTTACCGAGGCTTTTCTCTCTTTCATCGGTATGGGCGTCGCGCCCCCTACGCCGTCTTGGGGGGCAATGTGTAACGAGGGCATAAAGACGATGCTGACTCATCCTCACGAAATCATTTTTCCCGCCGCGCTAATCAGCATTACCGTGCTCGCTTTCAACTTGCTTGGTGATGGTTTGCGTGACGCCTTAGATGCGCGCATGCGTAATCAGGATTAACACATGACCTTAGTCAATTCACCGCAGCGAAAAGCAAAACTATGAGCGCACCTGACAGCCGATCGCCATTGTTGCGAGTGAAGGATTTACATGTCGAATTCGCAACTTATGGTGGCATCGTCCAAGCAGTACGTGGGGTCAGCTTTGAAGTCGCAGCCGGGCAGACGCTGGCAATTGTTGGCGAGTCGGGTTGCGGCAAATCTGTGACCGTGCAGACCGTGATGGGGTTAATACCGATGCCGCCAGGACGGGTTACCCAAGGCGAAATCTACTTTCGTGGCAACGATATATTAGCGACTAAAACCATCGCGGGAGAAGAAATACGCGGCTCGCAAATAGGCATGATCTTCCAAGATCCAATGTCTGCGCTCAATCCAACCATGAGTATTGGCCAGCAGATTGCTGAAACGCTCATCGTACATCGAGGTATGGATGAAGCGGCCGGCTTACAGCGCGCCGTCGAATTGCTGGATATGAGCAAAATCCCTGAGGCGGCAAAACGCTCGAAGCAATACCCATTTGAGTTTTCCGGCGGCATGTTGCAGCGCGCGATGATTGCGATGGCTATCGCGTGTGAGCCTGCCATTCTCATCGCTGATGAGCCTACCACCGCGCTAGACGTCACCATCCAGGCCCAAGTTCTCGATCTAATCAAGGAACTGCAGCAAGCCAATAATATGGCGCTGGTTTTGATCACTCACGATCTTGGGGTTGTCGCACGCACCGCCGATGAAGTACTGGTCATGTACGCCGGCGAAGTGGTCGAACAAGGTAGTGTCGACGATATTTTTTATCGCTCGGCGCACCCCTATACGATGGGGCTAAAAGCAGCAATGCCGTCCAATAATACCCATGAGAATAAGCAGTTGGTTCCCATTCCCGGCAGCCCGCCCGACTTATTCGATCCGCCAAAAGGATGTGGCTATGCTGCCCGTTGCCCGCACGCCATGCAGGTCTGCGCGAGTCTGCCGCCGCAGCGCCACTTGCTGAGTGCAGCGCATCATGCAAATTGTTGGCTACATGATAGCCGCCACCCAGGACCGCCCGCCGGTTTGTTTTATGCCGAAGCTGATCGCAATGCAGAGGGGGCGCCATGACTGACACGCTGGTCGATATAAAACAGTTGGTGAAACACTTTGACCTCGGCAACAAACAGCGAGTCCATGCCGTAGACGGTATCGACCTGACCATTGCAGAAAAAGAAATTGTCGGTTTAGTTGGAGAAAGCGGCTCTGGTAAGTCCACGCTTGGGAAGACGCTGGTGGGCCTGCACGATAAAACCAGCGGCTCGATAAGCTACCGCGACGAAGTACTGCCGCAGCGTTATCGCGCAGATGACTTTCAGCGTTTTGCAGCGCGCATGCAGATGATCTTTCAAGATCCCTATTCGTCTCTGAATCCGCGCATGACGGTTGGTGAAATAGTTGGCGAGGGCCTGCGCGTGCTCCACCGCACCACCGCAACAGAAACCCGCGATCGCGTCGCCGACTGGTTACAACGGGTAGGCTTAAATGCCGACCACATGTCCCGCTATCCACATGAGTTTTCAGGCGGACAGCGTCAACGTATAGGCATCGCTCGCGCACTGATCGTAGAACCCGAATTTGTAGTCTGTGACGAACCCATTTCCGCACTCGACGTTTCTGTGCAGGCACAGGTGGTGAATCTATTAGCGGAATTGAAAGAAAGCCTAGGCCTGACGCTGCTGTTTATTGCTCACGATCTGTCGATGGTACGTTACATCAGCAATCGCATGGCAGTCATGTATTTGGGTAGCCTGGTCGAAATAGGGCCGGCTGATGACGTATTCTTTAAGCCGCAACACCCCTATACGCAGACCCTGATTGCGTCCAATCCCGAACCTGATCCCCAGAGCGAGCGGCAACGTGCCTCCACTACAATTCAAGGCGAAATACCGTCGCCGGTAAACCTACCAGCGGGGTGCCGTTTCGCTAACCGCTGTCCGCAAGCAGTGGACATCTGCCACCAACAAACGCCTCCTTTGCTGCCTCTGACTGACTCGAACAGCCAACGTATGGTCGCCTGTCACCTAGTAAATTGATCCTACTTTGGCTGCGCTCATTGAATAGCCGCAGTCAATTTGTTTAGCAAAAGCTGTGCCCTGAGTAAATACTGCCCTGTGACATCACAAGCGAGTGCCTCACGAATGCTCAAAAACCCACTAAGCCAAATTCGTTGCCGTAACAACGCCTTTCTCAGATGCCAGGTGCAAGCTACCGTGTACAAAATCTACTTGGACGGAATACTGGGGCGTGAGGCTAGGGAATCGAGCCAGAACCGGGGTGGTTTTGGGTTGATAAGCTGGTTATGAACGGCTCTATTGATCATCACGTCGCCGCTACAAGCTTATCGCAGGCGAACGGACACCGCACAAACAAATGTCCCTCAAGAAAACCACTCAAGCAGTGAGCTTTTCCAGCAGGATATCTAGTTTGCGGAGGGGACTTGTTCGAACTAGGTCTAAGGAACGACTCTGGCACGAGCTATGTACTAGCCTGTACCGAGCCGCCTTACTCAGAGGGTTTTAGAAGCGTCGACCGCCGCCGCCACCGCCGCCGCCACCTGGGCGTTGCTTGCTTTGCGCTTCGTTAACACGTAGTGCTCGACCTTTGAAATCAACGCCATTCAGCGCCTCGATGGCTGCCTCGGCGCCATCTTCCAGTTCCACGAATCCGAACCCTCGTGAGCGACCAGTCTCGCGATCAGTGATCACAGAGGCCGATGCAACACTACCGTGCTCGGAGAAAAGGGTTTGTAAATCCTCATCGGTAACCGCCCATGCGAGGTTACCTACATATAGTTTCTTCACGCTGAAATCGCTCCTTGTTTGATAAGCGCTTAAGTTATCCGATTTCAAAACAGCTGATTAACATCTGCTCTAAAAACGGCATTTCGACCAATCAAACCTAACCACCAAAATCTGTTCGTCGCAGCGGGGAAAAACCCCCTACAAATTCCAAATTCGTCACAAATCACGCATTCCAATTATTTGTAATAACTGGTGCAAATTTGCCTCTCCAGGAAAAATCGGGCGAGCCTCGCTAGAGTACGGCATGCTTGGCACACTCTCAATGAATATTTGACGATCATATTCCTGAAAATTATTACCGATTCAGCCATTTTCGGCGCATACGCAAGATCGATTCTTCCTGCGTGTACGTGTCTATATCACCCATCGCCACCCACGCCAGGTCAATCGACTCTGGGCTTACCGTAAAATCACTGCTCTTTGCTCGCAAAATATGCCGGACATCAAAGTGGTAATGCTCCGGGTCTGACTTACCTGCTGGAATTGAATGAATATCCAAATCAAAAATTGCCGTGTCGAGCAATTCGACTGCTAAACCCGATTCTTCCTCCGCCTCACGAAGCGCCGTGCGGGTAGTATCGACCTCACCATCGCTGTGACCACCCAATTGCACCCAAATGTCGAGCTTACGATGATGAGTAAGCAGCAGCCGCTCGCCTGTGGGATCAACCAGCCAACAGGACCCAGTGATGTGACCGGGCAGCCAGTTTGAGCGGGAGAAACAGTCACCCGAACCGTCTACAAGTTCTAGGAAATCTTCGATTTGCGAACGTTCTTCAGGATAACGCTGAAGGTAATCCACCAAGTCTTGTTTTAGTTTGCTTCCAGACATAAGACTCCTTATTCTGCCAGCGGGGAGTTTAGAGGCGCGTCGCCAAATACCACGTCAAGCCAATGCTCCGCGCTGCTGCAGCGCTTGCATCGTATTCCTTCACCGGAATTCACTTAACGATTATCGTTTAACCAATATTTTAACCACAAGATGGGAGGGGCCATGTTAGCAGTCATCGCTAAACTTAATGTCAAGGCAGGCAAGGAAGAGGACTTCGAAAAAGTCATGCTGGACCTTGCCGCCGCCGTGAATAACAACGAGCCAGGCAATCACCTTTATCAGCTTTGCAAAGATGCCGACGGTAACTACGTCGTTCTGGAACTTTATGAAGATGAAGAAGCCATAGCCGCGCATGGTGCTTCGGAACACTTCAAAGCATCTGGAGCTGGATTCAAAGGCTTAATGGGTGGGCCACCAGAGATCACTCGCATGACCGTTGTAGAGTAAACTCCGCAGCACTTCAGCGACTGAAAACCAGCTCAGGTCCGCATGCATGCTGAGCTGCGGTCTGGGCTGCTGTCCAAACCCTGCATCAATCAGCCCCTTTTAAGCGCGCTTCTTCGGGTTATGCGTCGCACACCGTTCTGCAACGCTTAACTGGCCTAACGACGCGCTATCGA
>DJYW01000029.1:34008-37911 GCA_002450255.1 Gammaproteobacteria bacterium UBA6968
ACGCCGCATTGAGTCTTACCAAAATCGCACAGGCTTTTATGTGCTCTTTTATTTGAGCTTTAGGCTTGATCCCTTGTTTTGTTTTTTGGCTTCCCTTCTCAGCCGCTGCTGCAGCAAATCAACCCGCTTGATCAGCAAGTCAGTCCGTCAGTTCAACAACCAAAAGCCAGCGTTTGATCCGTGTTTGTGCCGGCTCAAATTGCCGCAACGTGAGGGCTTAAATTAGCGGCAAGCGTGGGCTAGAGAAAACCTGCGGAGCGGCTTAGTCAGCAGTACCGCCGACCCGATCTAGTCGCCAATATCGAATAGCTCAGCCAACTGCTCAGTCATCGCGCCACCCAACTGCTCGGCGTCAGTAATGGTAACCGCGCGACTGTAGTGATGGGTTACGTCATGGCCGATACCAATGGCAACCAACTGCACTGGCGAGTGCTTCTCAATGACTTCAATCGCGTACTTGAGGTGTTGCTCCAGGAAATTACTCGGGTTAACCAACAGAGTTGAGTTATCCACCGGCAACCCGTCCGAAATCACCATCATCACTTTGCGATCTTCGGGGCGGGTTACAATGCGATTGTGCGCCCAGATCAGCGCCTCGCCGTCGATGTTTTCCTTCAACAACTCTTCGCGCATCATCAAGCCGAGATTGCGTCGAGCCCGCGCCCAGGTATCGTCCGCCGACTTATAAACAATATGCCGCAAATCGTTGAGCCTTCCAGGATTAGCGGGTTTGCCTTCATTTATCCAGGCTTCCCGCGATTGACCGCCGCGCCAGGCCCGCGTAGTGAAACCAAGGATTTCCACCTTCACCGAACATCGCTCTAATGTCCGCCCCAAGATATCCGCGCACATAGCGGCAATCGTGATCGATCGACCGCGCATAGAACCGGAGCTATCAATCAGCAGTGTCACCACGGTGTCGCGGAACTTCATTTCTTTTTCTTGCTTGAAGGCCAGCGGATTCATCGGATCGATGATGACCTGACTCAAGCGAGCAGCATCCAACACGCCCTCTTCGAGATCGAACTCCCAGGTGCGGTTTTGTTTTGCCATCAGTTTCCGCTGCAAGCGGTTAGCCAGTTTAGAGGTGGCGTATTGCAGCGACACCAACTGTTGATCCAGCATTTGCCGCAGGCGCGTCATCTCGTCGGCGTCGCATAACTCCTCTGCTTTGATGGTTTCATCAAATTTCTCGGTGTAGGCGCTATAATTCACATCCACCGCAATACGACCGGCCTCATCTGGCATGGGCAGACCCGCTTCATCTGGGTCGGCTTCTCCAGCGGCCTCATCCATGTCCATGGCTGAGTCCATTTCTACCATGGTGGGATCGCCATCGGCAGACTCTTCACCGGCAGCATCGTCGTCTAACGCCACATCTTCCGGGCTGAACTCCGTGTCCGCATCTTCGGATTGATCCATTGTCTCTAGATCATCCTGATTGCTCTCGCCGTCTAACGGATCATCTAAGTCAACGGGCAAGCCCAGGTCTGCAATGATATTGCGACACAGTCGTGCGAACTGGGCCTGATCGCCGACATGCGTGCTGAGTTCATCAATGTGTTCGCCGGCATTCTTTAAAACGAAATCGCGCCAGAAACGCACAACATTTTCAGCGCTTGGCGGCAATTCCCGTCCGGTCAGTTGCTGCCGTACCAACAGACCGACAGCAACCGATAAGGGTGCATCGGTTTCCGCCGTGATGGCATCAAAAGCCGCCTGCTTACACTGTTCTTCTAACCGAGCATCTAAGTTGCGGGCAACGCCTTCCATACGCATCGAGCCAATAGACGCAATCCGCGCAGATTCAATCCACTCAAACATTTCCTGCGCTGGGCCACCTTGCGGACTGATACGGGCATGTAAACGTTGATCGTGGTGGCGTTGCTTAAGCGCAAATTCGTCGCCAATACCGCGCATCGCCCGAAGCTCTTCATCGGTGCAACCGAGGGTAGGCAGCGGTAGCCGAATCTTTCCGTCACGCGAACTCGGCGCACCCGGCGCAAAGCTGACTTCCAATTCCTCATCAGCAGCGATCGCACGAAGGGTAGCAGTGGTCGCGCGTTTAAACGGCTCTAGCGGATGGGTAGCGTCAGTGGTCATGCAACCGCCGGACTTATGCCGACTTCAGCGTTATGCCAGCCGTCGCATCACCGAGATCCTCGCCAAGACAGCGCTGATAATACTCGGCCACGATGGCTCGCTCTAACTCGTCGCACTTGTTCAAGAAAGTCACCCGGAAAGCGAACCCTACGTCGCCAAAAATCTCCGCATTTTGCGCCCACGTGAGAACGGTTCGCGGTGACATGACGGTAGAAACATCACCGTTCACAAAACCTTTGCGAGTGAGATCGGCAACGCTAACCATATTTGAAACCATGCGCTCACCAGCCGCCCCTTCTGCAAAAGCGGCGACCTTGCCAGCGATGATTTGGCACTCTGCGTCATGCTCCAGATAGTTGAGCGTCGACACAATACTCCAACGGTCCATCTGACCCTGATTAATTTGCTGCGTGCCGTGGTAAAGCCCGGTGCTATCCCCCAAACCGACCGTGTTGGTGGTCGCGAAGAGGCGAAAAAACGGATGCGGTTCGATGACCTTATTCTGATCGAGCAACGTCAGCTTGCCCTCGATTTCGAGAATGCGCTGAATCACAAACATAACATCCGGGCGACCCGCATCATATTCGTCGAATACCAGCGCCACCGGGTGTTGCAAGGCCCAAGGCAAAATCCCTTCGCGAAACTCGGTGACCTGCTTGCCATCCTTGAGCACAATCGCATCTTTGCCGACTAAATCAATGCGGCTGATGTGGCTGTCCAGATTCACGCGAATGCACGGCCAATTCAGGCGCGCTGCCACTTGCTCGATGTGGGTCGACTTACCAGTGCCGTGATAACCCTGGATCATGACCCGCCGGTTATGGGCGAATCCCGCCAAAATAGCGAGCGTGGTATCGCGATCAAATCGGTAGTCAGTATCGATAGCGGGCACATAATCCGAAGGGCTGCTGAATGCAGGCACCTGCAGATCTTGATCGATACCAAAGACATCACGCACACTGACAGTGGTGTCGGGAGAGAAGTTTGGTGCAATGGCACCCGAGGTTATAGTCGCCGCATTATCACTCACACTCGCTCCTGAATTCTTAGCAAAGGAATCTATTGTAAGGAACCCAGCAAAAAAGGCATTACAAAATGGCAGAAATCTATCTAGTACGACACGGCAAGGCAGCAGCTGGATTTGGCAGTCATCGCGACCCGGGCTTGGACGCTGTGGGGCGCGACCAGGCTGAGCAGGCCGCTGATAACCTGGAAACGCTCTTAGAAAACCGATTAGCGGGTGACATGCACCCCAAGGAGAGTGTGAAACTGTGGTCAAGTCCGCTCGCCCGAGCACAAGAAACAGCACAGCCATTGGCCGCACGCTGGGGTGCATCGGTGAGCATTGAAACCCGCGTCGCCGAAATTCCCTCACCCACCGAAGACCTAAACGAACGCGCCGCATGGCTGGGCCAAGCCATGCAAGGCAACTGGTCCGCTTTAGATGCAACAGTACAAGCGTGGCGTCAGGACCTGGTGGACTGTCTGCTCGGACTAGAACAAGACAGCATTCTGTTTAGCCACTTTGTCGCGATCAACGCAGCCGTGGGAGCGGCCCAAAATGACGACCGCATGCGGGTATTCGCGCCGGACAATGCATCGATCACTATCCTGAGCAATGCAGACGGGGATTTGGTTGTGAAAGAGTTGGGGATGACCGCAGTGACTAAGGTGAACTAGCGTCTCGAGCCAGCGGCGCAAAGGAGATCGCCCTGCTTCGTGCCGCCGCGTTTAACTCTAACGATTAGGTTTTTCCTGACCGTATCATTTTTGTTGGTCCAGACTTATGCACTTGTGTTG
>DJYW01000167.1 GCA_002450255.1 Gammaproteobacteria bacterium UBA6968
CATGGACGCCAACTTGCTGCACATTTCCTACGAGGGCGGCGGTCTGGAAGATCCCGCTCATGTGGCAGATGAAGAAATGTGGCGGTGGACCGTGGCGCCGGAAGATGCTCCGGACCAGGGTGAAGAAATTACCCTGGACTATGTCGCAGGCGATCCGGTCGCAGTAAATGGTGTGTCGCTTAGTCCGGCAAGCCTGCTCCTACGCTTGAACCAACTGGGCGGCGCTCACGGTATTGGCCGCGCTGACATTGTTGAAAATCGCTACGTTGGCATGAAGTCGCGCGGTTGCTACGAGACACCCGGCGGTACGATACTGCTGAAAGGGCACCGTGCGATGGAGTCTATTACGCTGGATCGCGAAGTTGGCCATCTCAAAGACGAGCTTATGCCGCGCTATGCCAAGATGATTTATAACGGATATTGGTGGGCACCGGAACGTCAGGTGCTGCAGGCGCTTATCGATGCATCGCAAGCGCCAGTGAATGGCCGTGTGACGCTTAAGCTCTTTAAGGGCGGCGTGAGCGTAGTCGCGCGGGAATCAAAGGACAGCTTGTACGACGCTGACGTGGTTACCTTCGAAGACGATGCCGGGGCCTACGACCAACGCGATGCCAGCGGCTTTATCAAGTTAAACGCACTGCGTTTGCGGTTGGGTGCCAAGCGTGGGCGCGACTATTCCTAGGTCTTCGCAGACCACACCGCAGTGTGCGCAGCAACTTTTTTAGCCGCATAAGTATACGGTTGTGAATCACGCACTTGACTCATCGGCACCCATTGGTGTCTTCGACTCTGGCATGGGCGGCCTGACGGTACTGGCGGCGCTCATGCAGCGCTTACCTGACCAACGGTTTATTTATTTGGGCGATACCGCCCGTTTGCCTTACGGGAGCAAAACCTCGGCCAGCGTCGTGCGTTACGCCGATCAAGCGGCGCAATGCCTGGTCGAACGCGGCGTGAAAGCCCTGGTGGTGGCATGCAATACCGCAGCGGCGGTGGCTTTGCCGAGCTTGCGAAACCGGTATCCACAGCTACCGATATTCGGCGTCGTTGAGCCGGGCGCCGCCGCCGCGGTGGCGGCCGCAGATGAGAGCGGCGTACTGGTGCTGGCGACGGAGACCACGGTGCTGGGTGGCGCGTATCAAAAGTGTCTGCTTCGGCAGCGTCCAGCACTTCGGGTTTTTGCTAGGTCTTGTCCGCTGTGGGTGACACTGGCGGAGCAGGGAGGCGGCAGCCAATTAGATGAGTTGAGTTTGACCGTGATCAAAACTGCGCTGCGCGGTTTTATCGAGACTTCGCAAACCATTGTTTTGGGTTGCACCCATTTTCCTGTGTTCCGTTCACACTTGCTGCATTTGCTAGGCAGTGACCGAGTGATCGTCGATTCGGCCCAGACTACAGCCACGGTAGTGGCAGCTGCAGTGGGACAGGCTGCTCTGCATGAGCAGTCGACCCGCTCTGTAGATCCAATGCAAATGACGCAGTTTCTTGCTACCGACGGCGTTGACCGATTTCGTCGGGTAGGCGAGTACTTTCTCGGTCAGGTCCTACCGGCAGTTGAGTGGGTCGATCTGTAATCGCACGGCAGAACCGCTTAACAACATGACTGATTGGTCCCTACAAAAAATACAAGCTTACTAATTGCGTACCATCGATAGTCTGCTGGCAATCGGGCCCGCGCGCCGGTTGGTGCTGCTCGATCAAAAACGTTAGGCCGGTGAATCGCTGGCCAGCAACCGCAGCGGATAGTGGCTAGTCTTCGGTTTTGTCTTTGTATTCGCATAAATCCTCAATGTTGCAGCTACCGCAGCGCGGTTTGCGCGCCACGCAGACATAGCGCCCATGCAAAATCATCCAGTGGTGTACATCCACCTTGAAGTCGTCGTGGACCACTTTGACGAGTTTGTCTTCCACTGCGCGAACGGTTTTGCCTGGCGCAATTTTGGTCCGGTTTGAGACTCGGTAAATGTGTGTATCCACCGCAATGGTCGGGTGACCAAACGCAGTATTCAGCACCACATTAGCTGTTTTTCGGCCAACGCCAGGCAGCGCCTCAAGCGCCGCACGGTCCTCAGGCACTTGACCGTCGTGCTCGTCCATTAAGATACGGCAGGTTTTGATGACGTTTTCGGCCTTAGTGTTGAACAAACCAATCGTTTTAATGAACCCTTTCAGCCGCTTTACCCCTAAAGCATATATCGCTTTTGGTGTGTTGGCTTTGGCAAATAAAGGTCCGGTGGCTTTGTTAACGCTGATGTCGGTCGCCTGCGCGGACAGTATCACTGCAATCAACAGCTCAAAGGGGTTTGCAAAATTTAGCTCGGTGGTGGGCTTCGGATTGGCCGCCCGGAGGCGACTAAATATTTCGTAACGTTTGTCCGCATTCATGGCTCAAGTGATCTCTTTGACGTCGATTTGATTTGCGAGTTGTGTGGATGTTTTTGCCGGCCGACCAGACACCGATCCGGTGGCGCGACCCAGACAAGCCTGGGCCAACGCAAACAGCAGCCCCGCCGCGATGAAAGCGCCAGGAGGCTGCGCCACGATGGCTAACGGCGGTGCATTGAATAGTCTTAACTCCCACTCGACGCCAGTACCCAGCAGCAAGTCTAAATCACTGAATAACGTGCCATGTCCGAGAACTTCTCGACAGCTGCCTAACACGATTAGTGCCAGCGCAAAGCCTACCGCAGTGCCAAGTGCGTCCAACAGCGCTGCGCCTACTGGTTGTTTACTGGCGAACGCTTCGGCTCGCCCCAGAATCATACAGTTGGTGACTATAATTTGAACAAACAGCGCGATCTTCGCGTATAAATCGAAAGCGAAGGCTTCTAGTAAAAGCGTAGCGACAGTAGTAAATGTCGCAATAATCAGCACAAAGCAAGGTAGCCGCACCGACTCAGGGATGAGAAAGCGTAGTATCGATATGCTCGTATTGGCGGCCAGCAACACCAGACCGCTTGCGGCAGCCAAGCCAAGACTGTTGGCAAATGTAGTGCTTACCGCCAGTAGTGGGCATAAGCCAAGTAATTGCACCCAAGCGGGGTTTTGCGTGATGGTAGCCCGATAAAAAATAGAACTAGCCACAGGGAAGCGCCTTGATCTGCGGTTTAGTCACCTCTGCAAATACCGCTAACGCCGCTCGTTGGAGCGCTTGCTGAGTGATGGTCGCGCCGCTAATGGTGTCTAGTCCGGCCCAGGTGGCAGCGTCGCTTGCATCGAGCGTTGGCACGTAATCACTGCGAGCGTGATCGATAAAGTCGCCAATACCCGGCGTTTCTGTGTGCCAAACCACGCGTAGGCTCACACCGCCGCTATTAGGCGCACGGTCATTGTTATTACTTTCGTCTGCGCCTTCAGTTTGCGCGAGATCGGGGGTTGGTTTGGCGGGAGCTGATGGTCGCCATAGCCCGACAAAATCGATTTTGCTAGCGTAACCTGGCTCGCTTAGCTGCAACAAAATCTCGCCGGCACAGAGCCGACTGACACCCGCGTGCCAAATCAGCGGCTTATCCAACGGGCGCGCCAATAAATCGGTATATAGCTGTTGCGCCGCGAGCGCGCGATTGTCCGCAATGGGGCCTGCTGTGAACTGCCGAGTCGCGACGAGCACTAGGCCACATAGCAGACCAATAAGCGCAAGTGCGCCAGCCTTTTTAAGCACGGCGCTGCTAGCGTTGGTCGGTTCGACCGAGCTCACGAAACAGTTTCCGAGTCGCGTTTTGCCGTGTCACTTGGTGCAGCAGTGATCCCAAGACCGGCGGTTTGCCGATGCAGTCTGTTGAGCAACGGAGTCGTGCAATTGGCCAGCAGGACAGCGAAAGCGATGCCGTCCGGATAGGCGCCTTGGGTGCGAATTACAAACGTTAGCAGACCGATTAACCCCGCGAACAGCATTTGATGACGGCGATTAGCGGGATGGGTTACTGGATCGGTGGCAACAAAAAACGCCGCAGCCATCGCGCCGCCAGCAGTCAGATGAAACCAGGGGCTGCCGAGACTCGCAGAAGAGCCCTGATCGAAATTAAAGAAAGCGAGAATACCGATGCAAGCCAGCATGGTGACAGGAATATGCCATGTAATGATTTTGCGCCAGATCAGCCAAACGCCACCTGCAAAGAACAAGGTAGCAGACCATTCGTGAGACGAGCCAAAGGCCGCGAGACTCGGCGCAAACTCAGTCAAAGTTTGATCCGGCCGGTAGCGAAATTCGCTGAGTAACGTCGCGCCGGATAGGGTATCAGGTGCGCCTTGTGGACCGGGCCAGCTGGCCAACACTTGCGGGAAGGAAATCAGTACAACTGCATAGCCGACCATCGCCGGATTAAAAATATTCTGTCCGAGACCGCCATAGGCATATTTGGCCAAACCGATAGCGGCTACGGCAGCAGTCAGCAATACGATGAACGGCATCCACGGTGGCAGGCAGATCGCCATAAGCCATGCGGCGAGTAACGTCGTGCCATCGCTCATTTGATGGCGCAAGGCAGGCTGAGCCGTGCTTGGCGAGTTTTGTAAAACCACGCAGAGTGTTTCGACGGCCAAGCACAACAGAGACAACACCACAACGTTGAAGGCGATGCCCCAACCATAGTTATACGTCATCGCAGCGAGGCCAGGCAGCATTGCCAGCAACACTTCATGCATGATCCGAGGGGTTTGAGTGGGTTTTGCGAACATCAGCGTGTTTCTTGCACAGCGTCGCTACGATCAGCCTTCGCGGAGGCCGCTTGCGAAGCATCTGCTTTAGCCGCATCTG
>DJYW01000061.1 GCA_002450255.1 Gammaproteobacteria bacterium UBA6968
CGCGGGAGACGGTGGCGAGGTGCAAGGATTGAGCCTTGAACATTATCCGGGCATGACCGAGAACAGCATGCAAAAAATCGCTGAACAGGCGCAAGAGCGATGGCCATTGCTACAAATCAATATCATTCATCGCGTCGGAGACTTGCTGCCTGATGATCAAATCGTCATGGTGCTGGTGGCCTCAGCGCATCGTTCGGCCGCGTTCGCGGCAGCAGAATATCTAATGGATTTCCTCAAAACCGAAGCCATTTTGTGGAAGCTAGAAAAGAGCTCGCTGGGTACCAAATGGTTACGGTCTACCACAGAAGATCATGACCGCAGCGCCGCTTGGGGCGACGGAAAAATCCAACAAGGTGCCGAGTGAGATCTAATCCGGTGAGCAGATTTGCAGGCTGATTTCTGTAATCGATCTCTTTTCGCAGGAAATATGCTACCAATACGCAGAAATTTAGTGGTTTTAATACGTTCGTAGTGTATCGAACGTTATATTAATCCGATATGAGATGTAGCAGTAACGCTTGCGACGGGGCTGGGGCACCTTTATATTTCGCGCTTCTTTTGTAGTTCGCTTATGCGGGAAGCGGACTGCGGGTCTAGTTGCATACGTCAATAATTTAAAACGCGGCATAGGCTGAGCCATGCAGCGGTGCACTCCGTGTTTCAGTTTGATACGCGCAAAGGGGTGTGCCGGAAAGTAAACGCCCGTTGGCGATTCACGACGTGCGCTTCAGCACCGCGTGCCTATGGCGTTTCGACGCCACGGCTCTGGGCTGAGTTGCAAGCGAGGAGGCTACCTCGGTTGAAAGATTGTGCTTAGCAATCCTAAATGCTGTGTTAGACGTAACCAGACCTACGAAAACAGACTAAAAAAGATCGAATAAAGCCCAAGAAGGGTGTTAGACAAGCATAAGTTAAGCCCGAGAAAGGCTATCCAAGACGACGAAAGAAGGGGACAAGTAGGAATGAGCGACGAGCAAAAGATCATTTATACGGAAACAGATGAGGCACCTCGACTGGCAACTTTTTCGCTTTTGCCGATTTTACAAGCCTTTGCTGACGCGGCAGATGTTGCAATCGAAACCCGTGACATATCTTTAGCAGGGCGAATTCTAGCTGCTTTCCCAGAGCGCCTAACTGAGGCTCAGCGTATCAACGATGATTTGGCGGAACTGGGACTACTTACGCTAAACCCTGGCGCTAACATTATTAAGCTACCCAACATCAGCGCGTCAAATCCGCAAATGCACGCGGCAATAAAAGAGCTGCAAGCGAAGGGTTATGACCTTCCTGATTACCCGGAAGAGCCGAAGACTGATGCCGAGGCGGATTACCAAGCGCGTTATGACGCGATAAAAGGCAGCGCAGTAAATCCAGTGTTACGAGAAGGCAATTCGGACCGTCGGGTTGCGCGTGCTGTGAAAGATTATGCGCGGCAAAACCCACATTCTATGGGCACCTGGTCCACATCTTCCAAGTCCCGCGTTTCGCACATGCAAGCGGGGGATTTTTATGCCAGTGAACAATCCGCGCTGATGGACTCAGCCAAAATGCTTAGCATTGAGTTTGTTGGCGCAGATGGCACTCAGCAAACCTTGGCAAGTGATATCGCGGTAGACCTCAATGAAGTGGTCGATGCCGCGATGATGAGTAAACAAGCGTTGTGCGCCTTTTTTGAAGAGCAAATTGCTGCCACTGAGCCGGGCACATTATTTTCGCTGCACCTAAAAGCGACAATGATGAAGGTGTCGGACCCTATTATGTTTGGTCATGCTGTTCGCGCCTACTACAAAGAGGCTTTTAGCAAGCATGCTCAGGTATTTGCTGACTTAGGAGTCGATGCTAATAATGGTGTCGGTGACGCTTACCAAAAAGTCGCCAGCCTGCCGGAGGCTCAAGCAGCAGAGATTATCGCAGATCTGGATGCTTGTATGAGCAATGGTCCAGCGATGGCAATGGTCGATTCTGATCGTGGCATCACCAACCTGCATGTCCCAAGTGACATTATCATCGACGCGTCAATGCCTGCTGCAATTCGCGAGTCCGGCAAGATGTGGGGACCGGATGGCGATTTGCATGATATGAATGCAGTTATCCCAGATCGTTCGTATGCTGGTGTCTATGCGGAGACCATCGCAGATTGCATCCGCAATGGTGCATTCGACCCAACGACTATGGGATCGACTTCAAACGTCGGCTTGATGGCACAGAAGGCGGAGGAGTACGGCTCGCATAACACAACTTTTGAAGCACCTAGCGAAGGCCATATCAAAGTGATTACCGCAGACGGTGCGACACTTTTCGAGCACGCAGTTGAGACCGGTGACATCTGGCGACTGTGCCGTGTAAAAGACGAGCCGATTAAAGATTGGGTGAAACTTGCTGTGAATCGAGCTAAGGCAACCGACGCTCCGATCGTATTTTGGCTGGATGAAAATCGAGCCCATGACGCGCAGCTGATTACGCGTGTACATCACTACTTAGGCGAACACGATGTGGATGCCGTGACCTGGCATATTAAAGCTCCGGCGGAGGCAACTCGCTATTCGCTTGAGCTTATGCGCAAAGGACTCGATACCATCTCCGCGACGGGTAACGTGTTGCGAGATTATTTAACGGATTTGTTCCCGATCTTAGAACTTGGTACCAGCGCTAAAATGTTGTCGATAGTACCCTTGATTCAAGGCGGCGGGCTATTTGAGACTGGAGCGGGCGGTAGCGCGCCAAAACACGTGCAGCAGTTTGAAAAAGAAGGGCATTTGCGTTGGGATTCCCTTGGAGAGTTCTTAGCGTTGGGTGCTTCATTCGAGCATTTGGCGGAATCTTTCGCGAATGCCAAAGCCGGACTGTTGGGCGAAACGCTGAATACAGCGATTGCGAAGTTTCTCATCGAAAATAAATCGCCATCACGACGCGTTAACGAAATCGATAACCGTGGTAGTCACTTTTACCTTGCCATGTATTGGGCTGAAGCGTTGGCAGCACAGACAGTAGACACCGAGTTGGCGGCTCGCTTTGCCGTTTTCGCGGCTAAGTTGCAACAGAACGAACCGCAGATAAACGCAGAACTCATTGCGGCACAAGGTGACCCGGTCGATGTGGGCGGATACTTCTATCCGGAACCGGCGCTCGCCAGCGAAGCCATGCGGCCCTCAGCCACCTTCAATCAAGCTCTCGCCGAGCTCTAGCGAGCAAGTAAGCGACGCGGGAACCGCCGCAGCCAAATGGCGCTGGCGGTTCGCGCAAACCACTTTTTTGGTGGCATCCATGCTAATAATCGGTATCCCTGGACTTAAATTAGTTAGAAAAGAAACGCTTCCATGATTAGGCGGTTTTGGAAAATAACTCGGCGGTCTCAATCGACGGGCGTTAAAGGGCAGAGAAGTTAGCATAGCCAACTCTCTCCCCGTGCATTGTGCGGCAACAGACGCTCAAGGCAGAACGTCTATGCCAAAGTGCAAAGCCGAAAAGGGAAGAAAGACGCAGCGTGGGCTGCCCCGTACCTTTTTGGAATGTCCCAAAAGGTACCGGTTGCGCCGCCGCCAGGTCTTCCTACAGGGTCAGCCAGATTCGGCCAACGCCTCCTCCTGCGCCTCAGTCATACTTCGTATGTTGACAGCGTGAAGTCCTTTTTCGCCTGCTTCTAATTCGAATTCGACTGGTTCACCTGCTTTCAAGGTCTTATAGCCTTCCATACTGATTTCTGAATAGTGGGCGAATAGATCCGCCTCGCCTGATTCAGGCACAATAAAGCCGTATCCCTTGGCATTGTTGAACCACTTAACAGTCCCCTTAGCCATAATTAGCTCCTCCCATGCCCACTGTCTTAAAAATTTAATATTGAGTCAAGCGGTCCCGATACGGGTAAGTTAAGCAGATAAATTGGGCGCATTATCTGATGCATGGTTAAATGTCGCGGCGACAACACCTCGGCTAAGCGTTGTGGTGCCACCGGCTCGGCAGGAGAGTAATAGGCATTTGGTGTCGCGAGCGAAGTGCAAAGCGGGCAACTCGGGTCAACTTAGGTGCTAGCCTAATTTTTCTGTATCGCAAATCAGGTTATGATCTAAACGCAAGCCGAAGCCATTTCTGAGTTCAGCGTGTGACTGCACCGCGCTGCGATCAATTCAAAAACATCACATTAGATTTCACACTATGAACAACCTCTTGACTCCATACTGTCTTCTACAAAGCAAGCGCTTGGCTTTGCAGATGCAAGCTGGAGATGATGACATGCCGGATCGTGACCAAGTTGGTGATGAGGGCGGTCTCGCCACCGCGGAAAGCAAGCCTGAGCTGAAGCGACCACCAATGTATAAGGTGATTTTGCTAAACGACGACTACACCCCCATGGAATTTGTCGTGCACATCCTGCAAAGCTTTTTTTCGATGACCATCGAGAAAGCCACCCAGATTATGTTGGTCGTGCATACTGAAGGCGCGGCGGTTGTAGGTATCTATCCGCGCGACGTTGCGGAAACAAAATCCGAACAAGTGAATCAATATGCCCAGGAAAATAATCATCCGCTGATGTCGACAGTAGAAATGACTGATTAGCGCCCCAATGTTAGCTCCAAACACGTGAGTGAATAAGTATGCTGAGTAAAGAGTTAGAACAGTCCTTAAATACGGTTGCGCAGGAAGCGAACACGAAGCGCCATGAGTTCGTTACCGTTGAGCACCTATTGCTTGCGCTAACCATCAATCCAACAGCAGTTAATGTGCTAAAAAAAGTTGGCGCCGACGTCGAGTCGCTGCGTTCAGCACTTGAAAAGTACATCGACGAAACAACACCTCTCCTGGCTGCAGAGTCAGATGAGCGAACCACACAGACGACACTAGGATTCCAGCGAGTCGTGTCACGAGCCCTCTTTCACGTACAGTCGTCCGGTAAAAAGGAAGTCACCGGTGCGAACGTGTTGGTGGCCATCTTCAGTGAGCAGGAAAGCCAAGCGGTCTATCTACTCAAGCAAGAAGAAGTCAGCCGGATCGATGTCGTTAACTACATTTCCCACGGGATCAGTAAAACAGGCGACGATGCATCCGAAGAAGAAAACACTGAAAGCCATAACAGCCCAGAGGGCGAAGCAGGTCAGACACCTAAGGCGTTAGCCTCTTATGCAACCAACCTAAACGACGAAGCCCGCGCTGGACGCATTGATCCATTGGTTGGACGCGACGATGAATTGGAGCGAGTGATCCAAATCATCTGTAGACGGCGTAAAAATAATCCATTGCTGGTAGGGGAATCCGGGGTCGGCAAAACGGCAATTGCCGAGGGCTTGGCGAAGCGTGTTGTCGACGGTCAGGTTCCTGAAGTCGTCGCAGATAGCCAAATCTATTCGCTTGATCTTGGTGCATTGGTTGCAGGTACAAAGTATCGGGGTGATTTTGAAAAACGTTTCAAAGCAATCCTCGCGGAGCTGAAACAAGAAGACAAAGCAATTTTGTTCATCGATGAAATACACACGATTATCGGTGCAGGAGCTGCCTCGGGTGGCGTGATGGATGCATCTAATTTACTCAAGCCACTGCTGACTTCTGGGCAGATCCGTTGCATGGGCTCGACGACCTATCAGGAGTATCGAGGCATTTTTGACAAAGACCGGGCGTTATCTCGACGCTTCCAGAAGATCGATGTGGCGGAACCTGATGTTGAAGACACCTATAAGATCCTGAAAGGTCTGAAATCGAGGTTCGAAGAACATTACAGCCTGCGTTACACCAACAAAGCACTGCGCGCTGCGGCGGAACTGGCTTCCAAATACATCAATGATCGCTTTTTGCCAGATAAGGCGATTGATGTGATAGACGAAGCGGGTGCAGCACAGCAATTGCAGCCAGCCAGCCGACGCAAGAAAAGCATAGGCGTTGCTGATGTGGAGCAGGTGGTCGCTAAAATAGCGCGAATACCTTCCAGTCAGGTGACCTCATCGGATAAGACGTCCTTACGCGATCTTGAGGGGAACCTTAAGATGGCTGTATTTGGTCAAGATGAGGCCATCGAACAGCTTGCGACCTCGATTAAATTGTCTCGTGCTGGTCTGAAAACTGGAGACAAACCAATTGGCTCCTTCCTCTTCGCTGGTCCGACCGGAGTCGGTAAGACAGAGGTATGCCGCCGTCTAGCTCAAGTGATGGGCGTTGAACTACTGCGTTATGACATGTCTGAATATATGGAACGCCATACGGTCTCCAGGCTTATTGGCGCGCCTCCTGGCTACGTTGGTTTTGACCAGGGCGGGCTACTCACCGAGGCGGTGACTAAGCACCCCCACAGCGTAGTTTTGCTCGACGAAATCGAAAAAGCTCATCCTGAGGTGTTTAATCTACTATTGCAGGTTATGGATCACGGCACCCTGACGGACAACAATGGACGCAAGGCTGACTTCCGCAATGTGGTTCTAATCATGACAACCAATGCCGGTGCTCAGGAAATGAGTCGTCCTTCTATCGGGTTCGCCGAGCAAGACAATTCCACCGACGGCATGGAAGCGATTAAACGCTTGTTTACCCCAGAATTTCGTAATCGGTTAGATGCGATGGTGCAGTTTGCGCCGTTGGCTATGCAAGTGGTTAAGACTGTGGTCGATAAGTTCCTGACCGAGCTACAGGCTCAGCTTGACGAGAAAAAAGTCAGTCTTGAAGTGGATGATGAAGCGCGCGAATGGCTGGCACGTGAAGGTTATGACGAAAAAATGGGCGCACGGCCAATGCAGCGACTCATCCAGGAAAAAATCAAACGTCCCCTCGCAGAAGATTTGTTGTTTGGAGACCTTTCGCAAGGTGGTGGTGTTGTGCGAGTCCATGTTAGCGACGGAGAACTGTGTGTTGAGGTCGTTGAAGAAACAGCTGAAGCGAGCTAACTCGGCGGTCTCCGTGCTATCTAGCAGATACGTCGGTGTTAGCGCGCTCATTGTTCGGCATTAGTAGACCTGATTTGTTCTTGACATGAACTGTTGTTGGGGTGGAGCCGTGGGTTCCGCTCCATTGAGCTTCAGTAAAGCGGTTCCAACGTACCACATTTGTCGGAACCGCATTCGTATCACGCTCACTGCGCGAGTCAGGGGTTGTGTGAGAGTCGCTGTCGGGCTCAACGTCACCTTAACAACGCTAACTCTCAAGTGTCTCAGCTGTTTCGTTTTACAAACACGTCAGGTCTAAAGGCTGTGCAAGCCCTTTTCAAGATCCAGTACGGGGACCTTACATACGGAAGGTAATGCGACCTTTGCTGAGGTCGTAAGGGGTGAGTTCTACCTTGACCTTATCCCCGGTCAATATACGAATATAATTTTTGCGCATCTTCCCCGAGATATGCGCAGTGACGATGTGGCCATTGTCGAGTTCAACTCTGAACATCGTATTCGGTAGCGTATCAACCACCGTGCCATCCATCTCAATCTGTTCTTCTTTCGCCATGCGTCCTCATTTTTCTTGCGGTTAGTAACCGCGTCGTTTGCAAGCCGGGCATTCTGCCGGAATGCGTTGCTAATTAGAAGTAAAGCAAGCGGCCGGGCTCCTCGGCTGTTAGTTCAGGGTGACCCATCGGTCATTTATCAGCATTTCTGTGGGGCGATAGCCGGTTTTATAGTTCATTTTTTGGCAGTCCTTCACCCAGTAGCCCAAATAGAGATAAGGCAGCTCAAGCTGCCGGCATAACGCGATTTGGGTGAGGATGCTGAATGTACCGAGGCTTCGGTCTTTTTCACTCGGCTCGAAGAAAGTGTAAATGGCAGATAGGCCGGCACTCTGTACATCCGTTACCGCTACACTGAGTAAACGGTCACGGTCATAAAGAGAAACAAAAATACTCTTAGACCAAGGGCTGAGCAGAAACGCTCTAAATTGATCCTCAGAGGCGGGGAACATATCCCCATCGGCGTGGCGTACGCTGATATAGCGTTCGTACAGATGAAAGTGGCGCCGGCTAAAACGCGCATCCTCGACTTCGAGGCGCAAGTCGGCATTTTTTTTCGCAACCCGCTTTTGTTGTCGGCGAGGGATGAAGTCTGCGACAGGGATGCGTAATGGAATACAGGCCTGACAGTCTGTGCAACGCGGGCGATAAAGGTGACTACCACTGCGTCTGAACCCCTGATCTGTCAGCCCTTGATAAAGGTCTGAGGTAATGACGCGACGCGGGTCTACAAATAAAGTTTGTGCGTTCGCCTTGTGTAAATACGAGCACGGATGCGGGGGCGTTAAAAAAAACGCCACTTCGTTGCCGGAGTTGTGCTGATCATCACGCATAAGGTGTTGTTCCCGCTTCGGTACAGCCTTGCATGGTCTTCGCTTGCCAGGAGCCTCTCAGCGTTGGTGCAGAGCGGTTCGCATACAGCAGTTGCAAGAATTCACCGCGTGGCATCGGCGATACGCCCAGACTTTGCAAGTGCGGATTCATCATTTGACAGTCAATTAGAGTAAAGGACCAGTCCGTCAGGCATTGTTGTAAATTAAAAAAGGCGATTTTGGAAGCGTCAGGTTGCAGAGCAAACATAGATTCTCCAAAAAACATCTTGCCGAGGGATAAGCCATACAACCCGCCAACCAGTTTCGAGTCTTGCCATACTTCAACCGAATGCGCGACCCCAAGCGAATGTAGTTCGTTATAGGCCCGTTGCATTGCCGGCGTAATCCAGGTCCCGGTGGCTGTATTGGTATTGGAATCGGTTGCGCGCAAGCGGGTAAGGCGACAGTGCTCTATGACCCCGGCAAAATCCTTGTCAAAGGTCACCGCGAAACCGGCATTGCGTATGCGTTTTCTTAGGCTGCGACTAACGTGCATACCTCCCGGGCGGAGCACACCTCGCTCGCCTGGACTCCACCAGCAAATGATATCTGTGTCGTCGTTAAACCACGGAAATATACCGTTAGCATATGCTGTGAGCAGCCAATCTGGCGTGAGTGCGCCGCCGATCGCAAGCAACCCATCGGGTTCTGCAAGCGCATGCTTTGGATGCGGAAAAGCGATTTGTTCAGAGAGTAAGAAAGGGGCTTGATTAGTGCTCATCATGATGCAGAAGTGTTCAGAGCCGTCCGTCCTTCGCTACTTGCCCCGCGTAGCCGTGGCTGCCGTGCTATCGCCGTCGCGCCGTGACTGCAATGTTGCGCCTGCAGGACGGGGTTAGGCATAGTTAGCCGGCTGCATCGAAAGCGCTCAAGATTTCACGAAATGGTGCGGACTTTGTATGCGCCTCGATGACCTCGAGAAGCGTTTGTCCTGCTAGATTGGTTGCGTTTATATCGCCCCCAGATGCGATAAACCGCGGGACAAATCGCGCAAAATCTTCGGCTCGCATACTGCGGTAGGCGTATAACAATCTGCTGTAGGAAAGATTTTCGTCGCCTAGTGGTGCCTTATCTAGAAATTCGCCGACGCGGGCGTCATCCCACACTTCCTCGAGAACTTTTAGTTTGTCCTTGCGCATCATGATTAATCGTTAGCTGGTTACGGCAGTTGCCAAAGTTTAACCGAAGCCCAGAATGGTGGCCAACAGCGGAGTTTGTGCGTGAGCGGTCTAACCAGTAAGATTCCGGCACCTGCCCAAGAGCCCGGAATTTTTGTCAACATCCGCCGAACATCGCAGCTTACCGTTGAAAGAAATGCTTTTGGTTCTGCTCGGCACCTTGGCGGTCTTTCTGCTTCTATGTTTCATATCTTACTCGCCGATGGACAGCGCGTTTACGCAGGTTTCTGATCGCGATGTCGTCGACAACTGGATGGGTCTGTTCGGTGCTTACCTCGCTGACGTGTTTCTGTTTTCGTTAGGCTTGGCAGCCTATCTCCTTCCATTTTGGATAGTCCATGCTGGCTTCAGTGCGCTGCGGACCAAGACCGGCGATAAACAGCCGCTGTG
Source organism: Gammaproteobacteria bacterium UBA6968 (assembly GCA_002450255.1). Taxonomy (GTDB): domain Bacteria; phylum Pseudomonadota; class Gammaproteobacteria; order Pseudomonadales; family Azotimanducaceae; genus UBA4421. The sequence continues at coordinate 9,855 of DJYW01000061.1, forward strand.
GCTTCTGATCAGAGGTAGTGGTTGGCTCAGCGTCTTGCTTGGCCTCTGCGTTTTACTTTCTTTGCACAGCGATCCCGTCCTGACCTTGCCTGCTGGCCCCGGCGGTATAGTGGGCATGTGGCTGGCGACGCCAGGTAGTAATTTACTGGGATGGATCGGCCTCTCAGTGGTGGCATTGGCTGGTGTTTTGCTCGGATTTCAGGCAGCAGTTGGATTTTCATGGCTCGATATAGCCGAGATGATTGGGCGCGGGTTAACGCGCGGTACACAGATCACCGCGCAATTCATCCGCAGCAATTTTGATCGATGGCGTGACCGTCGTTCGGTGCGTCGCCAGCTTCAGGAGCAAACCGAGTCTCGAAAACAAAAACGCGCCGAGCGCATGCAACATATTGGTGGCTCGGAAGAGGGCGGCGAGGGTCGCGGCAGCAAGGTAGAAATCGTCAGGGCTGCCAAGCCAGAGAAAGCGATACGCCGTAGCCAACAAAAACGCCTGTTTGAACCGCAGGGGCTGCAGGAATTGCCGGATATCGATTTGCTCGATCATGAGCAACCTGGCACAGACAAGGGTTACTCTGCCGATTCTTTGGAAGCGCTCTCCAGATTGCTGGAACTGAAATTGGCGGATTTTGGGGTTGAGGCTGAAGTCGTTTCGGTGATGCCTGGGCCTGTGGTTACACGGTTTGAAGTGCAACCTTCTGCGGGCACCAAGGTGCAGAAAATTACGGCTTTGGCGAAGGATCTGGCGCGCTCGTTGGCGGTGATTAGTGTGCGAATTGTTGAGGTGATACCCGGCAAGTCGGTTGTTGGTATCGAAATCCCGAACGAATCCCGCGCGGTCGTACAGCTCAAAGAGGTGATTGACTCAAACGTCTTCCAGGAATCGCCTTCGCGTTTAACGCTCGCGTTAGGAAAAGATATCGGCGGCGAATCGGTTGTGGCGGATGTTGCGCGAATGCCACATTTGCTGGTTGCAGGAACAACCGGCTCGGGTAAATCCGTAGGCGTTAACGCAATGCTTTTAAGTTTGCTATTTAAGTCAACGCCAGATGAAGTCCGGCTGATCCTTGTTGATCCTAAAATGTTGGAGCTTTCTGTTTATGAGGGGATTCCGCATTTACTGACGCCGGTCGTCACAGATATGAAAGAGGCGGCGCACGCCTTGAATTGGTGTGTGGCTGAAATGGAGCGCCGTTATCGCCTGATGGCTGCTCAAGGTGTGCGTAATTTAGCCGGGTTTAATCGTCAGGTAACAGAGGCAATCGCGAAAGGGGAGCCGCTTCTGGATCCGCTGTGGAATGTCGAGGGCGAGGCTGCGCCCGAACTAAAGACATTGCCGGCTATTGTCGTTGTGATCGACGAATTTGCTGACATGATGATGATCGTTGGCAAAAAGGTAGAACAGCTTATTGCGCGCATTGCGCAAAAGGCCAGAGCCGCTGGCATTCACTTGATATTAGCCACACAACGCCCGTCAGTGGATGTCATCACCGGTTTGATCAAAGCCAATATACCGGCCCGAATGAGCTACCAGGTCTCGTCCCGTGTCGATTCTCGAACCATTCTGGATCAAGGTGGTGCAGAACAGCTTTTAGGACATGGTGATATGTTGTACCTACCCCCGGGCACAGCGCTCCCGCAGCGGGTGCATGGTGCGTTTGTCTCCGACGAAGAAGTAGCTCGAATAGTAGAAGACTGGCGCCGCCGCGGTGCCCCGGACTATCTGGAAGAAATCGTAACTGGGGGCAGTGATGCCGACGCGTTTATGCCAGTTGAGAGCGGCCAAGATAGTGAACAAGAGGATGAGCTATATGATGAGGCGGTTAGCTTTGTGTTAGAGAGCCGACGTGCTTCAATCTCCGCGGTCCAGCGCAAGCTGCGCATCGGCTACAATAGAGCGGCACGCCTGATCGAAGCGATGGAGGCTGCGGGTGTTGTGACTCCAATGAATACGAATGGAAGCCGTGAAATCATTGTTCCTAAGCGCGATTAGCGCGTTATTTTTTATCGCATCGGGCAGCACGATAAGTACTGCTTTGCAGGCGCGTACCACGCCGCCTGATGAGACCGCGAGCGCAGTTGTCAAGTCTCAGCAAGCGGGCCAGCTTTTGGTCGACCTGCTGCGGACAGCAGACAACATCGACGCCTCTTTCCAGCAAGCCATTTACGACGTGTATGGCGGTCTGCTTGAGCAAAGCTCTGGCCGTGTGCTGATGCGGCGTCCCCATATCCGTTGGGAGATAATGCAGCCGTTTGCGCAGATTTCTATTGCGAGTGCGACGCAGCTTCGTGTTTACGATCCGGACCTGGAGCAGGTTATCGAACGCGATATAGATCCTGACGTGGAAGCATCCCCGTTTTTGTTGCTGACCCGCCCCGCAGCAGACGTGCTTAGTGATTATTTGGTCGTGATGGGAGAGACAACTACCGCGACCGCTTTGCCTGCCAAGTCGCGCTTGCAGTTTGCTATCGAGCCGATGCAGGCAGCGGCATTGTTTAAGCGAATCGAGCTGACTTTTTTAGAGCGGACCTTAACTCGGTTGCAGATCATCGATCACGCAGGCCAACGTACGCTGATAACGCTCAATGATGTGCGCGAAATGAACAAAGATGATACAGAAGCTTTTCGTCTGAGCTTGCCTGAGGGAACCGATGTTGTTCGCGGATGAGCCGGGGGTGAGAGGGCGATCGGGAATTGATACGCGGCCATTGGCAGAACAGTTGCGGCCTTCCAGCTTGGCTGATTTTGTAGGTCAGACGCATATATTAGGTGCCGACAAGCCGTTAACACTGATGGCTGATGCTGACACG